>JAQGMZ010000021.1 GCA_028292045.1 Polaromonas sp. | reverse complement strand
AAAATAATATCTGCTTCATCGATAATCTTCTTTATCCATCGGCATCCACCAAGTAACAAGAATTTCTCGTGCTGTGAAGGTGTGATCCTTATAGATATCGACTTGGATGCAGGATTTGTTGAAGGTGGTCTTCCATTTCCACCACCGGGGTTGCGATAGCCATCATCCTCAATTTCATTTCCATACTCATCAAACTTTGATTTCCTGATCTTCAATGGTTTGGGTCGATAGGATTCTTCCTCGATCGTCGTAAACAGTTTTTTTCTAACAGCAGACTTTTCAGGACCAGCACTGATCAACCACTGATCGAAATCATCGTCAAAGTCATCGCTGCCTAGGTTGTAGTCATGCATACTAGAAAAACGATTTAAATAATCATATTTAATGCTGCGAGTGAGTGGTTCTTGAATGGAAAGCTGTGGTGATTTTTATCGCAAGCAAAGACTTGGTTCAAAATCGGTATTTTAGGGTTTTTGTATTACAGGCGCGTAGTGCCACCGAACAACCTCCTAATGGTGATAGGCAGGGTGAGCCGTTCTGGGGGCGTGTAGGGCCTTCTAGAGAGTTGGTGGAACGGTCACAGGGAAGTGCCCAGTTAACTTCGCATCGAAAAAATGCAGTAAATTTAAAAAGTTTTTGTATTGCCAATAATCACAAGACAAATTTCCGTTGAATGTGGTATAATTACACAAGAATGTGCGACTCCACCCAGCTTGGAGATTCAGAATACATTAAATAAGATATGCGTCATGCTGGTTGCACTTGCCTGACGTTGACCGGCCAAATCCTAGCCACCGTGCAGAAATTAGGGATCAAATTTAATTACGAAATGTTCTTGTAAAAAACCGGGGGGGAGCCCGCACAGAATGACGTTGACCGGCCTGTTAATTGAAGCCCCGCAGGATTGCACATCCGCCAGATTGCAATGAAACGACTTCTTGAAAAAGATGATATATAAGCACAGTTATACCGTTTGATGACCAATCGCGGTATGGGAGTCTGTGATCGCAGCAATGTGATGGATAAAACTCAGTCGATAACCCGGTTAAGTTCTACTATGTAGAAAATGGATGCGCGAAAAGTACGACCTGTGATCAACCGCAGAATACGGAAATTCTCAAAAACTGATTAATTTCAACAACAAACTCAACATTAATGATAGGGCACCCCTTGGACGGGGTGCAAGGCTTGCGCCTTAATCTTGCCCCGTTACTATGATTTCAGACCAACAAAGTATCCAATAGGTTAACTCCTAAGATATTTTTAATGGGGGAATCATCTAACGGGGCTTTGCTCTGTCCGATGATAAGTAATAGATTTGGTACATGTCTTTCATCATCGGATTCTGTCCGAAGTTTGTTGCCACCTAGCCAGTGAGGCTGCTTGAATGAGGGTATCGGGAAACCTAGATTCGACAGTTTCAGTTCCCGACAAGTTGGGTGTGTCGCGCAATATAAAATAGCGTAAGGACCGATAGTCGGTTTTATACCCAAAGCTCGATGTGGTACGGTCAGTTGATGTAGTAGGTGTGGGTTACCCGAAAGTGGTTTTTGGGTTACAGGGATTTAGTTTGTGCGATGCAGAACTGTAGTTTCTGGGATGCAGAACTGTAGTTTGTGGGATGCAAGGGCCATTTTTCTCTTCAATGAAATCAGCCACACAACCCACTTATCCACAGATGCGACTACCCTCTGATTCTTTTTATTCGTTCGTACAGCCCGATGGGAAACCTGTCGATTTTGTACAACTTTTGAAAAGTTTAGTATGAAAAAAATTGTCTGCTACCTGCGCGTGTCCACAGCCCGTCAGGGTTCATCAGGTCTGGGGATGGATGCCCAACTCCAATCAGTAGAGCAATACGCATCCTCGATGTCGGCCAGCATCACGGCCACCTTCACCGAGGTCGAGACGGGAAAACTCAACGCTAGACCCGAACTAGTTAAGGCACTGCACCTTGCAAAAGTGACAGGCGCAACTTTAGTCATCGCCAAGCTCGACAGGCTGAGCCGTAACGCTGCCTTCCTGATAACGCTACAGGATGCTGGCGTCAAGTTCGTCGCTGCCGATCTGCCCCAAGCCAACAACCTGACCATCGGGATCATGGCACTTGTCGCGCAGCAAGAAGCTGAAGCCATTTCCAAACGCACTAAGGAAGCGTTGCAAGCGGCCAAGCGCAGGGGTAAGGTGCTGGGAAACCCAAATGGTGCCGCTGCTCTCTTGAAGGCCGCCAAAAGCAATACAGCAGCCCTGTCGGTCATCAAAACCAAAGCCGATCTTCACGCAGCCAATCTCCAGCCCGTTATCGATTCCCTGAAGTCGGAAGGCATCATTTCGCTGGGCGGCATCGCCAAGGCGTTCAATGAACGGGGTATGTTGACGCCGCGTGGAGGCATCTGGCACAAGACCAGCGTATCGAACCTTCTGGCAAGAATTTCCAGATAACAGGTATGTTTTCTGAAACCAGTTGGTTTTCGTGACCTTCTGTTGGTCAGTTCACCAGTGAGAGGTACGTGGATATGGAATTTGATGGTGAGCCGATCTGAGCAATGCTGGAGCACGTCTGAGCCTTAACCTGCTTGGCAAGAATTGGCATGTTCATGGCGACCATGGGTAGAGTTCCCATCAAATCGCTGGGCATCGACTTCAGTTACAGTTCATTGTTGGGCACTTGAAATCATGCAAACTCATTGCAATTGCCGATGAAATAAATGAAGATTCTTGGCCCAATTTTGTCCCAGTAGAGGGCCAAAAATGTGAATTTTTCAGAAACACCGAAGAAAAAAACTTATATATATCAACGCACTAGCTCCGCCCTACGACATGTGCAAGGCGGTGGACCGGGGCATGACGATGACCGACTGCAAGCTGCTGGAAAAGCATGGCGGCAAGTCGGGCAGCTTTGTAAGCGCTTGATGCACAGCTGCTTTCATTGACCCGGCTGGCAAGAAAGGCTTGGCCGCCGGGTCCGGCCTCGCCCCGCAATTCACCGTTGCTGCGGTTTTTTGCGGGCTTCTGCGGGTTTTACCGCTTCGGGCCGCACGGTCACGGAAAGGCGGTCGTCTTCACGGCGCGCCGGCGGGGCGGTGGTGGCAACGCTGGTTTTTGGCGCGACTTCGGTGCTGGGCAGGCTGGACAGGGAAACCTGGGACATGGCTGCCCGGCGCTCCACATCGGTCAGCATGCCCTCGAACACCATGACTTCCTGCTTGAGCTGAACAATTTTTGTACGCAACCCGCGCGACTGGGCTTCCAGCAAAGCCTTGCGGTCGGCTGGACTGGCGGGCGCCACCGTTGCAGCGGTTGCCATGGGTGCAGGCAGGTACGGCATGGCGCATCCCGACAAAATCAAGGCTGCCAAACCAGCCAGCGTCAACCGTTTCCTCATCGTTTTCTCCTTTGGGGTCATCACTCGAAAAGCTAAGCTTGCCGCCCCGGCTTGCCTGCCCGGTACCAGCGGTGTTCTTCAGCGCCGCCAGGACTGGGGCTGCGACTGGGGCTGGGTGCGTCCTTCAATTTCACTCATCAACTGGTCGCGGCGGTAGGCATACCAGCGCACCAGGCAACCCCGGTCACGGCAGATCGACTCGCGCCTGCTCCATTCCAGGTCGTGCTGGCGCCGGAAAGCGGCACGGTCGGCGGTGGCATTTTTGGCGCGTGCGTACACGCGGCCCAGTTCGTGGTTGAGCTGAAATAGCTCGGCGTCCGCACAGACCATTTTTTCAGACGCTGTGCGCGTCCGCGAGCAGTCGAAACTGGGTTCGGGCCGCAGCGAAGCGCTTTGCACAGGCTGGACTTGCGGCGCGGGCAAGGCAGCTTTGGCCGTTTCGGCTTTGCGGGGCGGCGCGTTGGCCGGCGGCAATGGCTTTTCAACCACCGGGGCTAGAGTCGCCACCGGCCTGGTTTCGGCGACCGCCCCGGCTTGCGCCAGGGGTTGGTGGCGCAGGGCAGCCAGGCCGTCTGCCGCAGACCGCGACTTCTCATGGGCCGGACCGTACATGCTTGCGTAAATATTAAAGCTGTCCAGGTACAGGAATTCCGCACGTTTGAGGAATTCCGGGCGACTGGCCCGGCCCGCTGCGCCGCCCCCCAGCGCCAGCCGGGCATAGTGGCCGCCGAGCTGGGACTTGGCATCGGCCGATTCAAGCGAATTCGCGCCCTTGAACTTGTCTGCCACGTGGCACGACATCAAAAAAGCCACTTCCGCGTCCCGCAGCCGGCCGGCCGCCACCGCGTCCCTGCCGATCACGATGAACGATTCGATCTCGTTGGCCGTGAGCCCGGACACGTTGGCTTGAAAAGGAAACTGCCCGTCTGCCTGACCCGCCATGGCTGCTGCAGGCTCCGGCGGGCAGGTGGCCACCTGGCCGGATGCCTGCGGGGCGGCCGCATTTTTTACGCTGCCGTCCAAGGCCGATACCGGCGGCGTATCCGCTAACAGCCCGGCAGCCATCACCACGGCCGTTACCGTGCCAATCACCATTCCCGACGCGAAGACGGCTCCCTGACGCTTGTTGATAGTCATATGCGCACCATAGCGCGACATAGCGGCAGAAGAAACCAGATGTCACAGTTTGATGCACAAGTTGCCCTTGCTGTCGAGCCAGCTGTGGGCTATTCAAACAACACGTCAATCCCCTGTCAGAACGGCTTTAGTTTGGTGCCAGGAATTGCGCCAGCCAAGGCATTGCCCTCAACCCAGCGCGCATGCTCTTTGGGAAAAGCCGCTCGGTAACGCACCAGGTAGAACAAGGCTTCGTCATTGCGCCCCAGCATGACCGCACTTTCAATCACTTTTTCAACCACGCGCGGTTCGGGTGAATAGTGCAGCAGTTGGGTAGCCATGTCATGCAGGGCGGCGGCATTGCCAGGGGTGAGCGGCGTGATGCTGAGCTCGGCAAAGCGCGCCTGCGCCTGAAACAGCCAGGTGTCGCGCACCTTGGCCAGCGTGTCGTCGCGGTAGGCGGCGCTGCGCTTTTCAGGCGGCAGGTAGATCTGGCTCACCCGTTGATAGTCCATGGCCACAGCCGCCAACATGGCGATCAGCGCCATCGCGGTGAAGCCTTGCACGTAAGGCGCAAAGCGTTGGTTGTTTCGGCTGTGCTTGTCGTCCTGGCCCGGGCGCTGCGCCTGCGCCGCGCCGGGCCTGGCCAGCAGCAGCCAGGCTGACAGGCCAACGGCGATCTGGAACGGCCCGTACCACAGCGGGTATTCGAGCAGGCTGTGCAGCCCGATGACCGCCAGCACCCCCCAGGCCATCTGCCGCGCCGGATTTTGTTCTTGCCATGGCTTGCCGCGCCAGACCATCCAGCCCAGCCCGCCGCACACGGCAAGCGCCGCCGGCACACCCAGTTCGACCGCCAGGTGCAGCGGCAGGTTATGCGCGTTGTCCAGAATCTCGCAAAAACGCGGCCCCGGGTACAGGGTGATGAAATGCGCATAGTCCAGCTCGCCCCAGCCCCAGCCTCCCCACGGTTTTTGGCCGATCAGCGTCAGCACGTTGGACCACAACGCCTTGCGGCTGGCGCAGACCGGTATCTCCCCCACCAGCCGGCCGAACAAGCCACCGCTTTGCTGGCCGGTGACCCATTCCAGCAGCAACGGCAATGCGAATACCGCCACGCCGTAAGCCAGCAAGGCCTGCAAGGCAAACACCAGCAACCGCCATCGGCCAGGCAAGGTCCACCAGGCCGTGAGCACGGCAATCAGCCCCCACTGCAGCAGGCCGGTGCGTGAATTGCTGGCGGCATTGCCCAGGGCCAGCAGCACAGCCAGCGCAAAAGCCCAGCCCGGCACACGCCAGGCTTGAAGGTGCTGGTGTTCCCTTGCCTGCAAGCCCAGCCAGCCAATCAAGGCCAGCAGGCCGATGCTGGTCAGCGTGGCGAACTGGTTGCGCTGGCGCAGGTTGGCAAATGCTTCGCCTGCAGTCTGGCTGATCCAAGGGTTCAGGGTTGATGCAAAGCCAAAATATTGCACCAAGGCGATCAGCACGCTGGCTGCAGCAGCGGTTATCCAGGCGGTGGAGATTAGTTTGGGGTTGAGGGCTTGGTGGCTGAACCACAGCACTACGGCGCACAGGGCTGAAAGCAGCAGTGGCCAGGCATTGGGGGTGGGGCCGGCGGTGTAGGGGTTAAGCCAGGGGAGTATGAGAAACAGCGTTCCCGCCAACCAGCATGGCAAACGATAGGGATTGGAAGATGAATTCAAAATGAACCGGATAAAAACGTAAATAGGGAGACAGGAAGCGACTATTTGTTCCTGCTTACTTCCCAAGCATGTCGATTATCTTCGCCATAACCTATGTCAACTCATTAGCGAAAACCTTGCCTTTGTGCAGGGCCTTACGTCATACCAGCCTAGGTCTTCAACCCGATCATTCAGTGCGGTCACTGGAAGCTTTCACGCAATCTTCACATCGAGCAGATAGATCTTTTTTACGTCGTCATCGCATCAGACGGAACGTCGCGATTCCACCTTCCTGAACTGAACTGAACTGAACTGAACTGAACTGAACTGAACTGAAAAAATATTATAAAACTTTAGAATCTAGACTTTAATTAATAAGAACCGGTTCAACTGGACAAAGTGCGAGTATCGGTTGCAAGCAACGAAAGCAAAGCCATAGCTCAAACAGCTCACGGCTGCCGGCATAGTAATTAAAATCCAGAATCGACAATTTGACCAAGGCGGACATGCTGGTGATGGACCATACCACTCACATACCATTAGTATGTGTCCAACTAAAGGCCAAAATTGGTCAACGGCCTTCCTTACTGCTTATAATTTTTTCTTAATGCGCTGAATGGATTGATGGGTAGTTTGGGCATTAAGAGCCATACTAAGATTGCATATGCTTAAACTAAAAAACCAAATTTGAAATTTAATTAAAATATAACCTGAATTGATTTTAAAAATGTGTTGCATTATTTAATAAAATAAAAATTAATTGTGTTTATTATTTTTCTTCCATCGCAAGTATTCTGAAGGAAAAGCAGCATGATACCGCACACTA
>JAQGMZ010000014.1 GCA_028292045.1 Polaromonas sp. | reverse complement strand
ACTCGTCGTACGACGGGCTGGCCAGGATGCGCGAGTCGGGCGACTCCATGCGCGTGCCCAGGTTGTAGCGCACCGTGTTGTCCCAGCGCAGCTTGACATCGTCGTTGCCGGTGTTGAGCTCGATGGCAGCAGCCGAGCCGGCACCCAGAATTGCGATGGCGCCAGCGACTGCATGCATACCAACGCGCTTCGTATGGCCGAACTTGCGAATATTCATAAAAAGGACCTACTTTTACACTTGCACAACTTCCTTCACGGTCGCAATAAAACTTGCGCTTGAAGGTACTTTTTCTTGTCAGACCTGTACCTTGCAATAACAGAAACTGACTGTCAATCAGTTTTTTACAAAATACGGGTAAATGCTGAGGGACTCGCCGGTTAAATCAAATGCTTGCGTTGCTGCAAGGTAACGGACATACACTTTGAAAACTTTTTTCCAAATTTTCGATGCAACAATGTTCCATGAAAAAAACTGACATCCCCACAGTAGTCAAAACAAATCAACAAGGCCAGGCGCTTGGCCGCAAGGGTGTGGAAACGCGGCAAAAATTGATGCTTGCGGCCCGCAAGCTGCTGGACGTCTATTCACCGGTCGAATTGACGGCCGTGGCCATTGCCAAGGAGGCAGGCACGTCTTCAGCCAGTTTCTACATGTACTTTGTCGATGTGCGCGACATCCTGTATGCCCTGGCTATCGAGGCAGGAGCCGCCATGTCTTCGGTGCATGAGGTGGTGCAGCAGCCTTGGGATGCCGATACGTCGACACTTCAAGAACATGCCTTTCGCCTCGTCGAGCGCTTTAACGAAATATGGCAGTTGCACCGGCAGGTCCTGCGTTTTCGCAATCTTGAAGCCGACCGGGGCGACCCCCGCTTTGAGGCGCTGCGCATGAGCACCTACGTACCGTTTATTGATTTGCTGGCCCGTCAAATCATTGCGGCTTGCCCTGCCGGCCGGCCCCGGCCCACACTAAGCCAGGCGTTTGCGCTGGCGTCAGTACTGCATGGCGCCATGGAACGGATGGCCTCCACCGATCCGGCCGTGGTGGCGCGCGGGCTTGGTACGCGCAAAATCAACGATGCCCTGGCGCATCTGGTCCGACTTGTGTTTTTAGCAGGCGCGCCTGAAAGCCCTAAACACGCGGGCAAGGCTGCAGGTTCGGGGACGCAGGCGCCGGGCCGCCAACCCGAAACCGACAGTCCGACGCTGAAAAGCCTATAAGCGGTTTGTTTGATTGGGGGCTGAGGCTGCTGCATGGCCATCAATGCTGACGCGGCGGTGCGCGATCAGCCACTGCTGCCCTGCCAAAACCATGCGGTCGGTGTAGCGACCCCAATGGTCCCAGCCGTCTGGCCCCACAAAAGCGAAATAGGCCCAGCAGTTGGCATCTTTTGAACTGGTGATTTCAATTCGCAGGCTCGACACATGGTGGGCAAACCGCCCTCCCGCCTTGCGCCGTTGCTCCAGTTGCTCCGGACTAGCCCCGAATCCGGTACGAAAGGCTTCGCCAATGGTTTTGCGTCCGCAATAGGTAGCGCCGTTTTTGATGGCAAGCACGCCGTCCGGCGCAAAGGTGGACACATAGCCGGCCTCGTCGCCCATGTCACCAGACCAGGTATAGCTTGCCAGGGTGTGCCGGATGGCTTCGCAGGACAGGCTGTGCATTTCATTCATCGTCAAACTCCTCGGGTTTGCAGCCGCCAGCCCAGCACACACCGGGGCGTCAGGCCATGATCGTCAGCTCAACACTTGCTCAAGACTGCCCAGCGGCGCCATGCTGGCCCCGCCATCCACCAACAGGCTTGCACCGGTGATGTATTTGGCCTGCGCGGAAGCCATGAAAATCACTGCGTCGGCAATCTCGTCAGGCTGCCCGGGGCGGGGAACCGGAAAAGGAGCCGCAATTTTCATCGCCATGTCTTCGTTGAGGTGCTCGCGCATGCGGTCAGAGGCCACCATGCCCGGCTCAATCACATTGACAAGAATGCGGTCGCGTCCCATCTCCATCGCCAGGCCACGGGCGAAGGCGTTCATATACGCCTTGGTGGCC
The DNA here is from genome assembly GCA_028292045.1 of Polaromonas sp. Lineage (GTDB taxonomy): Bacteria > Pseudomonadota > Gammaproteobacteria > Burkholderiales > Burkholderiaceae_C > Polaromonas. The sequence continues at coordinate 25,327 of JAQGMZ010000014.1, read as the reverse complement.
ATGTAGGGGATCAGGCCGGGAATGTAGTTGCGGTTGGCTGAACCCGAGGAGATCAATATCAAGCGCCCCAGATCGGGAGCTTTCGACAGCAAGGCGTGGGCATCGCGCGCCAGCCAGAACAGCGAGTGGACATTGCTGCGGATCAGGGTGTCGAAAGCGTCCTCGTCCATGTCGGTGACGCGGCCATGGGCGTTGTCTGCCGCGCAATGCACCACGATGTCCAGCTGGCCATAGTGATGTGCAGCAGCGCCAACCATGCTTTTGACGGCCTGTCGGTCCGATATATCCCCCACCACCAGTACAGCTTCGCCGCCGGCAGCACAAATCTCGTCAACGGTTTCCTGACCCCGGGACGCTGTGCGCGCTGACACCACTACACGCCCACCCGCGCCTGCAAAACGCTTGGCAATGGCACGTCCCATGCCGCGCCCGCCGCCCGTTATCAGCACTACCTTGTTGTCGAATCGCGTCATGTCCATTGCTCCAATACCGTAGAAAAATTCATCAATTCCCGTTAAATATATAACATATCGTCAGTTTTTATAATATTTTTGTGTGTAGAGGATAACTTTTCCAGCTTGAAACCGATGCATTAATGCTAATTTTTACGCTGATCTACAACGTAGCTTCCCCAGTCTTTCAGTCATCCTTGCAAAGATCCTCCAATGCGAGCAAAATAATTTACCTGACTTATTGTCAGTTAAACACCATCTAAAAAATTAAGGCGACTATGGATTTCAATATTTCTGGAAAGGTGGCTTTTGTCTCCGGCGGCAGCAAGGGCATGGGGCGCGAAGCCGCGTTGATGCTGGCGGCCGAAGGCTGCAAGGTTGCGGTGGTGGCACGCACGCAAGGGCCCATCGATGAAACGGTGGCGCTGATTCGCAGCCTCGGCGGCTGCGCTATGGGCGTGTCGGCGGACTTGACGACGCGGGACGGCGTGCGCGCTGCGGTGGCAGCCGTTACGGCGGAGTTTGGCGCGCCGGACATTGCCATCAGCAACGTGACGGAAAACAAGGCCGGCGACTTCAACGACGTTGAAGACGACGATTTTGAGCACTTTTTCAAAATTTATGCCATGACCGTGGTGCACCTGGCGCGCGAGGTGATTCCGGCGATGAAGGAAAAGGGCTGGGGACGCTTTGTGGCGATTGGCTCTGCGACGGCCAAGGAGCCGGTGGGCAACATCCAGCACATGCTGGCCAACACGACCCGCCCCGCAGCCGCAGGCTTCATGAAAACCCTTTCAGACGAGGTGGCCAAGTTCGGCATCACCTGCAACACCGTGGCGCCGGGCTGGATCGGCACCGACAACATGTTTGACTACCTGGAAAAAAAAGTGGGCGTCAAACGTGACAAGGTCAACGAGTTCATCGGTCACCGGATTCCTGCCGGGCGCGTTGGGCGGCCTGAAGAAATCGGCTCGACGATTACTTACCTGTGCTCCCACCTGGCCGGTTTCATCACCGGCGAATGGATTGTGGTGGACGGCGGCAACCACGCTTCTGTTTTTTGACGAGCTTGGCAATCTGCAGTTGCAAGGAGCAACCAGCCAGCCTTGCGTATGGCCGGCAATGCATGGCAGAATGCATTAACTGACATTTTGTCAGCTAAACAATACAACTATCGCAAGCCCATGCAGTTCCCGCATCTCTTCAGCCCATTTCGCCTCGGCTCTGTGACCTTGCCCAACCGCACTGTGATGGCGCCAATGTCCACCAACCTGGCCAGCCTGAAAGGCGCGGTCACTCCCCGGCAAGTGGCTTTCTACCGGGCCCGCGCCGCCGGGGGAACCGGCATGGTGATCGTCGAGTTCTGCTGCGTGCATGCAGCCAGCGGACGCTCCGAACACCGCCAGCTCACGCTGGAGGACGCCGGCCACCTGGACGGCCACCAGCGCCTGGTCGAAGCCATTACCGGCGCGGGCAGCGTGGCGTGCATGCAGTTGCAGCACGGCGGCCAGGGCGCCAAGCGCGGCCTGGTCGAGGGCGGCATGCCGGTCACCGCCAGCGACGTCCCCTCGCGCCGCGACCCGACCGCATTGATTGCGCGCGCCATGACGGTGGCCGAAATCGAGCACCTGGTCGAGTGCTTTGGCCGCACCGCCGAGCTGGGGGTGCGCGCCGGCTACCAGGCGTTCGAGCTGCACGGTGCGCACGGTTACCTGCTGACTTCCTTTTTGTCCCCTTTTACCAACCAGCGCAGCGACGCGTTCGGCGGGGATGAATCACGCCGTCTCGAGTTCCCGCGACGGGTGATTGCCCGGGTCAAGCAAGCTATCGGGGACCGCCCGCTGATCTATCGGCTATCGGCCGACGAATTCACCCCGCTGGGCCTGGGCATCTCTGACATGGAGCGCATCGTGCCGCATCTGGTGGCGGCCGGTGTCGATGCGCTCCATGTCTCCATGGGGCTGGGGTGGACGGGGCTTGAAAATGTGATCGACCCGATGTCGTCGCCGGAAGGGTGGAAGCTGCCGTATGCGCGCCGCCTGCGTGCGGCCAGCAGCGTGCCGGTAATCGCTGTCGGCCAGATTCGCTTGCCCGAGACGGCGGAGCGCGCAGTGCGCGAGGGGGACGCCGACCTGATTGCCCTGGGCCGCCCGCTGCTGGCCGACCCGGACTGGGCGCGCAAGGCGCGGGACGGGCAAGTCGCTCAAATTCGCCCGTGCACCTCGTGCAATTACTGCGTCACCATGGGCTCCGGCGAGCATGGCGTGGTAGGTTGCGCCGAGAACCCGCGTACCGGTCGAGAACTGGAAGCATTGCCGCAGGTTGCACCCGGTGCAGGCGGGCGCGTGGTGGTGGTGGGTGCCGGGCCCGGTGGCATGGCCGCAGCGCTGATGCTGCAACAAGCCGGTTTTGCCACGGAATTGCAGGAAGCCAGAGCCTACCTGGGCGGCGGGCTTATTGCTTCGGCAGCGCCCCCGCACAAGGACAAGCTGCGCTGGTACCAGCATTACCTGGAGCATCAGCTGGCCGGCAGCGAGGTGACAGTGCGCACCGCCACGCGGGCCGATGCGCGCCAGCTGGCTGCCGACGGCACGCGCCTGGTCATACTCGCACATGGCGGGCGACCCAAGCAGCTGCCCATCGAAGGCGTGCAGTGGGCCGGCGTTCTGGATGCCTACGAGTTGCTGATGAGCGATGGCGCAGCCCTGCCGGCGCCCCAGCCCGGCCTGCCGATGCTAGTCTATGGCGGCGGCGAAACCGGCTGCGAGATGGCCGAATACCTGGCCGAGCGCGGCCATGAGGTGCTGCTGGTCAGCCGTTCCCTGGCGCGGCACCTGGCCCGGGCCGCAGAGCCGATCTACCGCAGCGTGCTGCTCAAGCGCCTGCAGGGCAATCCCCTGGTCAAGCTGCTCGCCGAAACCCACCTTGAATGCATCGGCAATGAAGGCATGGCGAGCATGCGCGGCGCCGACGGCGCATTGCAGCAGGTAGCCACGGCCCGCGTGTTGATGGCGCAGGGCCGCGAACCCGATCCCGAGTTGCCGATGGCGCTAGCCGCTGCCGGCGTGCCCTTCGTGGCCATTGGCGACGCGCGCAAGGGCGGGCGCATCGGCGACGCGGTGCATGACGCCTACGCCACCGTCATCGCCTTGTGCGCAACATCGGCCCCCAGTGCTCAGCTTGGCTGCTGAACGAACAGGTAGGTGATGAACGTGGCCATCGATTACAGACTTGACGGCTTGGTGGCGCTTGTCACGGCGGGCGCCAACGGCATCGGCGAAGGCATTGCGATGGCGGTGGCGCGCCAGGGCGCCAACGTGGCGATTGCCGACATTGATGCGGTCAATGGCGAGCGCGTGGCCGAGGCAGTGCGCGCCCTCGGCCAGCGGGCGCTGTTCGTGCCGGCCGACATGACCGACTCCGAGCAGGTGCGCGCCATGGTCCAGCGCGTGGCAAGCATGTTCGGCCGCATCGATGTGCTGGCCAACAATGCCGGCGGTGGGCGCCCCGTCCCTTTCATGGAACAAAGCGAGCGCAGCTGGCACAGGCACATCAACCTGAACCTGATCAGCATGCTCGCCGCGACTCAGGCCGCAGCCAAAGTCATGATGGCCGGCCAGCGCGGCGGCACCATCATCAACATCGCCAGCAGCGAAGCCTTGCGCGCCGCGCCCGGCTACGCGGTCTATGCCGCCTGCAAGGCCGGCATGGTGAGCTTTACCCGCAGCATGGCGCTGGAGCTGGCCGACCATGACATTCGCGTGCATGCGCTCGCGCCCGACATGATCGATACGCCGGGATTGAGCCCCTACTATGCGCAGGCCAGCGCCGCAGACATTGATTCGCGTGACCGCTACCTGCCGATGCGCCGCATGGGTTCGATAGATGAGATCGGCAACGTGGCAGCTTTTCTGGCCTCGGGCATGGCCTCTTACCTGAGCGGCGTGACCATTCCGGTCGATGGCGGCAGCACAGCCTCGCATGGCTGGACGCGCGCCCCGGGAAGCCGGGGCTGGGTGTTGCACCACCCATAAGCCAGCGGCACCCAAATTCGCACGGGCGAACGCTGAGCAAGCACTTGGCCGTCTGTGGGAAATGCGGAATTGCCCTTGCCGGTCCATGCCAGCGAGCAAGCGCAAACGGGCCAGGCCGTCGACAAGCGCTGGACAAGCAAATCTCCCCTATTCGAAGTCGCGCCTTGGCCACATCAATAACTGACTAGTTGACAGTTATTGAGTGCGTAGCCATACTGCCTTCTTAACCATAAAAACCCAGGACTAGACATGGCGCTAAGAGTAATTGTCGGCTACACCGGAAGCGTTGGAAGCGAGGTCGTCAAGCTGCTGCTGTCCAATCCCGCCTTCGAACTGGTGGGCGTGCTGGTGCACAGCGCGGACAAAGAAGGCAGGGACGTCGGCGAAATTGTCGGCATTGGGTCGATTGGCGTTTTCGCCACCCGCGATGTCGATGCGCTGGTGGCGCTGAAGGCCGACGTGCTGAGCTGGCACGGTATTGCCTGGGACGCTGGCATCAAGGCGAAGTTTCTGCGCGCCGGCACCAACGTCTACACCGGCATGGGCGGATGGTTCTTGCCCGGCGAGCCAGATCATGAACTGATCGAGAAGGCGGGCGCCGAAGGCGGCGCGGCGCTGATGGCCGGCGGCAATATTCCGGGCCTCATCAGCGACGTGCTGCCGCTCTTCGCATCTGGCTACTCGGCCAACGTCACCTTCGTGCGCGCCCGGCAGTGCAACCATGTGCCTGGCTACCCGTCGGCGTTCCAGCTCGGCCACCACCTCGGCTTCGGCCAGGATGTGCCGCCAGAGCCGCCGGTCCCGCACGCTCCGCCTTCCGCAGCCGATGCGGGCTGGCTATGGGGCATTGGCCAATCCGCGCAGCTCATCGCGCGCGGCCTGGGCATTGCCTATGACGGCGTGCGGCTGACGAACAAGGAATACGGCCGCGCCTCTAGCGACGTGGTGCTGCAGCCCAGCGGTTTGGCCATCAAGAAAGGCAGCATCGCCGGAACGCGCTGGACTTTCACTGCCTACTCCGGCGGCAAACCATTTTACGAACTGGTGAACGAGCAGACCGCTGAACTGGGGCTGGGCGATGGCTGGCGGCAATCGGAGGGCGAGCCAAACTGGCGCGTCGCCATCGAAGGAAGCCCGTCCATTGAAGTCGTGTTCGGCGTAACGGTTTCGCACCCGCATGCGAGCCATGTGTCCGCGCTCAACGCGGCCCGGGCGGTCAATCTGCTGCCGCGCATCGTGGCCACCCCGCGCACAGGCTGGTGCAGTGTGCTGGACGTGCCGGCGGCGGTCGGCCTGGCCAGTGCGGGGCTAATGTCATGAAAACGATCCGCCATGTTGACGAACTCGTGCGCACGCTCCAGGCCCACCGCGCCGAGGGCCGCTCGATCGGCTGGGTAGGCACCAGCGGCGCTTTGCACGATGGCCATCTGTCGCTGGTGCGCCAGGCCAAAGCGGGCAATGACATCGCCCTGATGACCTGGACCGGCAGCATGAGCTTTCCGTGGGCCGGTTCGTCGAACCCGTCCTACGGCCGCAATGAAGACCGGGACGCGGCCCTGGCCAGCGGCGCTGGCCTCGACCTGCTCTACATCCCGATCGGCGCAGAAATATATCCGCAGCCGCCCCACACCCGAGTCACGACGCCAGCGATGCACCGGGACGGGCTGACCGAGCCACACCACCTGGACATGGTCGCGCTCTTCATGACCAAATTCCTGAGCCTGAGCGGCACCTGCTCCTGCTACATGGGTGAAAAGGACTGGCAGCAACTGGTAATGATGCGCAGCGTCATCAGCGACCTGTCGCTCCCGGTGGACCGGCTGGTCGTGGTGCCGACGGCGCGGGACAGCGACGGCGTTCCACTGTCGAGCCGCAACACCAAGCTAACGCCGGAGCAGCGTGCCGCCGCCGTGGTCGTGCCCAATGCGCTGCGGGCGGCAGCGCGGGCTGTTGAAGCAGGCGAGCGCGATCCGGGCAGGGTGCTCGACATCGTCACCCGCATCATTGCGCCGGTTGCGCCTCTGGTCTATGCCCAGGTGCTCAGCGAAACGCTGCAGGAACTGGATGTATTGCAAGGGGCCATCCGCATCCTGGCCGCCGCCCGCTTCGGGGGAACCGAAATTCTCGACAACATTGGCTTGAACGTTTGAGGTATGCCGGCGCCATGCAGGCTTCAGGCCAGGTAGTCACCCTAATAACAGCCGAGGCGGGTTAGGCTGTCAGAGTGATCGGCCAGTCAAACACAGTTTTAAGGCGCAGCCACCGCAGGCTCTGCCCGACGGCCCGCATTACGAACGGCTGCCTTGGCATGCCAGCGCACCGCCAGCACCAGCGCCAATGCCGCCGCCGCCATGGTTGCCGCGCAGACCAGTGCCATGCCCTGGCGCAAGGAATCCGCACCGCCGATGGACGTGCTCAGCAGGCCCACGGCAAACGGGCCCACGCCGTAGCCGACCAGGTTGGTGACCACCTGCGCACTGGCCATGGTCATGCCGCGCATCTGCGGCGGCATGAGTTCCATCGCCATGCCAAAACCCGAGGGGAAAATCGAAAAGCCGCTGAATGCGGTGACAAAGGCCAGGCCCACCGCCACGGAGACACTTGGCGACAGGGTGGCGCCTAGCCCGGCGGGCACGGCGATCAAGGCCATGGCCGCACAGAACCACAGGCGCCGCGCCGCGCCGTGGCGCGCCAGCCGGTCCGCGACAATACCGCCGACCAGCGTGCCCAGGGAGCCAAACAGTCCAAACGTCAGTGCCGTCGCCAGCCCGGCATGGCCCAGGCTCATGGCATGGCTGCGCATCAGCAAGGCGGGCAGCCAGGCACCGATGGCCGCCATGCCGGCAGAGACCATGGACACTGCAACGAACAGGCTGAGCACCGCGCGCTGGCTGAACATGAAACGGAAAACCGCGCCAGCAGGTGGGGCCGGCACATCGGCGTGGTTCACTTCGGTAGCCCCACGCGGCACATCGCGCAACGTGAACCACACCAGCAGTCCCAGCAAGATGCCTGGCAGTCCGGCCACCAGAAAGGCCGCGCGCCAGCCGTACTTCATGGCTACCAAGGCGCCGATCAGCGCGCTGGCCGCCGCGCCAATGCCGGCACCCAGGTAATAAATGCCCAGCGCGGTCGAGCGCAGCCGGGCAGGGAAAAGATCAGAGATCATCGACATCGCGGTCGGGCTGCCACCGGCTTCGGCGGCGCCCAACAGGACGCGTGTCACCAGCAAGGTAGCGTAGCTCTGCGCCATGCCTGCCAGCGCGGTCATGCTGCTCCAGGTCACCACGACTGTCGCCAGCAGCCTGCGCCGGTTGACCCGGTCGCTCAGGTAACCGAAGGGCAGTCCGGCCAGCGCAAACGAAACACCCCAGGCCAGGCCCGTCAGCAAGCCGAGCTGGCTGTCGCTCAGGCCAAACTCGCGCCGGATGGGCTCGGCCACGATGGAGATGATCGAGCGGTCCAGGTAGTGGCAGGCGTAGATGAGCGTGAGCACGACCAGCGCGTACCAGCTGCCCTGGGGAACCGGCTGCGGCGCACTGGGTTCGGATGGCGAAGTGGAATTCATTCGATGCGTTTCGTGATATAGCCCGGGGGGCGGTTGCGGGAACGGCTCCCTTGATAGCTGGCGCAGCGTTCAACCGGGAGTCAGCGATTGCTCTCGGCCTTGGCCTGGTTGAAGGGCCTGCCCTTGTCCGGCCGGTAGTCTTGCGGCAGGCCCAGCACCCGCTCGGCCAGGGTGTTGAGCAGCATCTCGTCGGTTCCGCCGGCTATGCGCAGGCTCGGGTCCAGCCAGGCCGGGGTGAAATGCGTTCCGGCACGCGCATCGGGCGCCAGTTGCAGCGCGTCGGGGCCCTGCAGGTCCATGGCCAGCGCGGCCAGGCGTTGCCGGCTGCGTCCGAGCAGCAGCTTGCGCAGCGAACCTTCGGGCCCGGGCTCCTTGCCGGCCACCATGGCGTTCAAGGCGCGCCGGTGGATGTTGCGCAGGCCGGTGCGCTCCACCAGGCCCTGCGCCAGCGCGGCGCGGAATTCGCCGTTGTCCAGCGCACTGCGGCCCGCCAGGCGCTGGCCCGCCGCCAGCTGCGCCATGGCTTCGAGCGTGGGCGCGTAGCCTGACTCGTCCACCACGGCATAGCGCTCGATCATCAAGGTTTCAATCGCCACCCGGAAGCCTGACCCCACCTCGCCCAGGCGCTGGTTGTCGGGAATCCGCACGTTGTCGAGGAAGACTTCGTTCAGGTCGTGCTCGCCGCCCAGGCGCCGGATCGGGCGCACCGTGACGCCGGGCGCTTTCATGTCGATGAAGAAATAGGTCAGGCCCGCGTGCTTGGGCAGGGCCGGGTCAGTGCGCACGACAATCACGCCCCAGTCGGCGAACTGCGCCCAGCTGGTCCAGACTTTCTGGCCGCTGATGCGCCAGCCCTCGCCGTCACGTTCGGCACGGGTGCGCAACGCGGCCAGGTCCGAGCCCGCGCCGGGCTCGGAAAACATCTGGCACCAGATCTGCTCGCCGCGAAGCGCCGGCGGGCCGAGCTTGAGGCGCAGGTCTTCGGGGGCATATCGCAGAAAAATCGGCAGCGGGTTGCTCAGGCTGATGCTGAAGTAGACCAAAGGCAGGTCGTAGCGCATTTCTTCTTCATTGAAGGCCAGCTTTTCCAGTTCGGACCCGCCTGCGCCGCCGTAAACCGCCGGCAATGTAATGCCCGCATAGCCGTGGGCTGCCTTGAGGCCCTGCCAGGCCCGGCCCAGCGCCAGGTCTTGATCGCAATTGAGCCCGTTACGCGCGGCTCCGCTGTAGCGCGGTGCATGCGCTGCCAGCCAGGCGATGGCGCGTGCGCGGTAGTCGGCCAAAGCGTCCGTGTTGTCCATTCTCAGGCTCCTTGGGTAAGGCGATTGCGCGCCAGAAAGTTTTCCACCAGGCTTTCCCGCCAGAGCGGCGTGCTGCCCAGTTCCAGCGCCAGCGAACGGGCACGCCGGTAATGGCGGTGCGGCGCGGCCTCTCGGGTGACGCCCAGGGCGCCAAACACATTGATGCAGTCGCGCGCCGCCTGCTCATAAGCCTGGCTGGCGGCCACACGGGCCGTCGCTGCCGCCTCATGGCGCCCGGCGCGGTCCTGGGTTTCACCCAGCAGGTCCAGCGCCGACAGCGCGCAACCACGGGCAATCTCGATGGCGCTGTAGATTTCCACCAGCTTGTGCTTGATGCCCTGAAACCGGGCAATGGGTTGGCCGAAGGCTTCGCGCTGAAGGGCGTGCTCGATGGCCAGCGCCAGGCTCGCCTGCGCGCCGCCGATTTGCTCGAAAGCGGCCAGCGTGGCCGCCCGGTCCAGCAGTTGCGCAACGCTGTCTTCACCGCCCAGTCGCACGGCCGGCGCACCGGCAAAGCGCAGCGTGGCCACGGCACGGGCGTCATCAATGGTGGTGACGATTTCACGCGACACGCCGGCTGCGTCCAGCGCCACCAGCCACAGCCCGGCGCACTGTTCATCGTCCTCGGCCACGACCAGCGCCACCTCGGCGATGGCAGCAAATCCAACAGTCGAAACAATACCTTGCAGGCAACCGTTTGCACTGCGCAGACCGGGCGCCTGGGTGAGCAGGCCGCTGCGCAGCCCCGGCAGGACCAGGCAAGCCTTCGCATCGCCGCTGCTCAAGCCTGGCAACCAGCGCGCCTGGACCTGCGCATCGCCGCAGCCGGCCAGTGCTTCGGCAGCCAGGGCGCCTACCATCAACGGCAACGCGCAGACTGCACGGCCCAGTTCCTCAGCCAGCACCCCCAGCCCGGCCCAGCCCAGGCCGGCGCCGCCGTCGGCTTCTGCCAGGCCCACCGCAGGCCAGCCTTGTGCAGCCACCAGTTGCCAGAGTTCAAGATCAAACCCGCCGGGGGTGTCCAGCAGGGTTTCCAGGCGGTCGCCGCTGACTTGTTGGCGCAGCAGGCGCTGCGCCTCATGGCGCACCGCCGTTAAGTCTTCTTGTAGCGTGTCACTCATCGAGCGGCTCTTTCAAGGGGTTCGAAAAAAGGCAAAAACATCTCCTCGCGCGGCTCGAAGCGGACCTTGACGCGCTGGCCAATGGTTACCGTTTCAGGCGGGGTACCAACCACCAAGGTGGTCAGGTACACGGCGGGGTCTTCATCCAGGCTGACGCGGGCAATCGCGTACGGCACTTCCACACCGGGCAGCCAGGGCTGGTGGTTGACAGTGACGGCCTGCACCGTTGCCAGGCCGCTCACCACCTGCGGGGCGAGGTCGTGGCTGAGGCAGTTGGGGCAGATCGATCCGGGCGGGTGCAGCCAGAAGCCGCAGCCATTGCAGCGCTGGATGCGCAGGCGGCCGTCGGCGCCGCTGGTCCAGAAGAAACGGTTCAGGTCGGTCAGTTCGGGTAAGGCTGAAGCCATGGCTCCTCCATTCAAAAATTTCTGGGCAGTGCGCTACTGGCCCCAGGCCAGTGTGCCGTGGCTCAATACCGGCGCAACGCGCTCGACGTCGCGCATGCGGAAAACAGCCTGCCCCGGGCTGACACGCCACAGTTCCAGGCGCATGGTTTCGTCGCTGAGCATCGGCCCGCCATAGCGCACGCCAAAGCGGCGCACGCGCTGCGGGTCGTTGCCGCAGGCCAGCGCCAGCGCGGCGCGGCCGGCCAGTCCAAAGCAGCCCACGCCGCGCAGCATCCGCTGGCCCGGCTGCAGGCTCAGGCCAGCGCCCACCTTCAGCTCGACGGACAGGCAAAAACTGGTCTCGCCGGCGGGCGGGGTACGAATGTCGATGCTGGCGTCAGGCGCCCGATCGGGCAGCGGCGCGGGGCGAGTTACATCAGGAGACGGGCCGCCGAAGCCGCCATTGCCGCGCAGCACGGTCGTCACATCGATATCGGCGTAAGGAAGGCCACCCGGCTCTGCGAGCGTCAGGCGCTGCACCATCAGGGCGCCCTTATCGGTGCCACGGTCACGAATGTCGGTGATGGCCTGGGTGAGGAGCGCGCGCCCGGCCAGGGGCAGCGGGCGGTGCACCGTGAGCACCTCTTCGGCATGCACGATGCGGCGCCAATCGATGCCCGCATCGGGCTGCTGCTGCCAGAATTCGCCGTCGCACAGGGGCACGGCAATCATCGGCAAGGCCAAAGCCTGCTGCGCATCCAGAAAGCGCGCATCATGCGCAGCCAGGTCGCCCGGCAACCCGGCGCCAAAATCACGCGCCCAGCGCACCGCCTGGGTTGCGGACCAGTGCCGCGACTCTTCAGGAAAAGCGCGGGCGAGCAGGCGCTCGCGGTCGAACACCGCCGCCTGGCTCATCCGCCTTGCGCCTTTTTGGCGGTGGCCATCGAAGCCTGCATGCCGGCTTCGACAATCGCCCGGTGCTCGTCAGTGCAGTGGGACAAATGGTGGGTGTCGAAATGCGCCATGACCGAGGTCCGGAAACCCATCATGTCCGCCGTTCGGTTCAGCGAACGCTTGAGCATGCGCATGGCCATGGGCGGCGCTTCGGCAATCCGGTTTGCCAGCGCCAGCGTGTGCTGCTCCAGTTCGGCCCGTGGCACGACATGGTTGACCATGCCCCACTCCTTGGCCTCGGCAGCCGTCAGGCGCTGGCCGGTGAACAGCAGTTCCTTGGCCTTGCGCAAGCCCAGCACCCAGGGATGCACCAGCACCTCGACAGCGGCAGCGCCCAGGCTGTGCGCCACCGGGTCGCTGAAATAAGCGTCTTCGGACGCGACCACCAGGTCGCACATGTTGGCCACCATGAAGCCGCCGGCGATGCAGGCGCCCTGCACCTGGGCAATGGTCGGTTTAGGAAAATCCCAGAGCCGCAGCGCGTTGCCCATGTAATGTTCGCTCTCCCACAACCACGCCTGCTCCGCATTGAGGCCGGTGCGGGTCGACAGCGGATCGGTCAGGTCATGCCCGGCCGAAAAATGCTTGCCCACGCTGCCGATGATGACGACGCGGACGTTGTCATCGTTCTTGGCCCAGCCCAGGGCATGGTCCATCTCGCCCAGCAGTCTTTCAGACTCGGCATTTGCCTGCTTTGGGCGGTTGTGGCAAATGCGCAGCACGGGCCCGAGCGATTCGCAGGTAATTTCTTGGTAGTCCATGGGAAAGTCTCCGTTGGGTAGCGTATTACTGAGGATGTTCGTCAAATTCGGCCAAGCCGTTGTTCAGCACCAGCAGGTCGCGCTCGACCACGCGCACCTGGAATGCCGCGCGGCCCGGACCTTGCCGCCAGACCTGGGTGCGCAGGGTCTCGCCCGGATAAACCGGGCTGGCAAAGCGCAGGTCCAGGCGGCGCAGCCGCGCCGGGTCGTTGTTGCACAGCAGCTTGAGCACGGCGCGTCCGGCCACGCCGTAGCTGCAAAGTCCATGCAGAATCGGCCGCTCGAAACCGGCCCGCCGCGCCATCGCGGCATCGACATGGATGGGGTTGGGGTCTGCGCCGGCCAGCCGGTACAGCGCGGCTTGCTCCGGCCGGGTGACCAGGTCCAGGCTGGCATCGGGCGCCCGGTCGGTCGGCACCGCATGGGGAATGGGCTGGCCGTCGGCGCGGCCGCCAAAGCCGCCGTTGCCGCGCAGGAAAATCGACATGGCCACTTCGGCCACCAGGTCACCCGTGGCCTGGTCATGCAGCTTGCGGTTGAGGATCAGCACCGCGCCCTTGTCAGCACCCTTGTCAAAAATTTCTTCCACCCGGTGCTTGCCCACCAGCGTGCCCTCGGGCGGCAGCGGCTTGTGCAGGCGCAGGAACTGCTCGCCGTGCAGCAGCCGGGCCAGGTCAATGCCGGCAGCCGGGTCGGCCAGCCAGAAATCACCCCCGGCCAGCACCACGGCCATGGTGGGGAGCGCCTTCAGCCCTTTTTCCAGGACGAACTGCGGGTCTTCAGGCGGGTTCTGGGTGGCAGCGCCGACGCCCAGCGCATAGAGCATGGTGTCGCGCCGGGTGTAGCTGTGAACCGAGTCGGGGATGGGCCAGTTCTTGACCTTTTCATAGTCCAGGGGCACAGCTTTATTCCTCAATGGGGTGGGTTGGCTGGGGAATGCTTGCAGCCTTGCAAGGCACTTTGGCAGTAGACTGCAACTTGACAAATAACTGTCACTTTGTTAGTTTCTATATCCTAGCATTCAAATCGGTGCATTGCCAGGGCACGCTGATGTTCTCGCCCGGCGCGTTTGCAAGACACAATTTTTACTTCCATTTTTCTAGGAACATCCTCTCATGGCATTGCTCGACGGCAAAGTTGCACTCATTACCGGCGCAGGCCGGGGCCTCGGCGAGGCTTACGCCCGGCTCTTTGCCGCTGAAGGCGCGGCGGTGGTCATCAACGATCTGGGGCGTGACGAAGCCGGCCAGTTCACCGCCGAAGGGGTGGCGCAAAGCATCCGCGCCAGCGGCGGCCGCGCCGTGGCGCATACCACCGATATCTCAACGGTTGCCGGCGGGACGAGCCTGCTGGATTGCGCCTTGACGGCGTTTGGCCGCGCTGACATCCTGGTCAACAACGCAGGCATCTTGCGCGACAAAAGCCTGCTCAAGCTCGATGAATCGGACTGGGACCTGGTGCTGCAGGTCAACCTCAAAAGCATGTACTGCACCACCAAACCGGTGTTTGCCTGGATGAAGGAGAACGGCGGCGGCGTCATCGTCAACACCAGTTCGACATCGGGCCTGGTGGGCAACTTCGGCCAAAGCAACTACGGCGCCTCGAAAGCCGGCGTGATGGGTTTCTCGAACGTGCTGACGCTCGAAGGCGTCAAGTTCGGCATCCGCGTCTGGACCCTGGCTCCGGCCGCGCTGTCGGCCCTGACCGCGCCGCTGATGAGCGACGAGATGAAGGAGCAGTTCGCCCCCGAGCATGTCGCGCAAACCGCGCTCTACATGGTCAGCAGCCTGTCGGGCCAGCGCACCGGACACACCTTGTTCGCTTCCGGCCAGAGCATCCGTGAGTTGAAACTGGTGTCGGCCGAGGGCATTCCTGGCGGCGGCTACAACCCCGGCCTCACCGCGCAGGACATCGCCGCCGCCGAGGACAAGGTTTACCGCCCTGAAAAAGCGCTGACGATTATGGATTTCGCCAAGTAACCCAAAGAAGGAGCAACATTTTGAGCACTAAAGTTTTCATCGCCGGCGTCGGCATGGTCAAGTTCACCAAGCCCGGCAAGAGCGAAATGTACGACGTGATGGGCGCCAAGGCCACGCTGGCGGCGCTGGAAGATGCGGGCATCCCCTACTCCGAGGTGCAGCAGGCGTACACCGGCTTTGTCGGCGGCGACACTTGCTCGGGCCAGACGGCGCTGTACGGCGTCGGGCAGACCGGCATTCCGATCGTCAACGTCAACAATGCCTGCTCCACCGGCTCGACCGCTCTTTTTTTGGCGCGCCAGGCGGTGATGAGCGGACAGGTCGAGGTGGCGCTGGCGCTGGGATTCGAGCAGATGAACCCGGGCGCCATGCACGCCGACACCAGCCGCACGCCCATCACTGTGCGCCTGGATGCGGCCACCAACGCCATCTGCGGGCTGGACCCGAGCGTGCCGCAGGGCTTTCAGTATTTCGGCCAAGCCGGTGCCGAATACCTGAAAAAATATGACCAGACGGCCGAACTGTTCGGCAAGGTGTCGGTCAAGGCGCGCGGCCATGCCGCGCGCAACCCGTATGCGCTGTTCACCGAGCCGCTGACGCTGGAGCAGGTGATGCAGTCGCCCCACATTTTCGGGCCGCTCACGCGCCTGATGTGCTGCCCGCCCACCTGCGGCGCCGCCGCCGTGGTGGTCATGTCCGAGGCCTATGCCAAGCGCAAGGGCCTCAAAACCGAGGTCGAGCTGGCCGGCATGGGCCTGGTCACGGACCAGCCCGACAGCTTCGAGTCTGGCAGCATGATCAACGTCGTCGGCGCCGGCCAGACCCGCCGCGCCTCGCAAATCGCCTACGCGCAAGCCGGCATCGAAGCGGCGGACATCAACGTGGTGGAACTGCACGACTGCTACTCCTCCAATGAGGTCATCAGCTACGAGGCGCTCGGCCTGTGCGCCGAGGGCGGGGCTGCTAAATTCATTGCCGATGGCGACAACACCTACGGCGGGCGAGTGGTCACCAATCCGTCGGGCGGCCTGCTGTCCAAGGGCCATCCGCTGGGCGCCACCGGCCTGGCCCAGATTACCGAGCTGACCTGGCATCTGCGCGGCACGGCAGGCGAGCGCCAGGTGTCCGGCGCCAAGGTGGCGGTGCAGCACAACGTGGGCCTGGGCGGCGCTTGCGTGGTGTCCGTGCTCAAGCGCTGACCACATCGGGTTAAACATTGGCAACCCGTGGATTTCATCTATTACTGACTAATCGTCAGTTTATGGATAAAATTGCCCCTGAGTTTGAAAGGCTGGTGATCGCCTGCTTTTCAATGCCCGGGAACCACCCGGCTGCCCGCCAACGCCTATTCACATGGAGACCTTCAACATGACCCAGCCGGACTACCCGATCTACGACGCCGACCAGCATTACTACGAGCCGCCCGAGGCCTTCCTGCGTCATTTGCCCAAAGAATACCGAAAGGATTTTCAATACGCCGAAGTCAATGGCCGCACCAAGCTGGTGATCGGCGGCGTTTTGAGCGACTACATTCCCAACCCGACCTTCAATGTGGTGGCCGAGGTAGGCTCGCATGAAGACTGGTACCGCGGCAACAACCCCAAGGGCCTGTCGCTGCGCGAGTTTGGCGGCGCCCCGGTACCCTCGCGCCCGGCCTTTCACAACGGCGCGGCGCACCTGAAGGTGCTGGACGAGGAAGGCATCCACGCCAGCATCGTGCTGCCCACCCTGGCATCCGTGATTGAAGAGCGCCTGGAAAACAAGCCGGCAGCGGTGCATGCCCTGTTCCACTCGCTGAACCAGTGGGTGGCCGAGGAATACGGCTTCAACAACGGCCGCCAGTTCCCCACGGGCGCCATCAACCTGTCCGACCTGGACGGGGCCTGCCGTGAGCTGGACTTTTTGCTCAAGGCCGGCGCGCGCAGCGTGATGATCCGCCCGGCGCCCGTGGCCGGCCTGCGCGGCAGCCGCTCGCACGCGCTGCCCGAATTCGACGCCTTCTGGGCACGCGTCAACGAAGCGAAGATTTTCGTGATTCACCATGTGTCCGACTCGGGCTACGACCGTATCTACCGCCGCTGGACCGAAGGCGGCCAGGGCGAGTTTCGCCCGTTTGAAAAAGACCCGTTTGGTGAAATGCTCGACTGGATGGGCCGCGCTATCAGCGACACGCTGTCGGCGCTGGTCTGCCACGGCGTGTTCGACCGCTTTCCCGATGTGCGCGTCGCGGTGCTGGAAAACGGTGCCTCCTGGCTGCAGCCGCTGCTGCACCGCTTTGAGCACATCTATGCCAAGATGCCGCAGTCCTTCAAGCGCGACCCGGTCGAGACTTTTCGCAAGCACATCTTCCTGGCGCCTTTCTACGAGGACAGCTGCAAGGAAGTCGTCAAGCTGATGGGCGCCGATCGGGTGCTGTTCGGCAGCGACTGGCCGCACCCCGAAGGCCTCAAGCATGGCCTGGACTACATCAAGGACATGGAAGGCGTCACCGCAGCCGACCAGAAGCTCATCATGCACAGCAACCTGAAAGGTCTTTTCGAAGGTGTGCGCAATTAGCGCAGCGGCCCCAAAACACGCCGTGGTGGTGGGCGGCAGCAGCGGCATAGGCTGCGCCACCGCCCAGGCGCTGTACGATGCAGGCTACTGGGTGCTGGCCACCGGCGCCACAGCGGCAGAATGTGAAACGGCACGCTGGCGGCTCGATGGCGGCATTGAGCTGTGCGTGCTGGATGTGACGCAAGCCGATGCAGTGCAGGCGCTGTTCAGCAGCCTTGAGCGGCTGGACGCGCTGGTCAATGCAGCCGGCATTGGCCGCGGCGCTGCCGAATTCACCGAACAGGGCTTCGCCCGCACGATGGAGGTCAACCTGATGGGGACGATGCGCTGCTGCTACGCGGCCAAAACCCTGCTGCAGGTCAGCGCGGGCAGCGTTGTCAACATCGCCTCGATGATGTCCTTTTTCGGCAGCGCCACCGCGCCGGCCTATGCCGCCAGCAAGGGGGCAGTGGCGCAATTTACCCGGAGCCTGGCGGTGGCCTGGGCCGAAGAAGGCATTCGCACCAACGCCGTGGCGCCTGGCTGGATTGCCACCCCGATGACGCAAGGCATGCGGGCTGACGACGCCTATGCCCAGCGCGTGATGGCGCGCAGCCCGATGAAGCGTTGGGGACGCCCGGAAGAAATTGCCGCCGTTATCGTGTTTCTGCTTTCGCCGGCGGCCAGCTTCGTCAACGGCGCCATCATGCCGGTGGACGGCGGCTACACGGCCGTCGGCATCTGATTTTTTGGTGTGACTGGCAAGGGCTGCTGAGCAAGCCGCCTCATGCTATTTAATTAATAGCAAAATGTGCATGCTGGACAAGCGCAAGTTACAAATTTTATACACAAATTGGCATTAATCCGGCTGGTCCAGCATGCGCTCGGCCATCGCCGGGCTCAGGCGGGCCGGGGCTTCGTAGAACTGCTCGCACCATTTGCGCATCGCCGTGTAACCCAAAATATCCTGCCTGGCATAGATGGGGCGGTGCTTGAACTTCTGGTGCCGCCACATGCGGGCGTCTTCTTCGAACAGCGCTTCGGTGCTGCGGGCATAGGCCTGCAAATGCTCGGGCATGGCGTGCGGGCTGGCCGGGTCGCGGGGAAAGAAGTAGCTGACGCGAAAGTGCGAGGTGTCCTCGTCCACCGGCGTGCCGGACAACACCAGCCGGTAGGGAAAGCGGCCGTCAAAAGCGAAGAACGACAAGCCGATGCTGGGGTTGAGCGCATAAGTCCGCAGTGCAATCTCCTGGGTCTTGGGCGATTTGAAGCCCATCGCAGAGCGAAATTTGGTGCCCTCTGCGCGAAACCACAGCAGCTCGGGGTCCATCGGCGCGCCGTGGGTGTGGCGGAAATGCGTGGTGTCGCACAGGTTTTCCTGCACATACTGCGGATGGATTCGCTCATCCGGCTTGTCCACCAGCGCATTCGGCCAGCAGGGGTAAAAGCCCTCCTCGCTGGCCACGGGCAGATCGGGAAAGTCCGTGAAAATATCCGGCAGTTCCCAGCCTTCGCGCGGCCCGCCGCCGGCCGGGTCGTGCCACAGGAACATGATGCCAAAGCGCTCAACCACCGCCCACTTGCGCAGGGGCTTGCGGATAACGTTGTCCTGGTAGGGAATGAAGGTGTTCTGGCCCTGGGTGCTCCATGCCCAGCCGTGGTAGGGGCAGACCACGGAATTGCCCCGCACCTTGCCGCCATAGCCCAGGTGGGCGCCCAGGTGGTGGCAGTGCGCGTCCAGCACCGCCAGCTCGCCGTCCTCGCTGCGAAAGGCCACCAAGTCCTTGCCGAAATACTTCATCGGCTTGACAGCGCCGGGCGCAATCTCGCCCGACCAGCCGATATGAAACCAGCCCGTGGGCCTCATCGAAAGTTGCAATGCCATGGATGCTCTCTCCTTCGTTGTCGCGGCGCCAGTTCTTGACGACTTTTCAGTACACCTCGAACAGGCCGGCCGCGCCCATGCCGCCGCCCACGCACATGGTGACGACTACATAGCGCACGCCGCGCCGCTGGCCTTCGAGCAGCGCAGAGCCCACCAGGCGCGCCCCGGTCATGCCAAAAGGGTGGCCCAGCGCGATGCCGCCGCCATTGACATTGAAGATGGCCGGGTCAATGCCAAGGCGGTCGCGGCAGTACAGCGCCTGGCAGGCAAAGGCTTCGTTGAGTTCCCACAGGCCAATGTCGCTGACCTTGAGGCCGTGCTTGGCCAGCAGTTTGGGCACGGCTGTGACCGGACCGATGCCCATTTCTTCGGGCGCCACGCCCGTGACCATGAAGCCCCGGTAGGCGCCCAGCGGCTTCAGGCCGCGCCGCTCGGCCATGCGCGCTTCCATCAGCACGCAGGCCGAGGCGGCATCGGACAGCTGGCTGGCATTGCCGGCGGTGACGCTGCCGCCCTCCAGCACGGGTTTGAGCGCGGCCAGGCCTTGTGCCGTGGTGTCGGCGCGCACGCATTCGTCCTGGCGGAAGTCCACCACTTTGTAGCTGACTGCCTTGGTGACCTTGTCGATGATGGCCATCGTCGGCGTCATGGGCGCGATCTCGGCGTCAAACCGGCCGGCGCGCAGGGCGGTGGCGGCGCGCTGCGTGGCGATCAGGGCAAAAGCATCCTGCATCTCCCGGGTGATGCCGTATTTTTTAGCCACGAACTCGGCCGTCTCGATCATCGGCATATAGGCCGTGGGCGACAGGCGCACCAGGTCTTCGTCGCGCTCGCGCACGGCATGCTCGACATAGCCCGGTGTCAAGGCGCTGACGTTTTCCGCCCCGGCGCCAATCGTGATGTCCATGTGGTCCACCATGATCTGCTTGGCCGCCACCGCAATCGCCATCAGGCCCGAGGCGCATTGCCGGTCCATGGTCGAGCCGCTCACACTGGGCCCCATGCCAGCCGCAAGTGCCGCTGCGCGCGCCAGGTTGCGGCCCGCAGTGCCGGCCGGCATGGCGCAACCCATCATCACGTCTTCGACCTCGGCGCCCTCGATACCTGCGCGCAGCACGGCATGGCGAATCGCATGCGCGGCCATGGCCGGCGACTTGGTATGGTTGAGCGATCCACGGTGCGCCTTGCCGATTGGCGTGCGTGCGGTGGAAAGGATGACGGCTTCTCTCAGGTTCATGATGTTTAATTTCTCCAATAATTCAATAGGTCGGCTCAGCGTGCGGGCGCCAGCTGCAGCACGGACTTGGCCAGCAGGTCGCGCAGCACTTCGTTGCATCCGGCGTAGATGGTCGTCGGCCGGGCCATCATGTAAGACCAGTGCAGGTCGGTCAGCAAATCGCCGATGCGCACATCGCCGGTCTGGCCGCCGTGCTCGGCCGCAGCATCGATGCTGAACTGCACGATGCGCTGCAGCAACTCGGAAATGTAGATTTTCAGCATGGAAGCCGCAGGCCCCGGGTCCGCATCATGGTCGGCGACCCGGTTGCAGACCTGGGCGTACAGCGTGCGGTAGTCATGCAGATCGGCCTGCAGCTTGGCCAGGCGATCCGTCACGCCAAGGTCGGAAGCCAAGCCGGCCTCGCTGACCAGGCGCTCGGCAATTCCCAGTGCACGGGCGGCCATTGCCGGGCTGCCAAGCCACAGGCGCTCGTGGCCCAACAGGCTCTTGGCCACCTGCCAGCCCTGGTCAAGCTCGCCCACCAGATTGCCCAGCGGCACCCGCACATCGTCGAAAAACACTTCGCACAGCTCGTCGTCGCCCGCCAGGTTGACGATGGGGCGGATGCGGACGCCAGGGCTTTTCAGGTCAATCAGCAGGAAGCTGATGCCCTGCTGCTTTTTCGGAAACTGGCCCGTGCGCACCAGCGCGAAGATGTGGCTTGATTCAGCGGCTTGCGTCGTCCATATTTTCTGGCCGTTCACGATGAAATGCTCGCCCTCGCGCACCGCTCGCGTGCACAGGCTGGCCAGGTCAGAGCCGGCACCGGGCTCCGAATAGCCCTGCACCCACAGGTCGTCGCAGCGCAGTATGCGCGGCAGCAGGCCGGCACGTTGCTGGGCGGTGCCGTAACGAAACAGCGTGGGCGCCAGATGCGTTTCCCCCGGCTCCACCGTGCGGGCGCCCCCCGCGCGCTCCCACTCCTGCTGGTAAATCCACTGCTTGCGAAAACCCAGGCCCATGCCGCCAAACTCGCGCGGCCAGGCGGGCGCGCGCCAGCCGTGGTCATTGAGCAGCCGCATGCAGGCGCGCAAGTCATCGCCGCGCAAGCGCAAGAAGGGGCGACGGTCCGTCTGGCGCCATTCCTTAGGGTAGTGATCAGCAAGCCATGTGCGCAGACATGCGCGAAACTCGTCATCGCTCCAGTCATTGCGGTTCTGGCAGACCGGGTGCAGGGTTGGCTCAACCATGAGCTGCTTCCATTTGCAAGTTTTCAGCTTGCGCACGGGAGGCGGAAAAGCACCGACGCAATGCCACCGGGCCTCCCATCCAGGCGTTGCCATGCAGCGCAGCGCGCAGGTACAGTCCGACATCGACTTCATCGCAAAACCCCATTGCGCCGTGGAGTTGTACCGCCTCGCGGCCGACATGCACCGCAGCCTCCCCAGCGCGAGCCTTGGCCGCGCAAATGGCCGCCCCGACCCACGGCCTTGGCATGCCTTTCATCTGCAAGGAAAACAAGCCAAGCGCCTGTTCGCAGGACGCGCGTGCCAGTTCGATTTCAATGTGTAAATCTACGCAACGGTGCTGCACGGTCTGAAATGTGCCCAGCGGGTGGCCAAATTGTTGGCGCGTACGCACATGGTCCAGGGTTTGCGACAGGCAACCGGCGGCCAATCCCGAGAGTTCAACGGCCAGCGCAAGGCGGCCGCCGGCCAATGCTTGTGCCAGCGCGTGGCGCGCTGCTTCGCCACACAGTAGCGGTGTTGGATTGAGTAAATGCACATTGTCAAAAATCAAGGTGGCCTGGGCACCCAGGCCGGCAGACTCTGGCGACCGGTGCACGCCTTCAGACTGTGCATCCACCGCCAGCAGCACCGGCTCCCCACCAGCATGAGCCCAGACCAAAACCATTGCGTCCGGCTCGCAAGCCTGCACAAAATGTTTGCATCCATTCAGCCTTCCCTGCTTAATTTCACAGCTTGGTGCATTCAGGATTAACTGGCCTGGCGCTTCTTGCCAGGCCAAGGTCAACAATCGCTCGCCGTCAACCAGCATCTGGGCCAGCGCGGCAGCCAATTCAGGGCTTGGGCCGGCTTCTGCCGACGCCAGCAGCAGCGCCGGCATGACACTGCAGGCAACCAGCGGTTCAGAAAAAAGCTGACGGCCCGCCTCATCGAAAACAGAGGCGGCCTCTTTTAATGAAAGCCCCAACCCCCCCAGCGATTCGGGCAACAGCATTCCTGTCCAACCCAGGTTTGCACATTCTTTCCAAAGCGCCCGGTCAACCGGCCGCGGTTTTGCAATCCAGCTGCGAAGGCGTGCGCGGTCCGGACGGCCGACTAGGAAGTCATTTGCAGAGTCGCGCAAAAGGTCAGCTGTGCTGTCGTGATCATTCATGTATTTCCTTTACTGGAAACCTGCGCAAACGCAGAACCCCAACCAAATAACTGACTATACGTTAGTTTTTAGGATATGCAAGAAAATTACAAACCGCCAGCGTCAAATGCGGGTAGGCTGAAGAAGGTAAATTAGGACCTGTTAACACTAGACAGGATGGGCATGCGGGTTGGAATAACCAGCCATGCAACTCACCCAAGCCCAGTACGAGAAAATCGCGCACTGCCTGCCGGTGCAGCGCGGCAATGTCAAGTTGCCCAACATGTAGCAGCTCAATGCCCTGCTCTACGTGGGCGAGCACGGCTTGCCATGTGGCACGGCCGGCCCAAGCACCTGGGCAACTGGCACACCATCTAGACCCGCATGCACCGCTGGACCAAGGCGGGCGTGCTCGACCGCGTCTTTGCCGAGTTGCAACGCAGCCAGATTGCCTGCATCGAAATTGAAGCCTTGTCGCTCGATAGCACCAGCGTCAAGGTGCATTCCGTCGGGACAGGGGCTTTTAAAAAACGGACTCCAGGCCATCGGCAAGTTCAGGGAGCGGACGAAATTACCCAAGATTCATCTGGTTGCCGCAAATGACCGAACGGCCCTGAAGTTCTTGCTGCCCCCAGGTCAGGCGCATGCTGCGCCGCAGGGACGTGCATTGCTCAAGCAACTGGGGCCAACCGAACGGGCCGTGCATTTGTTCATGGACCGCGCTTATGAAGGCGGCGACACCCGCCGACTAGCTGCAGGGCTGGGGTTCACGCCCGTCGTGCCACCCAGCCAAAAGCGCCTTGACCCCTGGGAGTAAAACAAGGCCCTTTACAGGCGGCGCAACGAGGTCGAGCGGCTCTTCCGCCGCTTAATATCTTTACATCCCCTCGCAGCTGGCGATTCTCCGATTCCATCTGGCGAAGGCGCTGCTGCTCGGCGGTGATGGGCTTGCCAATAGCCGGCAAACCGGCCTGCTCGGCTTCAAACTGGCTGAGCCAGCGCCTGACGACGCTTTCCCCGAGGCCCATGTCTTTGCTGACCTGCTTGACATACAGGCACTGAGCCTGGATCATCTGATCGACCTGGAGCTTGAAGCTCGCGTCAAAGCTTCTTCTGGATTTTGGATTCTTCACGTCTTGCGCCATTTAGGTTTGGAAAAACCTATCGTTGTGTCCGTTTAAATTAGACCACCACACCCCATTACTGACTGATGAGTAACTGGCAAAGCGATATAACCAAAAATCTCGACATCAGCACAGCGACTGCCTCAATCGAGCTTGAGCCCAAGTTCATTGACCGTTTTCCTGAAGCGCATCACTTGGTCAGTAACAAAGGCGGTGTACTGCTCTGGTGTGCTGGCGGTGGCGTAGGCCCCTTGGGCATCAAGCGCCGCTTTCACCGGTTCGCTCGCCATTGCATTGGCAATTTCCTTTGCCATGCGTTGCACGATCGCCGCAGGTGTTTTTGGTGGGGCCATCACGCCTTGCCACGCCGCCGCATCGATGCTTTGGGCGCCGCTTTCCCTGAGCGTCATCACATCCGGGTAGAGTGGTGACCTTGCGCTTGAGGTTACAAACAGCGGCTTTAGCCGGCCGCCCTTGATGAGGCTGAGCGGCGAGTTGACAGAATCGAACTGAAACTGGGTGGACCCGCCAATCAGACCTTGCAGCGCTTCCGAACTGCCTTTGTATGGCGCGTGCACAGCATCCAGGCCGTTGGCCTTGAGGACCATCTCAGCGGCCACGTGCGCCAGATTGCCATTGCCAGGGCTGCCGAAATTGAACTTGCCTGGGTTGGCTTTCAGTTGAGCAGCCCATTCCTTGAAATTTTTTGCGGGAAATGACTCTGCCACCACACATACTAGCGGCAGGGCCGCCGTGCCGTTGACCGGGACAAGGTCGCGCGGGTCAATAGCCGTCTTCGTGTAGAGCGCCGCATTCAATGCCAGGGAAGAACTGTTGTAGAGGAAGGTGTATCCATCTGGCGCCGCGTGCGACACCAGCCCGGCGGCGATGTTGCCGTTGGCGCCCGGCTTGTTCTCGACCACCACCGCCTGCTTGAGTTGCTCGCTCAGGCGTTTGGCCAGCAGCCGCGCCACGAGGTCATTCGGCCCGCCGGGTGCGAAGCCCAGCACCAGCGCAATCGGACGTTCAGGCCAGCTCGACTGGGACCAGGCATTGCCTGCAGCTGCGGCTGCGGCGAAGGCGAGCAGCGACCGCCTGCTCCAGCCTGGCGCGGTGGCGCGGTTCGCAGCAGCCTTGGCAGGGCGCGCGCATTTCACCAACGGTGCGTTGTCGTTTTCAAACATGTTCTGTCTCCGGTTATTTTTGTTCAGGCAACTTCAAAAAGGGCCGCGGCGCCCATGCCGCCCCCCACGCACATGGACGCCACGATGTATTTCACGCCGCGCCGTTTTCCTTCGATCAATGCATGCCCCACGATGCGCGCGCCGGTCATGCCGTAGGGGTGACCGATGGAAATGCCGCCACCGTTGACGTTGTAGCGTTCAGGGTCGATACCCAGATGGTCCCGGCAATAAAGCACCTGGCATGCGAAAGCCTCGTTGAGCTCCCACAGGCCGATGTCTTCCACCTTGAGGCCGTGCTGCTTGAGCAATTTTGGAATCGCGTAGATGGGCCCGATGCCCATCTCCTCGGGCAGGCAGCCTGCGACCGCCATGCCGCGGTAGATGCCCAGGGGCGCGATGCCGCGCCGCGCCGCCAGCGCCGCGTCCATGATCACGCAGGCAGAGG
>JAQGMZ010000256.1 GCA_028292045.1 Polaromonas sp. | reverse complement strand
TCGAGTTATTGTGGCATTATGATAAAGAAATACTTTATCCAAAAGACCTCTTTTCGCACCTGAAAACACCATTCAATGAGCAGTATTCGCACACTTAAAACATTTATTGCCGTGGCCACCGAGGGTTCTTTTGCCGGGGCAGCGCTCAAGGTCGCGCTGACCCAGGCCGCTGTTGGCTTGCAGATGCGAGTGCTGGAAGGCGAGATGCGCCGGCCGCTGTTTGAGCGGCGGGGCAAGGTCATCACGCTGAACGGCACCGGGCGGGAGTTGCTTCCAAAGATCAAACACCTCATTGCCCAGTATGAAAAACTGTTGAGTGCCGCAGGAACCGAGACCTTGTCTGGAACGGTGAATCTTGGCGCCGTTGTTTCAACCGTCCGGCCCTTGGTGCAGGCCTGTCTGGCCGTCAGGATGCGTCATCCATCATTGGACCTGCACGTCAGCGCTGCCAAGTCCATTGAATTGCTGGCCAAGGTCGGCTCGGGAGAACTCGATGCGGCCGTGGTGGTTCGTGACCCCGGACAAAGCGGGTCTGGCTTGGCATGGACAGCCCTGTATTCGGAGCCAATGGTGTTGGTCTGCCCCCCAAAGCCAAGCGAAACAACGGTGCAGTCTGTTTTGAAGTCTCTTCCATTCCTTCGTTTCGACCGCACGGAACTGACCGGACAGATCGTTGTACGCACGTTGCGAAAACTGCGGATCAAGCCCAACGAATTCCTGGAACTCAATTCAATTGAAACGATTGTGGAACTCATCCGCTCTGACCTGGGCGTATCGATTCTTCCTCTGCTCAACGGCAGCCGGTGGCTGACGGACCCCAAGCTCCAGATCATCGAAATTTCACAGGCCCCCGAGCTAAGGCACATTGCCCTTGTGCAATCAGCCATCAACCACAACGCGGGGTTGACGGATGTGCTGGCGCAAGAGTTTCTTGCCACCCTCAAGAGGGTGTAGACGAAATCAGTTGCCTCAACGGCTTGTGGACAATGCGGCCACCACGCGGGAGCGTGGGAACCGCAACGCATGCATCGAGGCCACGGTGACCCCGCCCGATTCTTGAAAAAATGCAGATTGCTATTAAAAAATAGCTATCAGTGCATACCCATCATGAGTAAACGGCTGTATTCACTCAAGATGGAGTTCCTGGATCTTGCGCGTGATGGTGTTGCGGCCAATGCCCAGCTTGAGCGCAGCTTCAATGCGCCGGCCGTGGGTGTTGGCCAGCGCGGTCTGGATCAGGCGCGACTCGAACCGGCGCGTCAGCACATCCCAGACGTCGCTGCGCCCGGAAACCAGCAGCGCCAGCGCCTCGGCCTCCAGGCCGCTTTCCCAGGGCGCCAGGGCCGGCTTGCCGCTGTCGACGGCGGCCTGAGCAGGCGTTGCCGGAACAACCGCCGCTTCGGACAGATAAGCTGCGGTTGCCGCAGGCTGGGCTGCTTGGTCTGACCACGCCGGCCGGGCCGGTTCGATTTTTTCGGCAAGCGGCAGGCCCGGTTTCCATTCCGGGGTTGAACCCAGCACTTCGGGCGGCAGGTCCTTGGGCTCGACCACCTGCGCGGGCGCCATGACGGTCAGCCAGTGGCAAATATTTTCGAGCTGGCGCACATTGCCCGGGAAAGAGAACAGGCTCAGCTGCTGCAGGGCCGCTTCTGAAATCCGCTTGGGCTCCACGCCGAGCTGCTTGGCGCTTTGCTGCAGGAAGTGGCGGGTCAGCATGAACACATCCTCGCGGCGCTCGCGCAGCGCCGGCAGGCGCAGGCGGATCACGTTGAGCCGGTGGAACAGGTCTTCCCTAAAGCTGCCTTCCTTGACGCGCTGCTCCAGGTCCTGGTGCGTGGCGGCAATCACCCGCACATTGGCCTTGACCGCATTGTGGCCGCCGACCCGGTAGAAATGGCCGTCGCTCAGCACGCGCAGCAGCCGGGTCTGCAGATCAAACGGCATGTCGCCGATTTCATCCAGAAACAGCGTGCCGCCGTCGGCCTGCTCGAAGCGGCCGCGGCGCAGCGTCTGCGCGCCGGTGAAGGCGCCGCGCTCATGGCCGAACAATTCGCTTTCCAGCAAATCCTTGGGGATGGCGGCGGTGTTGATGGCAATGAACGGCCCGTTGGCGCGCGGCGAATGCTTGTGCAGCGCACGCGCCACCAGTTCCTTCCCCGAGCCCGATTCGCCCGTGATCATCACGGTGACCATGCTCTGGCTCAGCCGGCCGATGGCGCGGAACACATCCTGCATGGCGGGCGCCTGGCCGAGCATCTCGGGCGCGGCGGCCATGCGCTCCTCGGCCACTTCCTCGCGCTGGCTTTCCTCGACGGCGCGGCGGATCAGGTCGGTGGCCTTGTGCAGGTCAAACGGCTTGGGCAGGTATTCAAACGCACCGCCCTGAAAAGCCGACACGGCGCTGTCCAGGTCTGAAAACGCCGTCATGATGATGACCGGCAGGCCAGGCAGCCGTGCCTTGACTTTTTCCAGCAGATCCAGGCCGGAGCCACCGGGCATGCGGATGTCGCTGACCAGGATTTGCGGGCCGTCGGCTTCGGTGGCGACCTCCAGGGCGGCCAGCACTTCGCGCGGATTGGTGAAGCTGCGGGTGGGCAGGCCTTCGCGCAACAGCGCTTTCTCCAGAACAAACCGGATGGACTGGTCATCGTCAACAATCCAGATCGGTTTCATGCTTTGGGGTTCCTTTGCTGAGTGCGGTGGATGTTTCAAACGGATGCCGGCAGACTTCAAGGCAGCGGTATGAGCAATTTAAAGTCTGTATGGCCGGGCCGGCTTTCGCACTCGATCAAGCCGTGGTGTTGCTGGACAAAGGTTTGCGCCAATGTCAGCCCCAGCCCCGAACCGCCTTCGCGCCCTGACACCAGGGGATAGAAAATGCGGTCCTTGATGGAGTCCGGAACACCCGGCCCATTGTCAATGACATGCAATTCCAGTGCCAGCCGATAGCGCTTCTTTCCAAATGTCACCTGCCGTGCAATGCGCGTGCGAAAAGTGATCATCGCGTCGCCCGCCGACATGCGTTCGGCCAGCACCTGGGCTGCATTGTGGGCGATGTTCAGCACCGCCTGGATCAGTTGCTCACGGTCGCCACGAAACTCCGGTATCGACGTGTCGTAGTCGCGCACCACCCGCAGCCCCTTGGGAAACTCGGCCAGGATGAGCGAGCGAACCCGCTCGCAGACCTCGTGAATGTTCACATCGCCCACCAGGTGCGGCCGGCGGTGCGGCGCCAGCAGGCGGTCCACCAGCGTCTGCAGGCGGTCGGCCTCGTGGATGATGACCTGGGTGTATTCGGTCAGGTCCTTGTCGATTTCCATTTGCAGCAGTTGCGCCGCGCCCCGTATGCCGCCCAGCGGGTTCTTGATCTCGTGCGCCAGGTTGCGGATCAGTTCCTTGTTGGCCTGCGCCTGGTCGATGAGGCGCTCCTCCCGGTCCTGCTTGGCCTGCTGCTCCAGGGGCAGCATTTCCACGATGGCCTCGCCCGGCGTGTCGGTTTGCGCCACGACCACATGCACCGGCATCGGCTCATGGTTCAGCCGCCTGAGCCAGGCGTCATAGCGCAGCGCGGCAAACTCGTTGCTGCCTGCGCCTTCGAGCGCATGCTTGAGGATGTGGGGTTCGGTGAAGCAGTCGGGCAGCTGCGAGCCTTCGATGGTGCGGCGCGACGTGCCAAGCGCGTCTTCGAGTGCGGCATTGGCGAACACCACGCAGCCGTTGGTGCGAACGACGGCAATCAGGGTGGCCAGCAGGTCAAATGCCTGAAACCGGATGGTGCCCGACGCCGGGAAGGAAGACAGGAAAGTAGGGATGGATGGCTTTTTCAAGGCCCCATTTTCACGCAGAAGGACAGGCCATCGGGCTTAATTGACAGCAGGCAATCGGGAAATTTCACGCTTCAAACCGGAAACATCGCTTTGCATGCGCGCAATGCCGTCCTTCAGGTCGTTGACACGGTCCAGGTAACGCTGGTGATTGCGCCCCTCGATGCCCTGCTTTTCAGGCTCGCCGTTGTTGTATTCCCTTTGCAGATCGGCCAGGCGGGATTCGGACTTTCGCAGTTCCGACTCAAGAATGATGCGCGAATCGCTGTCGCGGGCGCGCTGCTCAGGGCTGGCGTCGGCGCGCGAGCCGGCCTGGGCCGGGCTGACGTTGACCCGCGCTGGCGCCTTGGGCACGGGCGTGCCCTGCACCACCGTGACATTGCCGCCGGACACCGGCTTGCAGTCACGCGACTGCGCATCCCTGGCGTTGTTGATGTATTCGGGCGCGCCTCCACCAATGCCGGCGCAGCGGAAAATCTGTTGCGACCAGGCATCGGAGGCCGAGCCCATCCACAACAGGGAAACCAGGGACAGGGAAAGCAGGTGCAACGGAAAAGGTGTGTTTGTCATGGGAAGTGCCGAGGGTCCAGAGGCGCTTGCGTGCAATATTCGGGGTGGAAGCAGGAGCCGCCTGAGAGTATGCGTCAAAGCGGAAAAAATGCGAAATGCCCCGCCCCTCAAAACCACACGGCCATGAAAAAAGGATGGCCGCTGCCATCCTTTGATGCATTGTCGGCCTCCATGATTCCAATGGAAGCCGGCTATTCCGGGTTGCTTACAGTGAGTAGTACATGTCGTATTCAACCGGCGAGACTTCAACGCGGGTGCGGTTGACTTCGCCCATCTTCAACTCGATGTAGGCATCGAGCATGCTGTCGGTGAACACGCCGCCCTTGGTGAGGAAGGCGCGGTCCTTGTCCAGTTCTTCCAGCGCCTGGTCCAGGCTGTGACAGACGGTGGGCACCAGCTTGTCCTCTTCCGGCGGAAGGTGGTACAGGTCCTTGGTGGCGGCTTCGCCGGGGTGGATCTTGTTTTCCACGCCATCCAGGCCCGCCATCAGCAGGGCGGCAAAGCCCAGGTAGGGGTTCATCAGCGGATCGGGGAAGCGCGCTTCGACGCGGCGGCCCTTGGGGTTGGCCACGTGCGGAATGCGGATCGATGCCGAACGGTTCTTGGCCGAATAAGCGAGCTTGACCGGAGCCTCGAAATGCGGCACCAGGCGGCGGTAGCTGTTGGTGCCAGGGTTGGTGATGGCGTTCAGGGCTCTAGCGTGCTTGATGATGCCGCCGATGTAGTACAGGGCAAAGTCGCTCAGGCCGGCATAGCCGTCGCCGGCAAACAGGTTCTTGCCGTCTTTCCACACCGACTGGTGCACATGCATGCCTGAGCCGTTGTCGCCGGCGTAGGGCTTTGGCATGAAGGTGGCGGTCTTGCCGTAGGCATTGGCCACGTTGTGCACCACGTACTTTTGCAGGATGGTCCAGTCCGCGCGCTCGACCAGGGTCGAAAAACGCGTGCCGATTTCATTCTGGCCGGCGCCGGCGACTTCGTGGTGGAACACTTCGACCGGAATGCCCAGCGATTCGAGGATCAGGGACATTTCGGCGCGCATGTCCTGCGTGCTGTCCACCGGTGGCACCGGAAAATAACCGCCCTTGACGGTGGGGCGGTGGCCGCGGTTGCCGCCTTCGAGCTTGGTGCCGGTGTTCCAGGGCGCTTCGTATTCTTCGATTTCGTAAAAGCTGTGGCCTGGCTCGGTGCTCCAGCGCACGCCGTCGAAGATGAAGAATTCAGGCTCTGGTCCGAAGTAGGCCGTGTCGCCCAGGCCGGTGGACTTCAGGTAGGCTTCCGCCCGCTTGGCGATCGAGCGCGGATCGCGCTCGTAGGCCTTGCCGTCGGTCGGCTCGATCACGTCGCAGGTCATGATCATGGTCGTTTCTTCAAAAAACGGATCAATGTTGGCCGTGCTGGGGTCGGGCATCAATTGCATGTCCGAGGCTTCGATGCCTTTCCATCCGGCAATGGACGAACCGTCGAATGCATGGCCGTCGGTGAATTTGTTTTCGTCAAAATGGGACACCGGCACCGTGGTGTGGTGCTGTTTGCCCCGGGTGTCGGTGAAACGGAAGTCAACGAACTTGACTTCGTTTTCCTTGACCATGTTCATGACGTCTGCAACGGTCTTTGCCATCAAAATCTCCTGTGCTGGATGGTGGTTTAAAAATTCGGGCTCGGTTTTTACAATGCACTTTTTGTGCCACAGCCATGGGCCGTCAAGCTTTTGGCCAGCCTGCCATTGTGCCGTGCGTATTGTCGCTACCAAATAGCTATTGACTTGTTTTCAGAGTCTGATTTTTAAAATTGTCTGAAAAAATGCATTGTTTGGGTGCACACTTGGCACCGATTGCGCGAAACCCGATCTAACGCACCAATTCAGGGCCAAGCTCAAGGCTAAATTGGTGCAGGCCTGCCAGCAGTTCAGGATAGGCCAGGTTGACGGCCGCCGCCTCTCCCTTGACGCCCAGTTCGATATGGCGCCCGTATTGCGGATGGTCCACGCTGGGCAGGCTGAATACCTTGACGCCGGCATGCCTGGCTTCGATGTCCAGCATCAGGGGGGTCAGCGTTGCTTCCATCGAACCCATCACGATCACCGACTTTTCCAGCGTTGCCGAACTTTGGTGCAAATGTGCGTAATGGTGGTCGAGCACCCACGCCACCATGGGCCAGGCCATGACGGGAAACCCAGGCAGGAAGTGGATGCCCCCACGGTCGCTCACTGCGTGTAGCTCCCTGCCCCCCGAGGGGACCGCTGCGCCTGCGGTCTGGCGGAGCCAGTCCCGCGGCCCTGGCTGGCCTGGGACGGCGTCCGGTTCGCCGCCTGCTTCGGTTTCATGCTTCACGAAGCAGCTAAACCCCGGGATCTTGTTGTAGGGGTTGGGAATGATTTCGGCACCTACCGGGAACACGCCCATGTTCAGGCGGTGCAGGTTGTCGTGCCGGTCTGGCTCGAAGGCAGCGCCCTGCTCTTTGGCGGTGTCGCGTATCCGCTCTTCGATCAGCAGTTTTGCCTCGGGATGCAGCGCCAGGCCGACGCCCAGGGCGCTGGCCGCGCACTGGCGCGTGTGGTCGTCCGGCGTGGCGCCGATGCCGCCGGTGCTGAACACCACGTCGCCTGAAGCGCGGGCCGCCGCAAAGGCGCGCGCCAGCGTGGCGGTGATGCGCACCGGGTCGTCGCCGACATACTCGGCATAGGCCAGCGTCAGGCCGCGCGCAGCCAGGAGTTCGATGATTTTCGGCAGGTGCTTGTCGGCACGTTTTCCCGAAAGAATTTCATCGCCAATGATGATGAGTCCGAATTGAGGGGTCATGAAAAGCAGTCCTGCGGTTGAAGCAATCGGTCAATCGATGCGGGGGGCCGGTGGGGAAACAACGTCGGCCAATGGCGTTGCGGCTAGCCAATCTACCGCTTCCTGAACAGGAATGTCTTGCGCCAGGCCATTGTTTTTCCGGCGAAGCAGCTCCAGCGCGCCCAGGCAGTAGTGCGAAAACCAGAGCGACGAGAAAGCAAATACCAGGGTGTAGATCCAGATGGCGAGCGGCACCAGAATCGGCGCCATGGCGATGAACATGGCGCCCGATGCCCAGAGCAGGCTGGGCGCGGCGCCCAGGTAGCCGCTGAGCACGCC
Source organism: Polaromonas sp. (assembly GCA_028292045.1). GTDB lineage: Bacteria > Pseudomonadota > Gammaproteobacteria > Burkholderiales > Burkholderiaceae_C > Polaromonas. Next base: position 9,090 of record JAQGMZ010000256.1, on the reverse strand, counting down.
GATGCCCAGGAGCGTTCCGCGGTTTTCCCGAAAAAGCTGGTCCCGTTCCTCACGGCTGGCATGGTCGGCCAGGGCGTCGTAGGACATGACCCGGTAGGTCAGCCAGCCCCAGATCAAGGGCGGCAAAATCACGATCAGGGGCGGCACCAGCCACAGCGGAACGGTCGCGGCCAAGGCTATTACGGCCAGCAGCGTCGAGCCCAGCGAACGGGCCACGCTGCCCATGAAGGAGCCGCCTCGCTTGCGCTCGAGCTGCGGAAAGCGCCGACCGGCCACCATGGCAAGCATGCTCGGCGTCATGAACAGCGCCACGAACAGCAGCGTGGCGATGACGATGGCCGGAATCGCCAGGAACAGCACCAGCGCGGGCGCCAGCACCAGTTGCAGGCTGCCCAGGCCCATGCCGTTCAGCCAGTGGGCCATGGCGTTGACCAGCTCATAGCTGGCCAGGCTGCCGCGCATGGCCGCCAAGGCGTTTTCCCAGTAAAAATACCCCAGGCTCAGCGTGAGCGCCCCCATGACCACGACCGGCAGGACGGACAGCGCCATGACCCGGGGATGCAGGCAGTACATGGCTGCGCGCCAGAAGGAATCGAGCAAGCGGTTCACGGGCGCATCATCCGTCGGTTACGCGCGGCCACACAGCCGCTTCAAGCCCAGCCACTGCTGCGCCCAGAAGCCATCGCCGTACTGGCGATTCTGTTCAACCTGGTCGCGTATGCCGGTGGGGTCATAGCGGTGCTCGAAGTTGGCCGTGCCAAACAGCATGTCCCAGCACGGCAGGAGCACGCCAAAATTGTGACCCCCCAGTGTTTTCGGGCCGTTCGTTTCGTGACCCAGGCCGATGCTGTGGTGCAGGCGGTGAAAGCGCGGGCTGACCCACAGGCGTTCGCCCACCCGGCCAAACCAGAGCCGCACATTGGCGTGCTGAAAGCTTTCGCTCAGCTGCGTCAGGGCCACGATGACAATGAACTGCTCGGGCGCCACGCCGATGAGCTGCGCCACCACCACCATGATGGCGTCGTCCAGCAGGCTCTCCAGCAGGTGGCTTCGGTTGTCGCTCCACATCGTCATCTGCCGCTGTGAATGGTGCAGTGCATGCAGCCGCCACCACCATTCGATCTGGTGCTGGCCCCGGTGCGTCCAGTACCCCACAAAATCAAACACCACCAGGTAGATCAACAGGCTGGCCAGGGCCTGGTCGGTCACGCCTGGCCACAGCTGGTCCAGGTGAAAGGTGCCGTACCCCGCCGTGCGCAAGGCGCCAAAAGCGGTATCGAACCAGGGAGCCAGGGTAAAAAACAACACCAGGCGGAACACGCCCAGCCGGTGGATGAGCGTGTAGAGCACGTCGACGCGCACGCTGGCTCGGTCGGCGGGTGAGTCCATCGCCTCGACCGGACGCCAGCGCTGCAGCGGCCCCACCACCGCCAGCAAGACGACGATCTGCACCACGCCCATCAGGAACCAGGCCGTGGCGCCGTAGCCGTCTTCCAGCAGGTTGCCCATGCCCATCGCAAACAGGGCAGGCTGGACCAGGGCTTCGAACAAGCCGCTCTGCGCCGCTTCAAATAGGCCGGTCAACCCGTCGAGCATGCTTACTTTCCGGCCGGCGCAGAAGGAAGTCCTGCCCGCGCTTCAATCCAGCCCTGGTACTGCGGATGCTCGCGCAGCGTCCTGAAACAAAAACCCTGCGCTTGCAGACCAGTGACCAGGGGCTCCAGCACCGCCGGCGCCCACGGCTCCTTGCGCGACCAGATGCCCAGATGGGCGACCAGAATGTCGCCGCTCCGAACGCTGCGCAGCGCTTTGCCCAGCAAGGCATCGTTCGGAAATTTGTCGCTGGGCAGCTCGTCCCCCAGGAACCCGGCGGGCGACCAGCCGACATGCGCATAACCGCAGGCCCTGGCAGCGGCGACCAGCTGCGGCGACGTTTTGCCACCGGGCGCACGGAAAAGCGGCAGCGGCTTTTTGCCGGTGATGTCTTGCAGACGCGCGCTGGAACGGCCAATTTCTTCGCAGTACTGCCGGGCGGTCCAGGTGAATTCCTTGCCCTCGGCCGGCCCGGCAGAGGGCCGCACCCTGAACTGCATCGCAGCGCCCGGCGCGCCAGGCACATCGGCGCGCCAATAGGTGTGGTCGAAGGTGTGCGAGGCAAACTCGTGGCCTTCAGCCGCCCGGGCCTTCCACCATCCTGCCCAGTGAGCGCCCAGGCTGCCGTCGCCGGTCTGCGTGCGTTCGTTGGCGGCAAAGAAGGTGACCCTGACCTGGTGCCGCTTCAGCACATCGGCCATCAGCGGCGCCACTTCCATGTGGCCGGTGTCCAGCGTCAGGTACACCGGCTTGCAGGAAGCGGCTGAATTTTGTGCGTTAAAAAAAGTCTGGGCGCTTGAAGGCTGCACATGCATTGCCATCACAAAAATAGCAGACAGCGCCTTCATATGGCTCCTCATCACCGAGAAGCACCCTGCGCCCAAGCCAGGGCCGTGGAACCGGCTTTGCCGGGCCACAGGCGCAGCGGCCCCCCCGGGGGGCAGGAGGCTACACGCAGTGAGCGACCGTGGGGGCCTATCTAGCGGCGTGATCAAGCGTCCAGACGCCATGGGGACTTCTGCCAACGTTGATTTGACGCACCACCTTGCGGCTGGCCACGTCGATGACGGTGAGTTTGCGAATCCAGCGCGACGTCACCAGTATCTGCTTGCCATCGCGCGTCACGTCCATGCAGTCCGGCCCGCCTGGCGCGGGAAAGCTGTCCACCACGGTCAGCGTCTGCAGGTCGAGCTTGCTGATGGTGTTGGCCACCCGGTTGCTGACCAGCGCATGGCGCTGGTCGCCCCAGGCGCGAAACGCGTGGGCGCCCGTGGCGGTCTTGATGAATTGGGTCTTGTGCGGCGTCTTGCCGCTCACGTCGTACACCTCGACGCCATCGCCACCCGTCAGGGCCACCAGGATCTGCTTGTCGCCCGCCGTGCCGAACAGGTCGGCCGGGGTGGGCCCGGTTTTGATGCGCCACTTGATGCTCTGCGTGGCCAGGTCCACCGCCACCAGTTCGTCGCTGTCCTGCATGGTCGAGTAGATCGTGGTGCTCTTGCTGTCGATCCACAAATGGCTGGGCGTCTTGCCGGTGGCCACGCGGCTGGCCAGCGTCATGGCCTTGCCGTCCCAGCGGTAGATGTCGATATGGTTAAGCCGGTTGGCCGCCGTGACAAACCATTTCATGTCGGGCGAAAAGCGCAGGTGGTAAGGGTCCATCACGCCGCGCACCGTACGCTGGACTTCGGCGGTTTTCGGATCAATGAAGGTCAGGGAATCAGACAGCGCATTGGCCACGATCACGGACTTCTCGTCCGGGGTGAGGTACAGGTGGTGCGGCTGCTTGCCGGTGTCGATGCGCTTGATTTCGGTCCAGTTCGCCGGATTGATCACGCTCACGCTGTCTTCCAGCGAATTGAGCACGAACACGGGGGTGGCGATGGCTGAAGGTGCTGGCGCGGCAGGCGCCACGACGGCAGTTTGCGCCTGGGCAGCAAAGCACAGCAGGGCCGTCAGGCAGACTGCCGGAAAACGGAAATAGGCATTCACGAAGCGGTTCTTTCCAAGGTGAATCCAATAGTGTAGCGGCCGGCCGGGACAAGCTCGGGGGTCCGGTTTCAAGGCCTCAGGGTGCGCCGGGCTGGCCTGCCCCGATCAACCTGGGGCAGCGCCCCCGGTAACAGCAGCAGCGGTGCCAGCAATGCTGGCCAGGTCGTGCGCCGTCAGCCAGCGCCAATCGCCGGACTTGAGGCCGGCCGGCAGCGCCAGCGAACCGATGCGGGAACGGTGCAGCCCGCCCACGTCTTCCACCCGGTTGCCCACGGCGGCAATCATGCGTTTGACCTGGTGGTATTTTCCTTCGGTCAGCGTCAGGCTCAGCTGGCATTCGCCGGTCCGCTCGCAGGCAGCAGCGCGGACCGGCCGGGGGTCATCGTCCAGCACTACACCGGCCAGCAGCTTGCTGACCTGCGCCTCGTCAACCGGGTGCTTGGCCGTGACCTGGTAGACCTTGGGCACATGGTGCTTGGGCGAGCTCATGCGGTGGATGAATTTGCCGTCGTCCGACAGCAGCAGCAGACCGGTCGTGTCCTGGTCGAGCCGGCCGACAGCCTGCACCCCCGCAGCCGCGCCGCCGCCGCGCTGGCGAATCGGCGCCGGCAGCAGCGTGTAGATGCTGGGATAGGTGCTCGGCTTTTGCGAGCATTCGTAGCCGGCCGGTTTGTGCAGCATCAGATAGGCTTTGGCGTGGTACTGCCAGGCCACTCCCTGCACCGTGAAATGCAGGCCTTCGGCTGCGAATGCCATGGCTGGATCGGTGCACGGCACACCGGCCACCGTGACAAAACCCTGCTGAACCAGTCCGGCGCAGACACGCCGCGTTCCAAAACCCTGCGAAAAAAGAATGTCCTGCAACTGCATGTGTGTGTGAGCCATGGCCGTATTGTCACCCGGCAACTCAAGCCGGCGGACTACCGCTCAACAGGAAATCCCGCTTTCGGGAAAACACCCGCGCAGCCAATAATGCTTGAGCTTGCAACCAATCGCCCACCCCATTCCTTTGCCTGATGACTAAAAAGAAAAACCTGGTCCTGGCCATCGTCGCCACTTTTTTGCTGACGCTGGCAGGCATGCTGGTCGCGGTGAACTTCACCAGCGGCGAAACGAGCGTCAGCCATGAAATACCGCGACTCTATTCCACGCAGGACCCGCAGTTTCGCCGGGCCATCGGCTTGCTGCTGGGACCGGCGCTGATAGGCGGGAACCGTGCGCAGGTATTGATCAACGGCGACCAGATTTTTCCGGCCATGCTGGGCGCCATCAAGAGCGCTGAAAAAACAATCACCTTCGAAACCTTCATTTACTGGTCGGGCGAGATTGGCAATGAATTTGCCCTGGCCTTGTCGGAACGCGCCAAGGCAGGCGTGAAGGTCCATGTGCTGCTGGACTGGCTGGGCAGCGCAAAGATGGACGAGTCGATGCTGGACGGCATGCGCGCGGCGGGCGTGGAGATTCGCAAGTTTCACAAACCGAACTGGTACAACCTGACCCGGCTGAACAACCGCACGCACCGCAAGCTGCTGGTGGTCGACGGAAAAACCGGTTTCACGGGCGGCGTGGGCATTGCGCCCAACTGGACGGGCAACGGCCAGGATGCCGACCACTGGCGTGACTCCCATTTCCGCATCGAAGGCCCGGTGGTGTCGCAAATGCAGGCCGTGTTCATGGAAAACTGGCTCAAGGTCACAGGCCGGGTCATGCACGGCGAAGACTATTTCCCGGCGCTTCAGCCCAGCGGCACCAGCGAAGCCCAGGTGTTTTCAAGTTCGCCGTCTGGCGGCAGCGAGAGCATGCAGCTGATGTACCAGCTGTCTATCACGGCGGCAAAGACATCGATCGACCTGTCGAGCGCCTACTTCGTGCCTGACGAGATGACCACCGGGGTGCTGGTCGACGCCCTGGAACGCGGCGTGAAGATCCGCATCATCACCCCAGGCGAAATCATTGACACCGACACCGTGCGCGCCGCTTCCCGGGGCAGCTGGGGACCGCTGCTGAAGGCCGGCGCCAAAATCCACGAGTACCAGCCGACCATGTACCACTGCAAGGTCATGATCGTCGACAACTTGCTGGTGTCGGTCGGTTCGACCAACTTTGACGACCGCTCCTTTCGCCTGAACGATGAAGCCAACCTCAACATGTATGACAGCCAATTTGCAGCGCAGCAGACCGCCATTTTCGAGGCGGACCTCCAGCGCGCGCGCCTGGTGACCTACGAGGCATGGGCGAGCCGGCCATTGAAAGAAAAGCTGATGGAACGGCTGGCGCTGCTACTCAGGTCGCAGTTGTGAAGACGCCGCCAAAGGCCAGCCTGCTCCCGCGGCCCTGGCGCTGAGTTCAATCGGCTTCAGGTTTTTCCGAAGGGGGCTGCGGGCGTTCGGCTTCGCCAATCACACAGGCTTCGTGGTCGTTTCGCCTGTAGGGGTGGCCGGGCTGCTTCTTGCCGGTCTTGCACACCTGTTTGGGGGTGGTCGGAATGGGAGGAGCATTTTCGGAGGGCTGGCTGCTGCGCCGCCCGGCGGACAATGGAAAGGTCTGGGTTTCTGAAGCAGCAGTGAACGATGTGCTTGGTTTCATGGCAACCTCTGGCAGCTTGCTTTCACTTTAGCCAGATCTTCAGCCAGACGTTATAGGCGGCAAGCGCGGCTGCTTGTCGGTGACAGCCTGACAGGAGTCAATGCATTTCGGCTTCAGTGCGCGTGCGCCAGCCGGCTGACCAGCATCACCAGCCCGATACCAATGGCCAGCCAGGCAACCTGCGCGGCCGTTTCCTGCAAGGTGGCGCGTTTTTGCAACTGCGGGATCAGGTCAGCCAGGGCCACGTACATGAAGCTGCTGGCGGCAAAAATCAGGAAAAATGGCAAATAGCCGATCAGCTGCTCCACCAGCGCATAGCCCACTATGCCGCCCAGAGCAGTCACCGCCCCGGCCAGCGACACCTTGACAAAAGCAATTCGGCGGTTGTTGGCGCTTTGGCGGCGCAGCACGATCAGGTCGCCCATGTGGTGCGGCACCTCGTGAACCAGCACGGCCAGGGAAGCGACAAAACCCAGGCGCATGTCGGCCATGAAAGCAGAGGCAATCAGGATGCCGTCGCCGAATGCGTGGACGCTGTCTCCGGCCAGAATGGCCCAGCCCCCCGCAGCCTGGTCGTGGCTGTGGCTGTGGCCTGGCTCATGGGCGTCATGCCCGTGCCCGGGACGGGCTTCGGCTGGCGAATGGTGCTCGTGCCCGTGGTGCCACAACTCGGCCTTGTCGAGCAGGAAAAAAAACACAACCCCGACCAGCAGCGTGGCGAACAGCTGGTCCGGACTCACTTCGCTTTCAAACGCCTCAGGCAACAAATGCATGAAAGCAGTGCCCAGGAGCGCGCCGGCCGCCAGACTGAGCATGTGCTGGGTGTAGCGGGCCAGCACGCCAAAGCTCAGCAGCGCCGCCAGCCAGACGCTGCCAATCCCCGCAGCCAAGGTGCCCAATAAAATTGCTACTAAAACCATAGCTTGACATGCCCGTTTGTAGTGGACCAAGGCCCTGAATAATCGCTAAATAAATAAAAAAACCCCGGCCTTGGGGACATCTGCCCAAGGCCGGGGTTGCTTATATTATCAAGCCTGTCAAGCGCGGGGCTCAAAGGCGCCCGCGCCCGCGCTCAGGAGGCCGGCATGGCATCGGGGCCGACGCCGTGCTGCTTGAACCACGCCAGGGCGCGGCCGAAACCATCTTCAGCCGCTTCCTTGCGAAAGCTGGGGCGGTAGTCGGCATGAAAGGCATGCGGTGCCGCCGGGTAGACCACGAATTCCGAAGCGCGCGCCGCAGCGTTGCCCTGTTTGCCGGCTTCGGCCAGGGCGTCTTTCATCTGATTGACGGTCGTCAGCGGAATGCCGCTGTCCTGCCCGCCGTACAGGCCCAGCACCGGGGCCTTCAGTCCAGCCGCCAGGTCGAGCGGGTGCTTTGGCGTCAACTCCGAAGGCGTGCCGACCAGGCGCCCGTACCAGGCGACCCCGGCCTTGACGTTCCTGCTCTGCTCGGCATACAGCCAGGTGATGCGGCCGCCCCAGCAAAAGCCGGTGATGCCGACCTTGCGCAAATCGCCGCCGTTGGCGCCCGCCCATTTGACGGCGCCGTCCAGGTCGGCCATGACCTGAGCATCGGGCACTTTGGACACGATTTCCGACATCAGCTTGGCCGCTTCGGTGTACTGCAGCGGGTTGCCCTGCCGGGCGTACAGTTCAGGCGCGATGGCCAGGTAGCCCGCCTTGGCAAGCCGGCGGGTCGTGTCCGCAATGTATTCATGCACGCCAAAAATTTCCTGGATCACCAGGATCACCGGCAAATTTGTCTTTCCCGCAGGGGCTGAAAAAATGACCGGCACCTTGAAGCCATTGACCTCGAACGTGGTCTGGCCGGTTCTGAGGCCATCGGCCGGGGTTTTGATCGCGGTTTGGGCCATCAGGGGCATGGCCGCCGCCGCATAGCCCACGCCCAGCGCGGCTTTCAGCGCAGTCCGCCGGCTGGCGCCAGCTTCGGTCGACTCACCGGGCAGCAGCGCATCGAAGTCGTTTTTCTGGTCGGAAGTGAGCATGTCGGGTTCCTTGAAAATGGTGGATGAAACAGGGAATCCGAGTCTATGCGGACCGCCGATTTCTTGCCAAGCAGGCTGTGAATATCAGAAATCCCGCCTGCCCGCCCCTCTTCAATGCGCCTGTTCCCAATTCGGCCCAAAGCCAATTTCAGCCAGCAGCGGCACCCTCAAGCGGGCCACACCGGCCATGATGCGCGGGACCTCCAGCCTGACCCACTCCACTTCGGCCCCGGGGACTTCGAACACCAGCTCGTCATGCACCTGCATGATCATCTTGGTGCCGCGCTTTTCAGCATCCAGCGCCTGCTGGACCGCGTTCATGCTGAGCTTGATAAGGTCGGCGGCCGTGCCTTGCATGGGTGCATTGATGGCGGCGCGTTCAGCCCCGGCGCGGCGGGGTCCGTTGGGCGAATTGATCTCGGGCAGGACCAGCCGCCGGCCGAGGACGGTTTCGACATAGCCCTTGCTCTTGGCCGACAGCCGGGTTTCGTCCATGTAGTTTTTCACGCCGGGATAGCGCTGGAAATACTTGTCGATGTAGGCGGCGGCGGCCTTGGTTTCAATACCGAGGTTTTTAGCCAGCCCAAAACTGCTCATGCCGTAGATCAGGCCGAAGTTGATGACCTTGGCATAGCGGCGCTGCTCGCTGCTGACCTGATCCAGGGACACGCTGAACACCTCGGCGGCAGTGGCCCGGTGCACATCCAGGCCGGCGGTGAAGGCATGCAGCAGCGCCTCATCGCCGCTGATGTGCGCCATGATGCGCAGCTCGATCTGCGAGTAGTCGGCGCTGGCGATCACGCTGCCGGCGGGCGCCACGAACGCCTCGCGCACACGGCGGCCCTCTGCCGTCTTGACCGGAATGTTCTGCAGGTTGGGGTAGTTGCTCGACAGGCGGCCGGTGATGGCATCAG
>JAQGMZ010000212.1 GCA_028292045.1 Polaromonas sp. | reverse complement strand
CGGCGCGGCCGAAGGCCGGGCGATCTGGGCCTGCGCGCCCGCCCAGGGCAGCGCCAGCACTAGCGCCAGCGCGGCGGACAGCGGCTGGACAGTCAAAAAACGGTGTTTAGTCATAGGTGGTGAAGCGGCTAGGGGGGCTGATTTTGTCACGCAGGTTCTGGTAGCGTGGCACGTTGCTTTTAAGCGTTTCAAGCGGGCTGGAGCCAATGCGGGAAAACCCGACCATTTCAAGCTGGAACAGGATGCGGGTGTTGGCCGTTGCGGTGCTGTTTTGCGAGCGCTGCAGCACGACACGGCCAATCCAGCAGCAGCCATCGTATTCAATGCCTACCACGGCGTCGACCAGCTTTTTCTCCAGCGTGCTGTAGTTCAACCGGCCCACGCTGTAGTAGCGTCCGCCGCCCTGGCCGCGCCCGGCGCCCAGGTCCTGGCCCTTGTCGCCCCACAGGTCGTTGATGGGCCACTGCCAGCCGACATCGATCTGCTGGCTGATGTTGCGCTGGCGGCGAAAGGCGGCGCTGACGGTGCGGTAGTTGCCCGGGTTGTAGCGCAGGCCGATCGACGCCAGTTCCGACTCCTTGATCTTCGGGTTGTACTGCACCGTGCTGTCGAAAGTCCATTGCGGCACCCAATTGACCGAAGCGCCCAGCAGCAGGTCGCTGACGCGGTCGGTCACCGGCAGGGCACCCGGGGCAGGCGTGGTGCCCAGCGCTGGCAGGCTCACCCGCTGGTCGGCAAAGCGCAGGCGCTGGGCCACCCCCAGTCGCACGGCCTCGGCACCGGTGGCCGGATTGAGCAGGCGCGAGGTCAGGCCCAGGGTGAGCAGGTTGGCGTCCGAGATGCGGTCGTTGCCGACAAAGGCGTTTTCCGTGAAGACGGTGGCAAAGTTGAAGCTGTTGGCGCCCGAGTCGTAGTTGGGCAGAAAGCTTTGGTCGCGGTAGGGCGTGCGCACATAAAAGGCGCGCGGCTCCAGCGTCTGGGTGAAGCTGCGGCCAAAGTAGCTGGCGTCGCGCTCGAAGGTCAGGCCGCTGTCCAGGCTGAAAGTCGGCACCACCCGGGTGGCCGACGTGGCGCCATTGGCCAGCGGCGATTCCAGCTGGTAGCTGCTGGCATGCAGCTGCACCTTGGGCGTGACGTAGCCCCACGGGGCCAGCCAGGGGCGGCTAACCTGCAGACGGCTGAAGGCGCGGTTGCCGTTGGGCTGCTTCGTCAGGTTCTGGTCGGCGGAAAAACGGGTGAGATCGGCTTCGGCCGACCAGTCAAATCCGTTGCCCAGTCCGAGCAGCGGTGCATCGATGCGGGTGTAGGCGGCGGTGAGCTGCGGCAGCCGGTCATAAGGCGGGACGATGGGCGAGCTGATGTCTTGCAGCGTTTGCCACTTGATCACTCGCAAGGCCGAGGAAAAAAACCCGCGTCCCCAGGTCAGGGAAGCGTCCTGGGTCAGCAGCCGCTGCGTGACCTGGCCGGTGGCCACCGGAAAATCGCGCCAGTAGTCGTTGTCGCTGACCCTGTTCAGGTTCAGGTTCAGCCCCAGCCCGCCGACGGCGGCAATGCCGGTGTCGACCACGCCGGCATGCTGCAGCGAATACGACCAGCGGTCGCCCCCGCGCAGCTTGTCGCCCGGCAGGACATTGGCGCGCAACTGGCCCTTGTAGGTGGGCTCCAGGTAGCGAAACTCGCCGGCCAGGTCCACGCCGCGCTTGGCCATGATGGCGGGTGAAACGGTCGCGTCGCGGTTGGGCGCGATGTCGAAGTAATACGGCTGGCGGACCTCGAAGCCGTTGAGCGAGTCCAGGCCCAGCGTGGGGGGCAGGAAGCCCGACTTGCGCTTGTCGCTGAGCGGAAAACTGACTTTGGGAAAAGCCAGGATAGGCACCTGCTTGAAGCGCACCACCGCCCCGGTGGCCACGCCCACTTCCCGGTCAATGTCAAAGTCGACCCGGGTGGCGGTCATTTGCCAGGCGGGTTTCCAGCTTTCCTCGTTGCCTCGTTCGCAGGTGGTGTAGGTGGCGCGGTGCGCGGTGAAATGCTTGTCGTCGATGAAATCGACCCGTTCGGCCTGCCCGTTTCCGCCGTTTTGCAAAAACCGGTAGCGCGGCGTGATGAAGAAGCCTTCGAACCGGTCCAGCTTGAGCCGGAGTTCAGGTCCTTCAAAACGGTTGCCGTCATTGTTGATGCGCACCTTGCCCGTGCTGATGAGCTGGTCGTCTGGCTGGTAGTACTCGATCCGGTCGGCGCGCATCGACGTGGCGCCGCGGCGCAGCTCCGCATTGCCTTCAATGACCGTTTCCAGGTCCGGGCGACCGGATATCTTGTCGCCGAACACGAAAGTCGGTCCTTCGTCCTCGGGTGCCTTGGAAACGTCCTCAGCCAGGCGGGGCGAGCTTTGAAGCGTCAACGGGCGCGATGGTCCGGCGGCAGCTTCCACACCGGCCGGCGCCTGCGCATGGCCGGGTCCGGCCGCAGCCAGCCCCAGGGAAGCGAGCATCGCCAGCCGGGAGGCCGCATGGGCTACCGGGGAAAGAATAAAGAAGGAGCGGGATGCATGGCGCATCGTTTGTGTGAGATAAACCCGTTTGTAAAATCAGGCCTGATTATCCATGACCCTCCTGACCCGGCCCGTGCCGGGCTGCCGCACCGACCAAGGGCTTTGAAAACATGACCGCTTCCGCTCCCGACTGGCTTGACTCCGCGCGTGCCAGCGCCTTTGCCCGGTGGCTGGCCGCCGTGGCGCCAGCGCAGGGCCTGCAGGCCGACAGCGTCCGGCTGGCCTCGGCCGATGCCAGCTTTCGCCGCTATTTCCGGGTCGATGGCAGCAAGGGCACCGACAGCTTCATCATCATGGATGCGCCGCCGGAGCAGGAAGACTGCGCGCCTTTCGTCAAGGTGGCGGGGCTGATGGAAGGCGCCGGCCTGAAGGCCCCGCGCGTGCTGGCCTGGGACGCGCCCCTGGGTTTCATGCTGCTGAGCGACCTGGGCGCGCAGACAATGCTTGACGTGATCGCACCGCCTGCGGCCGTCGATGCCGTCTGCGAAGCAACGCCGGCGCATTTTGACCTCTACATGCAGGCGGTCGATGTGCTGATCCGCTGGCAGCTGGCCTCCCAACCCGGCGTGCTGCCGCCTTATGACGACGCCCTGCTGTCACGCGAACTGGCGCTTTTTCCTGACTGGTATGTTGGCCGGCACCGCGACTTTGCCATCGACGCCAACCTCATGGGCCGGCTCGACCCGCTGTTTGCGCAGATCAAGGCCAGCAACCTGAACGCACTGGACGGCGCGCGCGTGTACGTGCACCGCGACTTCATGCCGCGCAACCTGATGGTGGACGCCAGCGGCGACCTGGGCGTGCTCGACTTCCAGGACGCGGTTTTCGGCCCGGTCACCTATGACATCGCCAGCCTGATGCGGGATGCGTTCCTGAGCTGGGACGAGGAGTTCGTGCTCGACATCACCGTGCGCTACTGGCAGAAGGCGCGCAAGGCCGGTTTGCCGGTGGGCGATGATTTCGGCGAGTTTTACCGGGCGGTCGAATGGATGGGCCTGCAGCGCCACCTCAAGGTGCTGGGCATCTTTGCGCGCCTGACGCTGCGCGACGGCAAGCCCAGATACCTGGCCGACACGCCGCGCTTCATCAAATACGCCCGCAGCACTGCCGCCAGATACCGCCAGCTCGGGCCGCTGATGGTGCTGCTCGA
>JAQGMZ010000195.1 GCA_028292045.1 Polaromonas sp. | reverse complement strand
TGCTGAACCTGAAATGGGTTGAAAAGCAGGTCGCTTCCGGCAAGCCGTGGTCCAACGTCATGGCCCGCAACATTCCGCCGATCCAGGAGTTGCAGACCAAGCTGGGCGAGCTGCAGTCGCGCGTCGTGGTGCCTTTGCTGCACCTCAAGGACATTAACAAGCGCATGAACGAGGGCGAGTCCAATTCGCGTGACGCCAAGAAGGAAATGATCGAGGCCAACCTGCGGCTGGTGATTTCGATTGCGAAAAAGTACACCAACCGCGGCCTGCAGTTCCTCGACCTGATCCAGGAAGGCAACATCGGCCTGATGAAGGCCGTGGACAAGTTCGAATACCGCCGCGGCTACAAGTTCTCGACCTACGCGACCTGGTGGATTCGGCAGGCCATCACCCGCTCGATCGCCGACCAGGCGCGCACCATCCGGATTCCGGTGCACATGATCGAGACGATCAACAAGATGAACCGTTTGTCGCGCCAGCACTTGCAGGAGTTCGGCTTCGAGCCCGACGCCAGCATCCTGGCCGAAAAGATGGAGATTCCTGAAGAGAAAATCCGCAAGATCATGAAGATCGCGAAAGAGCCGATCTCGATGGAAACGCCGATCGGCGACGACGATGACAGCCACCTGGGCGACTTCATCGAGGACGGCGCCAACACCGCGCCTTTAGAGGCCGCGATGCAGGCCGGCCTGCGCGATGTGGTCAAGGACATCCTCGACAGCCTGACGCCGCGCGAGGCGAAAGTGCTGCGCATGCGTTTCGGCATCGAGATGAGCACCGACCACACGCTGGAGGAGGTTGGCAAGCAGTTCGACGTGACCCGCGAGCGGATTCGCCAGATCGAGGCCAAGGCGCTCAGAAAGCTCAAGCACCCGAGCCGCAGCGACAAGCTGCGCAGCTTCATCGACACGCTGTAATCCAGCCGTCGCGTGCGACAAACCGGCCGGCGCCTTGCAAAAGGCGCCGGCTTATTTCAATGGCAACGTTGTTGGCGCTTCAAAGCGGAAAAATATCGCCAGGAACAAGCATGGGCTGGGCCGCGCGTCGTTTGAGGCGATAGCCCAGGCTTGTTTTTACTCAGCAACCGCCAGTCCCGAAGTGCGCACTCCCGGCGTGCCGGCGCCATCAGCGCTGGCAGCAAACACCTGGGCTGCGGGCCTGAACGCCTGCGCCACCACATCGGCCACCATGTCGGCGGTGGCGGCAGAGATCGTCCAGCCCAGGTGCCCGTGGCCGGTGTTGTAGAACACGCAGGGCGAACGGCCCCGGCCGACGCGGGGCAGCATGTCGGGCATCATCGGGCGCAGGCCTGCCCAGGGGACCACACTGTCGGTGCTGACCCCGGGAAAGCACTGCTGCACCCAATCAACCAGGGGCTTGATGCGGTCGGCCCGAATGTCCCGGTTGTAGCCGTTGAACTCCGCGGTGCCGGCCACCCGGAAGCGCTCAAGCCCCAGGCGGCTGGTGACCAGCTTGGTGGCATCGTCAAGCAGGCTAACCTGTGGCGCGGACACGCGGCTCATCTCGTCCTGCAGATGGACCGTGATGGAGTAGCCCTTGACCGGATAGATATTCACCCGGTCACCCAAGGCGGCGGCCAGGGCCCGGCTGGCGGTACCGGCGCAGACGACCACCGCATCGAACGCGGATACCGTTTTCTGCGCGCCCTGGCCTACTGTGACGCTGGCCTGTTTTCCGTCGGTGCTGACGGCGCTGACATCCTGGCCGTACAGGCAGCGCACGCCACGCTTGGCAGCTGCCTCGGCCAGGCCCCGGGTATAGCGGTGGATGTCGCCCGTTGCATCGCTCTCGGTGAAATAGCCGCCGTAATACTCGCCGGCCAGCGTCGGCTCGATGGCGCGCATTTCAGCCGGCGTGACCGCACGGCGCGGCAAGCCGCCTTCAGCCAGCAGCTGGGACACGGTGCCGGCATGCGCAAAGCTGGCTTTGTCGCGGTAAATATGGAGGATGCCCTTGGTTTTCAGGTCAAAGTCGATGCCCTCTTCCTCGGCCCAGGCAAACAGGTGCTGGCGGGCGGCAATGGCCAGGCGGGTGGTCTGCACCGTATTGCTCCGGTACTTCGGAATGCTGGCGATGAATTCGGCGAACCATGAAATCTTGTGCCAGCTTGGCCTGGGGTTGACCAGCAGCGGCGCATCGCTCCTGAGCATCCATTTAAGCCCTTTCAACAGGGTGGATGCATGGTTCCAGACTTCGGCATTGGAGGCAGAAAGCTGGCCGCCATTGGCAAACGAAGTTTCCATGGCGGCATAGCGGTGGCGTTCGAACAGGGTGACTGAAAAACCGCGACGGGCCAGCGCGTAGGCGGTGGTGACGCCGGTGATGCCGCCGCCGATGACGGCGATATTTTTTGCAACAGCTTGCATGACTCAAAACTCCAGAACGTCAAAGAGTGGAATGCGCGCGCATAGGCGCGGCGCACACCCCCTCTGTTCTGGACCTGAGAGATTCACGGCGCAGCGCGAAAGCGGGCGTCGTTTGCTCCTTCGGTGCGCCGCATGACGAAAAATGCGGCCGCTCTTCAGAGATCAATCCTGGTACCGGTCCTTGGGCCTGAGAGTTTCCGGGGTGGTTGCTCCTTCGGCGCTGCAGACCGCGTAAACGGCCCTGCAGACTCTTCCGGTATCAAGCCGGCACAAGGCCGATTGATACGTGGCCTGCTTTAAAAACAAGCCAAGTCGAATTTAGCAGGTATCGGGCCGCCTTTTTGATTTTCCTAGCAAAGTTTGTCCCGAAGGGCTTCAAAAGCGACAGGAATCTGCTGCGGGCATGGACGCGGAATTTTATTCGCGCAGGCAATGCGCGATAAACCCTGGACTTTTAAGCGGGTCTTTCAAATGCATTCAATCCAGCTTGATGCCTGCCTGCGCCACCACTTTGGCCCAACGCGCCTGTTCGCGGTTGAAGAACTCGTCCTGCTGCACCGGCGTCATGGTCACCACCTCGGCGCCCTGCCCGGCCAGCTTGGCGCGGATGTCGGGGTTGCGGATGACCTTGATGAGTTCGGCATTGAGCCGGTT
>JAQGMZ010000177.1 GCA_028292045.1 Polaromonas sp. | reverse complement strand
TAGTTGGACAAGTCCACGCTGACCGGTTTGAGCAAATACGATGGAACCACTTTGACCTTGTTGTTGTAGGTCTTGGTGTCATTGACCTCCACTTTCTTGCCACTCATCATGGCGTCTGCCATGCCGGCGGTCACTTTGGCCAACTCGCGGGTGTCCTTGAATACGGTGGAGTACTGCTCCTTGCGGATGATGGATTTCACGGATGGCACTTCGGCATCCTGCCCACTCACATACGCCATGGCTTGCGCGCCGCTGCCATATCCGACGCCCTTCAGGGCCGATAGAATGCCGATGCTGATGCCGTCGTAAGGGGACAACACGGCGTCCAGATGGGCCTTGCCATAGTAGGCACTCAACAAATTTTCCATGCGTGCCTGTGCAACGGCGCCATCCCAACGCAAGGTAGAAACCTTGGTCATGCCCAGTTGCTTGCTTTGCACTACCAGCTTGCCTTTATCGATGTAGGGCTGCAGAACGGACATGGCGCCGTCATAAAAGAAAAATGCGTTGGTGTCGTCCGAAGATCCCCCAAAAAGTTCGATATTGAACGGGCCCTTGCCTTCTTTCAGACCCAATGCTTTTTCTAGCGACTGCGCCTGCAAGACGCCGACCTGGAAGTTATCGAACGTGGCGTAATAGTCCACGTTTTTGCTTTCCACGATCAGGCGGTCATACGATATGACCTTGATCCCCTTGTCGGCGGCTTTTTGCAGGGCGTTGGACAGCGTGGCGCCATCAATGGCGGCAATCACCAATACCTTCACACCTTTGGTGATCATGTTCTCGATCTGTGCCAACTGGTTTGGTATGTCGTCATCAGCGAATTGCAAATCCGTCTTGTAGCCCTTGGCGGCCAAAGCATTGACCATGCTATTGCCGTCGCTGATCCAGCGCGTGGAACTTTTGGTGGGCATGGAGACACCCACGGTGCCTTTGTCCTGTGCGTGTGCAAGGGGCATCAGCATGGAAAATCCAAGTGCCACACCTGCGACAAGCGTTTGCAATGCAGTTCTGCGTTTCGTCATGATTTGTCTCCAGTAATTAATTCATTTCAAATGAAATTTATCTTTGCTGTATTAGCTCGGATTCCGGATCATATGGAAAATACCGATGCCAATCCAATATAGATTGGACTATATTAGATATGAAAATAGAGATTGGTAAAAACCCTGATATGACAAATTACACGCACTGGTTAATCCGGGCACGTCTTAAGACACGGCAACTTTTGCTGGTGGTTGCCTTGTCGGAAGAAGGCAACATCCACCGCGCTGCAGAGGTGCTTAACATGACCCAACCCGCAGCCTCTAAGCTCCTCAAGGACTTGGAGGGCGTTCTGGGTGTGCAACTTTTTGATCGGCTGCCACGAGGCATGCGCCCGACTTGGTATGGCGACATCATGATTCGCCATGCACGGGCTGCTCTCTCCAGCCTAAACCAGGCGCACGATGAATTGCTGGCGGGTAAAAATGGGCAGTTCGGACAGGTCAATATAGGCTCCATTACCGCGCCAGGTGTCACCTTGTTGCCCCCGACCGTGGCAGCGGTCAAGCAAGCCCATCCGAACCTGCATATCACTATTCAGATTGAGCCCAGCAATTTACTTATCGATCGGCTTAACCGGAGTATGCTGGACCTGGTGATAGGGCGGCTTTCTGCCGAGCACGACAAGGCCGACCTGCGCTACGAAATCATTAACGACGAACCTGTGTGTGCCGTGGTGCGACCCGGCCATACCCTGCTGAAGCACGCACAATTAAAAGTGGCCGATATCCTGGAGTTTGGCTGGATTGTGCCTCCCAGCGGCAGCGTTCTGCGTCATCGGTTTGACCTGATGTTTCAGGAAATGGATTTGCAGCATCCTGCCAACAGTGTGGAAACCAGCTCCTTGCTGTTCATCACCAAAATGATGCAGCAAAGCGATATGGTGAGCGTGATGTCGGCAGACGTTGCGCGCTACTATGCAGACCATGGCCTGCTGGCCATTCTGCCTCTCGTGCTGCCCTGCCAAATGGAGCCTTTTGGCTTCATTTCAAGGCGTGACCGTTTGCTTTCGCCCGCCGCCACTGTATTGTTGTCCGCACTCAAGACCTCTGCCAAAACGGTGTACGGCAAACAATTCAGCATGGACGAGGCATGAGCGGCCGGCTCCAGTCAGCGTTTATCTTGAACTATGGATGCGTCTGACCCGGGCTGCGACTGAATTGCCACTCCATGTGCAGCATCAGGCGTTCTCCTGTGTGCAAGGTGCGCAGGCCCAAGCGCCCCGGCATATGACAGGCGTCGATCGGATGCGTGACGGTCTCAAAGCAAAAGGTCGGTCTCACGGGTGGCCGGTGCAGCAGACAGTAGCCGTCGTTGCG
The DNA here is from genome assembly GCA_028292045.1 of Polaromonas sp. Taxonomy (GTDB): domain Bacteria; phylum Pseudomonadota; class Gammaproteobacteria; order Burkholderiales; family Burkholderiaceae_C; genus Polaromonas. Next base: position 17,743 of record JAQGMZ010000177.1, on the reverse strand, counting down.
CTTTAAACCCAGCAGTTCCGGGATTTGCAAAGTCAGCTCCAGTCCGTGGTCGGACCAGGCAATGCAAGCCGGGGGAGCCAGGCCTGACCAACCGGTATAGGCATTGCCCACCGGCGTCCCGTTCACACTCAGGCCTTGACGCGGGCCCAGTCTGGGGCCAGTTGCGAATGTGCCGGTTGGGCACCGGGTCTGCCCCGCTCAGCCAGACGCCTTGCACCTGTGCGCCAAGCCGGATTAGTCGCGGAGCGCAAAACCCAAGGGCGCTGCCCATCGTGCTCAAAGCCGCTGGCGCTGTTGCGGTAGGACCACCGAATCAGGAGAAACAATGCCAGGGTTTAACGGTCCGGGCGGCCGTTCCAGGAAAGCCACAAATCGAGTTTTTCGGGCGCACCGGGCGCAGTGGCCAGGCCGCAACGCCGCCGCCCAGGCTGTGAACCAGCCCCAGGTCGGCATGGCGTAACCAGTGAAGGCCGTGGCCAGTATTCGGCCTGCTTATCCCGCAAAGTAATGGGCGGGCAGTCCGGGGACCTCCAGGTCAACGCAGAAAAGCGCTCCCGCCAGGGGTTGGTCAAGCAGTTGCTGTGTGCTCAAGCCACTGCGGGCACTGGTGATGAACAAGGTCCGCAAATCAGCACCGCCGAAGGCGCAATTGGTGATATGGCTGGTGGGTAGATGGATGCGCAGCAGTTCTGCGGCGCTCACCGGGTCGTGGCAGCTGACGCAGGCGGCGCCCCAGTGGGCAATCCAGATGCGCCCGGCGGCGTCGGTGGTCATTCCGTCCGGATAGCCGTCGTCAATCCCTAGCTGCAACCACTGGCGCGCTACGCCAACGGTGCCAGTTTCGGGCTCAAAATCAAAGGCAAGAACCTGGCCTCGCACGGTGTCGTTAAAGTACATGGTGCGTCCGTCAAGCGACCAGGTCGGGCCATTGGTCACTGCAATGTCGCCGTGAATGCGAGTGCAATGGCGACCACCGCCGTAGCGGTACAAGGCGCCTGTCGGCGCTGCGCAGGCAAAGTCCATGGTGCCCGCCCAGAATCGGCCCCGTGCATCGCATTTGCCATCATTGAAGCGGTTGCCTGCCAGCGTGGGCTCGGGACGGTGCAGACGCTGCAGCTGGCTGCTGTCGGGGTCAAACAGCGCAAAGTCGTGGCGCAAGGTCACTAGCAAACCCGGATCCAGGGCTCGTTCTGCCACAGCGCTGATCTCCTCGTCAAACGGCCAGCTGTCGCATTTTTGGCTGTCAGGATGGAAGCGGTGCAGCTGGTGTCCCAATATATCAACCCAATACAGCGCCTGTTCACGCACAGACCACAGCGTGCCCTCGCCCAACAGGGCTTGGGCTGGCCACACGCTGCGCACCACGCCGCGCACGGCGGGAGCAGCACTGACAGAAGCTGGAGATTGGGTGTTTGACATCAGTGTGAATCCCGAGGTACTGCTGCCCCGCTTTTGCCGACCAGAAAGTCCAGGTCAGCTCCCAGGTGTGCTTGTTGCACATGCTCTACATACAGTTTGTAGTAGCCCCGCGCGGGTTTTTCCGGCGACACCCAGGCGGCCCGCCTTACAGCCAACTCTTCATCTGACACTTCGAGGTGCAGCTTGCGCTCGGGGACGTTGAGTTCAATTATGTCACCATTACGCACCAGTGCCAGCGGCCCGCCAGCGGCTGCCTCGGGCGAAGTGTGCAACACCACGGTGCCGTAGGCGGTGCCGCTCATGCGCGCGTCGGAGATACGCACCATGTCGGTAATGCCTTTTTGCAGCACCTTGGGTGGCAGTGGCATATTGCCGACTTCGGCCATGCCGGGATAGCCGCGTGGACCGCAGTTTTGCAGCACCATGATGCAGTGTTCGTCGATGTCCAGTTCGGGGTCGTCAATGCGGGCGTGGAAGTCTTCGATTGACACAAACACCACGGCCCGGCCACGGTGGGTCAGCAAATGGGGAGAGGCAGCCGAGGGCTTAATCACCGCACCGTCCGGTGCCAGGTTGCCGCGCACCACCGCTATACCTGCGGCAGCAATGAAAGGCTCGTCCAGGGTCTTGATCACTTCGCGGTTGTAGCAAGGTGCTTCACTCACGTTTTCCTTGACCGATTTGCCGTTCACGGTGAGAGCATCGCCGTGCAGCAATGACAAAATTTCGCGTTGCACCGCAGGCAGGCCACCGGCGTAGCAGAAGTCTTCCATCAGGTATTTGCCAGAGGGTTGCAAGTTCAGCAGGCAGTTCACTTGTGAGCCCAGCTTGTCCCAATCGTCCAGGTTGAGCTGAACGCCCATGCGCCCTGCAATTGCCAGCAGGTGAATGACAGCATTGGTGGAGCCACCGATAGCGGCGTTGATGCGAATGGCATTTTCAAACGCTTCACGCGTCAAAATTTGCGACATGCGCAGGTCTTGTTTGACCATTTCCACGATACGCCGGCCCGTCATTTGAGCCAGGCGGTTGCGCCGGGTGTCGGCAGCGGGAAAAGCTGCGTTTTCAGGCAGCGACATGCCCAGGGCTTCAACCATACAGGCCATGGTGCTGGCGGTGCCCATCGTCATGCAACTGCCTTTGGAGCGGTGCATGTCGCTTTCGCACGAAGTGAATTCCTGCATGGTCATCTCGCCCGCGCGCACCATCTCGGACATCTGCCACACGCCGGTGCCCGAACCCACGTCCTTGCCTCGGAACTTGCCGTTGAGCATCGGGCCGCCGGACACGCCGATGGTAGGCAGATCGCAACTGGCCGCCCCCATCAGCAGCGAAGGGGTGGTCTTGTCACATCCCATGAGCAGCACCACGCCGTCAATCGGATTGCCGCGAATGCTTTCTTCGACGTCCATGCTCGCCAGGTTGCGAAACAGCATGGCGGTGGGGCGAAGCTGGGTTTCCCCCAATGACATCACCGGAAATTCCAGCGGGAAGCCGCCCGCCTCGTAAACGCCGCGCTTGACGAACTCGGCCAACTCGCGGAAATGTCCATTGCAAGGCGTGAGTTCGCTCCATGTATTGCAGATGCCGATGACAGGGCGGCCGTCAAGCTCGTCATGCGGATAACCCTGATTTTTGATCCAGCTGCGATGCACAAAACCGTCGCGGTCTTGCCGGCCAAACCAGGCTTGGCTGCGGCGGATGGGGTTCTTGGGATTTTCCATGGTCGTATTGCCTTGTGTGTTGGAGTTTTATCCTCCGGTTCTTGACAAAACAGATGCTAACAATGCATAGTGATAATGGAAAATGAATTTAATAGCATTAACCATATAAAAATTGCAATACCTTAAAGGAACCAAAATGAGCGCAACCCAAACCTTGGCCGTATTTCCCAGCCTGCGTGGTCAACGTGTTTTTGTGACAGGGGGCGGCACTGGAATCGGGGCGGCCATCGTGACCGCGTTTGCCGAGCAAGGCGCACGGGTTGCCTTCGTCGATGTGGCAGCGCGGGAGAGTGCGGAATTGGCTGGGCACATGGAGTCTCTTGGCTATGGCCCAGTATGGTGGCGCTGCTGTGATGTCCGCGATGTTGCTGCCTTGCAGCACATCATTGCGGAGGCGGAAAAAGAGTTGGGCGCCTTTTCAACCCTGGTCAATAACGTGGCCCGCGATGACCGGCATACGCTGGAATCCGTCACCCCGGAATACTGGGATGAATGCATGTCGGTGAACCAGCGGCCGGCATTTTTTGCCATCCAGTCGGTCGGGCCGGGCATGCGCCTGCTGGGCGGCGGGTCCATTGTCAATCTGGGCTCTACGGGATGGCAGTCCAAGGGCAGCGGCTATCCTTGTTATGCCGTGGCCAAATCCTCGGTCAATGGATTGACGCGTGGCTTGGCCGACACACTGGGCGCAGACCGTATCAGGATCAATACCGTGTCGCCCGGATGGGTGATGACACAGCGTCAGACTACGATGTGGCTGAACGATGAAGGAGAAGCTGACATCAAGCGCAACCAGTGTTTGCCCGACAAGTTGCAGCCTTCCGATGTGGCGCGCATGGTGCTCTTTCTGGCATCTGCTGACGGCGCCATGTGTACCGCGCAAGAGTTCAAGGTAGACGCGGGCTGGAACTAACCGCTCAGGCCTCGCCCATGTTAAATGCTTGCTCTGCCCTGTTTTGTCTGCAATCTTGAGCACGAACAACAGCACGGTGGCGGAGGGCAATTAGCAAATAGTCAAGCCGCGCAATGAAGCCAAAGGGCTTTATTGCGCAGAGCAGCACCAGACGCACAATGGCCTGCAGGCCGTGATCCGCATAGCAGCGCGCAATGTCTGCCGACATCACACTTACCCACTCGCTATGTTGCAGATCCATTTCCTGAAACTTCAGGTTAGAGCGATGCCATAGGGCGCTGCCGAGGGGGGCAGTCCAGCATACCCAGGTTGAGCCGTTCAATGAGCACATTACAGGGGCTCACCATTGGAATCGTGATCTGCAGGTTTGGGTACGGCCCTATTTCGACCAGTAAAACAGCAACAAAATTTGCCGTGTCTTGAAACCTGTACGGATTGGCCAATCGGTGCAATTTTTCATACCAGGGGTTTTTACCAATCCCTATTTTCATATCCAATATAGCCCAATCTATATTAGATATGCATCCCTATTCTCCATATGATCCGGCATCTGAGCTGGAACAGCAAAGATAAATTTAATGTACTCGGGGCTTGCGCTGGTTCTTGCGAAGCCTTGAAACCGAGTGGCAAGCAGTTTTTATTATTTGGAGATTTTCATGAAAAGAATTTTGATCGTCCTAGCCGTGTTGGCCGCCTCTGGCGCAGCATCAGCCCAGTCCTCCGTGACCTTGTACGGCATTGCCGACGTTTCGTTCAGTGTCGTCAAGAACGGATCAGTGACGCAAGCGCAAATCGACAGCGGCCTCATCAATACCAGCCGCTTTGGCTTCAAGGGAACGGAAGACCTGGGCGGCGGCCTGAAAGCCAATTTCCTGCTGGAGCATGGTTTTGATGTTGCCAATGGCGCTTCCCTGGGCGACAGCCAGGACGGCCAGGCCAAGCTCAACCAGATGTTCAGCCGCAATGCCTATGTGGGCTTGTCGGGCGGTTTCGGCGAAGTGCGGCTGGGCAAGGTCTGGTCGGCCTTCGATGAAATGAAAGGCGTGTCCAACCCGGCCTGGGACTCGGGCCTGTCGCCCAACAGCGGTGTTTTTTATGGCGGAGCCATTGGCGGCTACACCTACAATCCGCGCAATTCCGTGATGTATTTCACGCCTGATGTGAACGGTTTCAGTGGCGCGGCCAGCTACAGCTTGGGCGAAAACAAGACCGCTGCGGTGAATGCCGGTTCGGTTGCCGCCCTGAATGTCAAATACACGGGCAGTCGGCTGTATGTCGGCTTGGGCCATCAGACCGAACGGGTCGATGGCTCGGTCCCGACGAAAAAATTCAGTATGTTGAACGCCACTTACGACTTTGGCATGGCCACGCTGCAAGCCAGCATTGGGCGTCAATCGCAAAATGACATGAAAACCCGGGACTGGACGCTGGGCGCGACCGTACCGGTGTCGGGCTTGCTGTCGGTCTCGGGTGGCTTCGCTGGCTCAACCGACAATGTTGCCGCCGGCAACATCAAGCGCAAGGGCGTCAGCCTGGCGGCCCAGTATGCGCTGTCCAAGCGCACGTTCCTGTACACCGGCTACCATGCCACCCGGACCACCAACCCGGTCCTGCCGCGCCTGAACACCAGCCTCTACGCCATGGGCATGAGCCACCTGTTCTAACTTGTGGTGGTCAAGTTATTTCGGACACATCACCAGGTTGGTTAAGTTGCCGAATAACCAGCCCCCGGCAAAACCGGGGGCTTTCAAATTGTGAGCCGCGCAAAGCGGCCCCAACTCTTGCGCCAGCGCAACGGTGGCTCCTTACCTCCACAGACCGAACTGCTCCAGTCGCTCATCCTTCTCTTCCTGATGCCAGATGTAATACCTGGGTCATCTGCGCATCTCGCTGGGGCACACGATTTAAGGTCGCGGGCAGTTTTGCGGCAGGCTTCAATGCTCGTGCTTATCCAAGCCAGGAGTGGTTTTCCGAAGTCGGGAAAGCCAAGAGCAAAAAACGCTGGGACAACGGAAGGGTTTTGTCACGTTGACGGTCAAGCTACTTGCTTCACTACTCAGAGCATCTATTCAAGCTGGGTTTGCTGTTCGCATACCGTGATCAGTTGCGCTGTGATTTTTTTAGTCCCCGATAAGGCACCAAGGCGCAGTCTAACTGGCACTTGATTACACGAAATGGCCGCTCCACCTTGGCACTGATGCTGGCCATGAGTTTTTCGGCTTGCTTAGTGATCTGGCCCAGGGCTTGTGCTTTTGCTGCTTGCGCTTGCCAGGGCGCATGGCTATGTGCCAATCCACGCCCTTTGCCCCTGGGCGTTTGGTAGCGCCTTAATACCGGGCGTTGGCAAAACGACTTCGTCTTCGCCATACAGCAGTGCATGCCCTTGGGGGACATTGTTGACATTGGCCGCTGTGCCGACTACCGTGAGTACTTGCCCCAATTCAGCGCCCACCCCAATATGTGCCTTCATTCCAAAATGCCAGTGTTGAAGTTGCCATACTGCACCTCTTGGGGTACCAAACCAAGGGGCTAGCGCAGCGTCAGAAACGAAGAAGCCCTTGAGTCCGTTAAGACTCAAGGGCTTACGCGTTTGGTGGCCTGGGGCGGAATCGAACCACCGACACAAGGATTTTCAATCCTCTGCTCTACCGACTGAGCTACCGGGCCTGAGCACAAGATTGTATCTCACCTGAAGGGCATTTTTTCCGGATTCCCCCTTCAAAACTTCAGGCCGTGCGTTTGCCACGCGTCAGGTCAACGCCGAGCTGCTTGAGCTTGCGGTAGAGGTGGGTTCGCTCCAGACCGGTTTTTTCAGCCACCCGTGTCATGGAGCCGCCTTCCTTGGCCAGATGAAACTCGAAATACGCTTTTTCAAATTCGTCACGCGCATCACGCAGCGGTTTTTCAAGCATGAAGCTTTGGGTCGCCTGAAGGCCCCGGTCAAAGGGCACTGCCAACATGCTGCCCGCCAGGATGGCTTCGGGCACGAAGTCGGCCGTGGGTGGATTTGCTTTAGAGGCCCCTGCCAATGGACGGGCAACCGTTCGGGCAAGGCCTTGCTCGACGGCCTTGAGCAACTTTTGCAGGGTGATGGGTTTTTCCAGAAACGCCATGGCGCCAATTTTGGTGGCTTCAACAGCCGTGTCGATCGTGGCGTGGCCGCTCATCATGATCACGGGCATGGTCAGCAGGCCGGTGGATGCCCACTCCTTGAGCAAAGTAACGCCATCGGTGTCGGGCATCCAGATATCGAGGAGCACCAAATCGGGCCGGGCCTGGGCACGGGCGGCGCGGGCTTGGGCGGCATTTTCTGCCAGATCCACCTGATGCCCCTCGTCATTGAGAATTTCTGAGAGAAGGTCGCGTATGCCCAGCTCATCATCGACCACCAGAATATTTGCCATGATTGAATTGCTGCCTGCCTGTTGTTGACGTTGTGGGTGCCGGTATGAAGGTTGAACGCCTGAATTGCCTGAAACCTGTCAAGTCGCCACGGCAAATGATAACGACACTTGCGCGCCCTGCACGATTCCGTCAATCACCCGGTTGGAAATATCGATGCGCGCGCCGTGTTCATCGGCAATTTTCTTCACAACCGCCAAGCCCAGGCCGGTGCCTTTGACCTTGGTGGTGACATAAGGCTCGAAAGCGCGCTTGAGGATGTGCTCTGGAAAACCCGCTCCGTTGTCACGCACCGTCAACCGCACGCGGCGCGACGTGTCGGAGTAGTCGGTTTTCAGGGTGACGCAAGTGTCTTGTTTGCCCTCCTGCGCATCCTGGGCGTTTTGCAACAGGTTGTGGATGACCTGGCGCAAGAGCTGTGCGTCGCCACGGATGAGCGGCGCGTTGGGGTCAAGTTCGGCTACCACGGGAGCCGCCGGGCTAGCCACATCGCCATGGTAGAGCTGCAGCACGTCGCTGGCCAGCGCATTGAGGTCTACCGCGACCAGTTCGGCAGCGGGCAGGCGGGCGTAGTCGCGGAATTCATTGACCAGCCGCTTCATGGCGTCCACCTGGTCCACGATGGTCTTGACCGATTTGGTCAGCAAGGCCTGTTCGATTGGCGCCAATTTGCCGTTCAACTTCATTTCCAGCCGCTCGGCCGACAGTTGGATGGGAGTGAGTGGATTCTTGATTTCATGCGCCAGGCGGCGGGCCACCTCGCCCCAGGCCTGCGCGCGCTGGGCCGACACCATGTCGGAAATGTCGTCAAACACCAGCAAATACTCTTCGGTTCCCGGCATCTTTGCGCCACGCGCAATCAGGGTGATGGCGTTGTCGCTGGCGCCATGTCCGGCGCCATGCAGTTCAAACGATTGCTGCCAGTGCGCCAGCGTCTGGGTCGCATTGCTGAGGTAGTCTGCAAACTGGGCAAGAACGTCTTTGGCGAAAACTTCCAGCCCGGGGACGTCCCCAAGCAGCCGGGCCTGGTAGTCGTGAAGGGGCGCGCGCAGGATGCGGCTTGCCCCGGGGTTGCTGGACTGAATGTGGCCATGCACATCCAGCACGATGACGCCGGCGGTGAGGTTGTCCAGGATGGTCTGCAGGTTGGCACGCGAGGCATCCACCTGGCTCATGCTGTGTTGTACCGCTGACCGCGCATCGGACAACTGCTGCGTCATGTCTGCAAATGAGCGGGTCAGGCCGCCCAGTTCATCCTTGCCCTTGAGCGCGGCCTTGGGGGTCAGGTCGCCCAGCGCCACCTGCCGGACGCCTTCGGCCAGCAAGAGCAGGGGCTTGGCCAGCTGATTGCCCAGAATCACGGCGAGCAGCACTGCGCTGAACACCGCCAGGAACAAACTGAGCGTCAAGGTGCCGATGTACATTTTTTGCAGTCCGCTGCGCGCCAGGGCGCGTTCCTGGTACTGGCGGTTGGCCTCCTGCACGGCAATGGCATTGGCCACCAGGCTGGCGGGCAGCACGGTGGTGACTTGCAAATAACGGGATTGCCCCAGCACACTGAGGTTCGGATTGTTGACCATGGCAATGGCCTTGACCCGGGCTGCCGTGGTGGCGCCCCGTACCAGCGGTTCGGCACCCGAATCAGCGCCGAGTTCACCATTGCCACCCGGCACTACTTCGTCCAGGCCTTCGATCTGGGTGGTTACCTGCTGGTTGCGTGCGCTGCGCAACTGTTGCATCGAAGGCCGCTCGGGCTGAATCAGGAAGCGTGAGGCGCCCGCATTGGCAATCAACTGCCCGGAAGCGCTCCAGAGCACAACATCGCTCGCGCCCAGCTGGTCGCGCAGGCGTTCCAGTGCCAGGCCCACCGTCGCGTCCGGCGTTTCGGCCAGTTGCGTGGCGGCCTGGCGTGTTTTGTTGGCCGTGTCTGCCGCCAGGGTTTCGAGCGTGGCACGTCCCAGGTTCAGGCCTGCGCCCAATGCAGATTCAACCTCGACATCAAACCAGCTTTCAATCGAGCGGGAAACGAACTGGTAGGAAACCACATAGATCATCAGGCCCGGCATCAGGCCGACCAGCGCGAAAATGGCTGCGAGCTTGACCAGCAGGCGGCTGCCAAAACGCCCCTGGCGCACACGCAGCACCAGCCGGAAGGTAATCCAGCCCACGACCGTCAACAGCAAAACGGCAACGGCCACGTTCAACCCGAACAGCAATGCGTAATTGCGTTCGTACAGTTCGCGGTTGTCGGTGGCCTGGGTCAGCAGGTAGAGCAGGACCAGGCCCAGGGCCACGACCACGCCAGCGCCTACACCGACGGTCCAGCGGAAAGCCGGGCTGCTTTTCAAGGCTGCCAGCCGGACTGTGCGGTTCACCGGGCACCTTCAGCGGCAGGGGGAGCGGGCGCCAGCCGGAGCCGGTCGCGCAACTGGGCAGCAATGGTCCATTCGCGCTGGCCCGCCACCCCGATCTGGAACGGACGCGGCAGCTGCGACAGGTCGAGCCAAAAATTCAGGTTGAGGGTGTAGCCGGCATCCGGCTCCACCTCGGAAGCCTCGGCGATCTTCCAGCGCGCCACCCGCTGAATGGCTGAAAGGGCTTCAGGCAGGGTTTCGTAGTTTTGGTTCAAGGTGGCACGCAGGCCGGACGAGCTGGTAATCAGGCCCGAGACGATGTTCACGCGCCAGCGGCCCGTCAAGGGCTGGTAGGCCAGGCGCATGGTCCGCGCAGCGCTGGTGACGCGCAGGTCGGTCCAGTACCAGCGGTCGCGGTAAAGATCGGCTTCCACGACAAAATAAATGGCGATGCCCTTGAGCAGCGCATCTTCCACCACGGGCGGAACGTCAAAGCGCACAAGCGCCGAGAGGTACACACCGTCTTCTGCCCGTTCGGTGCGGAGCTGGGTGATTTCGGTGGGTCCTGCCAAGCTGCGGGCCGGTACCCACAGCAGGCACAGGACCACCAGCAACGCGAGACGGGCGACCGCTTCAAGCGCAGCGTTTTTCAAGGAGTGCGTAGTAAAAACCATCGTGTTCACGCATCAAATTGTCAGGGAAAACCGCAGTCTTGCTGCCGCCCTGGGGCAGTAAATGTCCAGGCGCAGGCAGGCGCACCGCGTCTGTGTGGTGCGCAACAAACGTTTCTGCCTGCTGCTCGCCTTCCGCCTTGAAAACCGAACAGGTGCAATACACCAGGCGGCCGCCGGGTTTGAGCAGCGGCCAGAGTGTTTCGAGCAGCCGGGCCTGAACATCCGCCAGTTGGGCGATGTCGGTCGGCCTGCGCAGCCAGCGAACGTCCGGATGGCGGCGAACAATGCCCGATGCCGTGCAGGGCGCGTCGAGCAGGATGCCGTCGTACAGCCGCTTGTCCCACCAGTCGGCCGGCCGGCCGGCATCACCGACGATGATGTCCGCCTGCAGGCCCAGGCGCTGCAGGTTCTGCGCGATGCGCTCACAGCGCCGGGCATCGATGTCGAGGGCGGTGACTTCGCAGTCGGCCAGCTCCAGCAGATGCGCCGTCTTGCCGCCAGGCGCTGCGCAGGCGTCCAGAATTCGAAGCCGGGGCTGACCACTTTCAGGGGCTGGCAGGCCGTCCAGCAGCATAGGCGCGGCCAGCTGGGCCGCTGCGTCCTGCACTGAAAAATGGCCTTCGGCATAACCCGGCAGTGACATGACCGGGCGCGCTTCAGTCAGGACCACGCCATGCTCGCCTATGGGAAATGCGCCTATATCGCTGGCCAATAAAGCGCTCAGGTACTGCGCGGGCGTCGATTTTCGCTCATTGACCCGAAGAATCAGCGGAGCGCGGCTGTTGTTGGCCTGCAAGATGCTCTGCCATTGCGACGGATGGTCCTTGCGCACCCGGTCTATCCACCACTGCGGATGGTTCCAGACCGCTTCGGGATTTTTTTCCGTCAAGGCGACCAACGCATCCTGCTCGCGCAGAAAGCGGCGCAGGCAGCCGTTGATGAAACTGGCCTGGTGCTGGGTGGCGTCGCTGCGCTTGGCGGCTTCGACCGCCTGGTCGACCAGGGTGTGCGCGGTATACGGCGCTTTTTCTTCAGAACAAGCCAGCGCCAGCGCCACGCACAGCAGCGCGTCGGCCTCGGGTGGCGGCGGCCGCCTGGCAAGTTGCCGGCGCAGGGCTTCGGCACGGCCCAGCCAGCGCAAGGCATGAAAAGCCAGCGCCTGGACACCGGGACGCAACTGCGCATCGACATCTTCGAGCGCTGGCGTCATCGACTGGCCGTCGCGTACCGCCAGCAGCACGGAAGCAGCACCTTGAAGCTGGCGCCATAAGGGCACTTGTGTGGGCAAAGAGGGTTTTGGGTGAGGTTGCATCGGGTGGGTCTGATCAGGACCAGCCTCGTACCGGCTGGCATAAAACCGTCCGGGGGCCGGGACGGCGGTGTTCCCTATTAGACCAGCCCCCCGGCCCGCGTGGGCACCAGCGCAGCTAGGCTACGCAGCCCATGAAAGGCATGCCGCCTCTTTGTTGACGCGCCTGTCAAAAGAGCGGGTCTGGACGTGTCGGTTCCCCGGCATCGGCGTGCTGCGTGCGCAGCGCAGGCATGGGCCGCCCGTAAATTCGGCGGATGCGCTCTGCCAGTGGAGGATGGCTGGCAAGCCAGGGCGACCGCGCGGCAGCACTGACCAGCAGCATGTGCTGCACCGCGGGATGCAGGCGATGCGCCATGCCGCCAGTGAGTCGTGCTGCCAGCTCACCCTCTATCTTGCGCAACACCCCGCCCAGCCCTTCCTTGCTCCGGGTAAATTGCACGGCGCGGGCATCGGCCAAAAATTCTCGCTGCCGCGACACGGCAGCCTTCAGTGCGCGACCGGCCAGCCAACCCAGCGATCCGGTCGCCATGACGGCAAAGCCCGGCAGCGCCAAAATTGAATGCCGCCCCTCTTCATCGGACACGCACATCTGCCGGCCAAGGTTGAACACCATCTCGAGCCCATACACCATGCCCGCCAGCCGCATGTTGAGCTGGGTATCGCCTTCGCGCAAATGGCTGAACTCGTGAGCCAGCAGGCCCTGCAGCTCGTCACGCGTCAAACGGTCGAGCGCGCCCTGGGTGACGGCCACAATGGCGTCGGTTTCATCCCAGCCGGCAGCAAATGCGTTGATGCTGTGCTCACGCGGCAGCACCATGGCCTGGGGCGCGCGCATGCTGGCGGCAATGGCCAGTTCGCTGACAATATTGCTCAGCTGCTGCTCGGCCGGACGGCTTGCGGGCCAGGCTTCACGGGCCCCCGCCTGACGCGCCAATGCCTGGCCGCCCCTCTGGAGCACGGAGGCTTCCAGCCACCAGCCGCCCAGGACAAACAACAAGACAAGGCCTGTGTTGACGCTGAAAAAGTAGGCCGGATACGCACTGGATGCGGAAAACACCAGGCGCCAGGTCAACGCTAGCGCGCCATTGAGGGCCAGCAGCAGGCACGCAACCACCAGGCTGAACAGCACCAGCAGCCGCAGTGTTTGCGCCCGTGCGTTCTCCTGGGCTTCAAAAAACCGCATCTATCGCGCCTTGCAAGTTCCGACGGCGGCCCCCAAGGTCACAGCTGTATGCGCACGGTCTGGCGCTCAACGGCACTTTCGGTGGCCTGCAACATGGCGGATGGTAAAAAGCCGAACAGGCGGGCAACCAGCAGCGCCGGAAACTGGCTCTGTGCATTGTTGTAGTCGAGCACCGCATCGTTGTAGGCCTGCCGAGAAAAGCCGACCTTGTTTTCAGTGCTGGTCAGTTCTTCGCTGAGTTCACGAATTGTCTGGTCGGCCTTCAACTCGGGGTAGGCCTCGGTCAGAGCAAACAGACGACCCAGGCTGCTGTCGAGCGTTTGCTCTGCAGCAGCCAAAGCGATGACTGCATCGGCCTTACCGGGGTGGCTCACGACCCTTTTGCTGGCGCCGAGTGCCTGGTTACGGGCGCTGATGACGGCTTCAAGTGTGACCAGTTCATGCTTCAGGTATTTTTTGGCCGCTTCGACCAGGTTGGGAATAAGGTCGTAACGCCGTTTCAGTTGCACATCGATCTGCCCAAAGGCATTGGCGAGGGTATTTTTCAGGCGGACCAGCCGGTTGTAAGCACCGACGGCCCAAAATATGAGCAAGGCACCCAAGCCGATAAAAATAATGCTTTGCAATGACATGGTCTTATCCTCTTGCGCCCAATGGCCGTGGTTCAACACGACGGCTGAAGTCGTGCAATGGTTTCTCAACACGGCTACAAGGCTACACCGCTTGAAGCCGCTCCGGTTATGCATTTTGGATCTGCAACCCGTGCGAGTTGCCCAGCACCAGAATCATCATAATGTAAACATTCTGTTTCAAATATTTACCCAGAATTTTACTTAAATTCACAACTACCGCCTCTAATGTGACAATTGAAAGTAAAAACTGGTTTTATACAAGAGTCCGGTGCATTTTTAGGCTAAAAATTTTCCGGAATTACAGCCTTTTTATTGCAATTTCTGAAAATGATGAGGTTGAGTGATTGTCAGTTTCAGTCTTTCAGCGCCGAAGACAAATTAAAACAGTACTCAAGTATTGCAAATGAAAATTACTAACAAATGGTGGCGGCTCCTTCCAGGCCTCATGTTCATGAGCCTGGCCCTGCATACGCACGCGCAAGTTTCCACCGCCCCCATTGGCTTTGTCAAAATTGTTACCGGAGAAGCCTGGGTCATTACCGAAGGCCAACGTACCGCGGCGATGCCAGGGGTTGAAATAAAAATTGGCAGCCAGCTTAAAACCGCATCTGCTGCAACGATGGGCATCACACTCAAAGACGGCACCTTGATGTCTTTTGGTCCAGATACAGAACTCACTCTGGAAGAGTACCTGTACGCGCCTGCGCAGGAAGAACTCAAGCTCATCGCCCGGCTGGGCAAAGGCACGCTGAACTATGTGTCCGGTGTGATTGCCAAACTCAAGCCGGATGCCGTGACCGTGAAGACGCCAGCCGGCATCATTGGCGTGCGCGGAACGCAGTTTGTTCTCAAGGTGGATGATCCCCTGTGAACGGGTCGCTAGCTGCGACGGTTTTATTTGCCTTAACGCTGTTGACAGCAGGCTGCGCCGGACCCAGATCCTATGTAGTGCTGCTGCCCAGCCCCGACGGGAGTATTGGCAAGGTACTGGTGAGCACCCAGGCAAACCAGCAGTTGCTGACCGAGGCTCGAACAGGCGCACTGCTTGACGCAAGCGCGCCTGCGTTTCCAGTGTCCTTAAAACAACTCACGCGTGATTTTGGAGCGGCCATGTCTGCCCTCCCAGCCTTGCCGGAACAATACTATCTTTACTTCTTGTCGGGGAGCAGCCAGCTGACATCTGCGTCCAGCATTTTGCTGGTGCAGATTTTGCAACGGATCAATGGCCAGGCCACTTTGGACATGTCGGTGATTGGGCACACGGATACCTTGGGCAATGTTGAAGTCAACGACAGGCTCGCACTCGACCGGGCCAACCAGATTGCAGACCAGCTGCGTCAAGCAGGCGTGCCCAGCGCATTCATCACGGTGGCATCACACGGCAAACGCAATCTTTTGATTGAAACGCCTGACCAAACAACCGAGTCCCGCAACCGCCGTGTAGAAATCACGATTCGCTGAATTCATTTTTTGGACAGGATGATGTGATCGTCCATGGCGCCCTGGCGCAGCCGCTGCACATGCAGGTTGACCAACGGGTCATGGGGATAGCGCGTGGCCAGGGCTTCAAATTTTTCAAGTGCCGATGCAGCCTGCAACGCATTCCCCGACTGCAATAACTGCATTGCCTCGGCATAGTCGGTCAACGGTGCACAGTCCTCGACCTGCGTGGCGGCTACCGGCTCGTAGGCGCTTATCCATTGATTTTTTCCCTTCAGCATCAGGCGCCCGACAGGCCTTGCTGCCAACCCAGGGCAGCCATCCACAATAGCCTGAGAAATGCAGACACGGGTACCGAGGTGTTTATTGACCGTTTCAAGCCGCGCAGCGGTATTGATGGGGTCTCCCAGCGCCCTATAGTCAAACAAGGTTTTGCCGCCAAAATTGCCAACGATGACTTCGCCGCAATGCACACCGATGCGGGTATAGCCCCACGCCATGCCTTGTGCCTGGTATTCATCGGCATAGGCTGAAGCAAAAATATGCATGTCCAGGGCGCAGTCAAGAGCGCGCTGGCGATAGTCAAGCTGCGCAATGGGTGCGGAGAACATCACAACCAGGGCATCGCCCATGATCCGGTCCAGGGTGCCTTCGTGCTTGAAAACAATCTCAAGCATCGACTCCAGATAATCATTGATCATGGCCACCATGTGGGCTGGGTCGCTGCTTTCGATCATGTCGGTAAAGTTAGCCAGATCGGTAAAAACAAAACTGCATTCCTGGCGTTGGCCCCCCAGTTGCAACTGATCGGGGTTCGCCATCAGATGGGCCACCCTGTTGGGCGAAATATAGCGAGAAAATGCCTGCCGAATCCAGCGTTGTTCACGCTCGCTGGCGAAGTGGTGAAGGCTGCTGGCCAGGCCAAAGCTCATCAATACCGCCAGTGCTGGATTGGCCGCGTCAAGCAACAGGTGTTCATGGGCAAAGGCATGCCATGCGCCCGCCCCGATAACCGCCAGCACGACCACGGCCCAGAACACGGACCACTTGAGTGGGGCCCTCAATGCAACCAGCCCGACAAGTAGCGCACCGCCCAGCAGCGCCAGGGCTTCTGCGCCTGAAGCCCATGCAGGGCGCTGTAAACTTTGCCCGGACAGCATCTGGTCCAGCGCCACCGCATGCGCCTGAACGCCGGGCATCAGTTGTCCAAGGGAGTTGGCCCTTAAATCGATCAGGCCGGCCGCTGAACTTCCCACCAGCACAATTCGCCCGCGCAACGCATCAACATCCAGATTTCCGGCCATCGCATGCATTGCTGGAATGAAAACGGCAGCGGGCGCACGTCCAAAATCCAGCCAGATATCTCCCTGGGGATCAAGCGGTATGGTGATTGCACCAATTTTCGCCTCCACCAAACCAGACTCGTCACTGCGGAGCAGATAATTGCGCGCTCCTTGCGCCACGCGCAATGCTTCTGCGCTCAGCGTAGGCACGATTTGCTCATTCAAACTTAAAAACAAAGACACCCGCCGCACGACATTGTCCTTGTCCGGAAAAAAATTCAGTGCCCCCACGCCACTGGCATTGTTCAGAAAAATGGGGAGCGGCCAAATGCCGCCCGAATAGACCGGGAGCTGCTTTGCCGGATTGGCAACCGATCCTTTGTTGACAATGCGGTAGGGCAACTTGCTCCTGTCCGCCGGGGAGGCGTCGGGCGCCGAGTTTGAAAGACTGCTTCCCAGCACAACGCCCCGGCCGGCCATGGAACGGGAAAATAACTCGTCATGATCAGGCAATCCTGCCAAGGCTGCAGCTACGCCCTCGTTTTGCCACATTTTGGCCATGGCCCGGGGCGCCGTGCGATCAGGCTCTGTCAACAAAATATCCAGAACAATGACCTTGGCGCCTGCGGCATGCAGGCTTTCCACCAGTTCCGCCAGGCGGGTGCGCGGCCAGGGCCACTGACCATATTTTTTCAAGCTGGCTTCATCAATGTCAATGATGCGCACCGAAGACGGTCTTTCGACAGGCAAGTGCCATCGCTGAAATTGGTCGAATTGCAGAGATCGCTGCCGCTGCACAAACTCAGGGTTGATCAGCCATGCGGTCAGCGCGAAAAATATGAAAGCCAGCACGAGCCCGGCCTCTACGCCCTTGGTCAGGAAATTGCGATGCAGCCGCATGGGAAACCGGTTTTATTATTCATGACATTCTTAATGGCCCCGTGGTTTGCTATGCCGCCGCGCCAGCAACCAACCCATCCTGAACGGACAATTGAAAAAAGCCCCACATCATTAAAGTTGTGGGGCTTGGTTTTTTCAAAAGCGGCTTGCGCCTGTCAGCCTATTCGGCTGCAGCGTTTTCGTCGGTGGTTTCAACCTGCGACGCTTCCAGTTCGGCGGCTTCCGACTCGGCAATGGCCCGGCGCTCGGAGTCGTCCATCAGGTCCTTGGCTTTGCGGGCCTCGTGGTAGGCCATGCCGGTACCGGCCGGAATCAGGCGGCCGACAATCACGTTTTCTTTCAGGCCACGCAACTCGTCACGCTTGCCCATGATGGCCGCCTCGGTCAGCACGCGGGTGGTTTCCTGGAAGGAAGCCGCCGAGATGAACGAATCGGTCGACAGCGATGCCTTGGTAATACCCAGCAGCAAATTGCTGAACGTCGCCGGAATCTTGCCATCGGCGCGCA
>JAQGMZ010000148.1 GCA_028292045.1 Polaromonas sp. | reverse complement strand
CCCGGCCTGGCGCTGCTCAGCGAAAAAATGCTGGGCCTGTCGGCCAGGCGCACCTTGCCAAAGTGGAAAACCCGCACCTTCTTCAACTCGGGCGCCATTGGCGCCAGCCGCGAGGAAGTGCTGGCGGCCCGCAAACCAGTCGTGCTGTTTGTCGACACCTTCAACGGCTACTTCGAATCCGGCAACGCCGCTTCAGCCTTGAAAGTGCTGCAAGCCGCCGGCTACACCGTGCATGTGGCCGCCAAAACCGTGCCGGATGGCAAAAGCCTGTGCTGCGGCCGCACCTACCTTGCCAGCGGCATGGTGGACCGCGCCCGGGAAAAGGCAGTTGAAATGGTTGCCGCCCTGCTTCCGTTTGCCCAGCAGGGCATCGCCATCGTCGGGCTCGAGCCCTCGTGTCTGTTGACGATGCGCGATGAAATGCTGGTGATGGGCCTGGGTGATGCGGCGCAAACCATCAGCGGACAGGCGCTGCTGCTGGAAGAATTCCTGGCCCGGGAAGCTGCCGCCGGAAATCTGGAAACGCTGAAATCCAGGCTTCAACCCGTGGGCCGGCCCATCCTGCTGCACGGCCACTGCCACCAGAAAGCCTTCGGCGCGGTCAGCCCGATACTTGACGTGCTCAAGCTGATCCCGGGCGCGAATCCGGAGCTGATCGAGTCGAGTTGCTGCGGCATGGCCGGCAGTTTCGGCTACGAGGCCAGCCACTACGACGTGTCGATGCAGATGGCCGAACTCAGCCTGCTGCCTGCGGTGCGCAAGCAGCCCGGCGCCATCGTGGTGGCCGACGGCACCAGTTGCCGCCACCAGATCAGGGACGGCGCGCAACGCGAAGCCGTCCACGTGGCGGTGCTGCTGGCGCGGCAATTGCAAGCCTGAAGCGAATTCGCGCGCGAGCAAGGCCCGGGCCACCTCATCCGGTACGTTCAGCCCGTTGCCGCGCAACCCCGAGCGCCTTGCACCGCACGCGCAACCGGTCGGCTCTGGAATCCGGTTTATTGGCCTTGTGATTACCAGCCGATTCCTTGCCCCGGGCTGAATAGGAACCATGGTTCAAATTGGTGCGGCCTTGTGCGCGCCAGGCATTTCCCCGCACCACGATGGCGCAAATAATTCATTTTAAAAAGTTATTGAATCAAATAATCTACTCTGCTAGAGTGGCAGCTACCGGACTGCTTTTTTCTACTGGCCATGCCGGTTTTTTGCCCATTCCACCGCTTCCCCATCATTGGAGTCAGACAGCATGAAATTCAAACTCTGCGCCGCAATGCTCACCCTGGCCGCCTCGGCTGCCGTACCGGCTTTCGCCGCCGACTGGACAGTGGGCGCCAACGTCGGCAACGTGCCTTGGGAATTCCAGGATGCCAGCGGCAAGATCGTCGGCTTTGAAATCGACCTGGTCAACGAAGCCGCCAAGCGGGCCGGCAAGACGGTGCGGATCGAAAACATTCCCTTCAACGGCCTGTTCTCGGCGGTGCAGTCGGGCCGCATCCAGATTGCGGTGTCGTCCATCACCATCACGCCCAAGCGCCTGGAGTCGGTGGCCTTTGCCCAGCCCTACTACGACAGCGACCAGTCGCTTTCGGTGCTCAAAGCCACCAAGATCAACAGCCTCGAAGACACCGCCGGCAAGACCATCGGCGTGGACACCGGCTCCACCGGCGACATGTACGCCACGCAAAACACCGCCAAGTTAAAGATCGCCACCATCACCCGTTATGAAGGCCTCGCCCCGGCCATGCTGGACCTGGCGGCCCGCCGCATCGACGGCTACATCAGCGACATTCCGGCGGTCGAGTACTACATCAAGGACAAGCCGCAGTACCGCATTGCCGCCCGTATTCCCACCGGCGAACGCTATTCCTTCATGACCGCGAAGAACTGGTCAGAAGGCGCCCGGCTCAACGACATCCTGACGGATATGAAAAAAGACGGCTTCGTTTCAAAAACCCACCAGAAATGGTTCGGTACCGTGCCGCCCGCCGAGTCGTCCACCGTCAAGGTCATGGACGTTCCCAAGCTGTAAGGCCCACGGCACAACGCACCCAACAGGCCCCATCGCATGGATTTGATCGACACCTTTTTCAACTGGAGCGTGCTGCGCGGCGCGCTGCCCATGCTGATGCAGGGCCTGGGCGTCACCGTCATGCTGGGCGTGCTGAGCATCGTGCTGGGCCTGGCCGGCGGGCTGCTGCTGGCGCTGGTGCGGCTGTACGCCCCGGCGCCGGTGCGCGCCATTGCCCGCATCTACATCGACGTGTTCCGCTCGATCCCGATCCTGGTGCTGCTGGTGCTGGTGTATTACGCCCTGCCTTTCGTCGGCGTGCGCCTGTCGTCGTTCGCCTCGACGGTGCTGACGCTGTCGCTGGTGTCGGCAGCGTACGCCGCCGAGATCTTCCGCTCGGGCATCGAGGCCCTGCCGAAGGGGCAGTTCGAGGCGTCCGAAGCTATGGGGCTGAATTTCATGGACACCATGCGCGACGTGGTGCTGCCGCAGGCCTTTCGCATCGTGGTGCCGCCGCTGACCAGCAACTGCATCAATGTGCTCAAGGACACCGCGCTGGCATCGGTCGTGGCCATGCCCGACTTGCTCAAGCAAGCCACGCAGGCACAGGCCCTGGCCGCCAACCCGACGCCGCTGATTGGCGCGGCCCTGCTCTACCTGCTCCTGCTGCTGCCGCTGGTGCGGCTGGTCGGCTATTTTGAAGCGCGCCACCGCGCCGCCACCAGATGACCATGGACACTTCATTGCAACCCGGCTCCCTACCGTCTGCCATTGCCACGGCACCGCTGATCCGCATCAGCCAGCTGCAAAAGCGCTATGGCGACTTCATTGCGCTGCACGACATCAACCTCGACATTGCCGAGGGCGAGGTGGTGGTGGTGGTCGGCCCGTCGGGCTCGGGCAAGTCGACGCTGATCCGCTGCATCAATTTGCTGGAGGACTACCAGCAGGGCGAGATCTGCGTGGACGGCCAGCCGGTGGTGCGCGGCAAGTCGCTGGCGCGGGTGCGGGCCGAGGTCGGCATGGTGTTCCAGAGCTTCAACCTGTTTCCGCACCTGACGGCCTTGCGCAATGTGGCGCTGGGGCCGCTGCGCGTGCGCGGACTGAGCCGGGCCGCTGCCGAGCTTCGGGCAGCCGAACTGCTGGCCAAGGTCGGTTTGGCCGACCATGCGCACAAGCTGCCCGGGCAGCTCTCGGGCGGCCAGCAGCAGCGCGTGGCCATTGCGCGTGCGCTGGCGCTGGAGCCCAAGGTCCTGCTGTTCGACGAGCCCACCTCGGCGCTGGACCCGGAAATGGTCGGCGAGGTGCTCGACGTGATGCAGAACCTGGCGAAGTCCGGCGTGACCATGGTCATC
>JAQGMZ010000139.1 GCA_028292045.1 Polaromonas sp. | reverse complement strand
CTCGGCAGGCTTGCGGTCTGTCTGGGCCTGGACCACGCGCTGCTGGAAATTGGAAAAGTTTTTTTCAAGCACATTCAGGGTGTCTGTGTTGTCGACACCTGCCAGACGAAGCCTGCCTTCGCCCAGCAACTGGGTTTGAACGGCGCTCAGCGTGCGCAGCGCGTGAATATTGGTGTTCAGCCTGGCCAGCAGCGCATCGCGCGTCTCCAGCGTCGCATTGCCTGTCAGCAGCAATTGTGCGTACCAGACCTTGAGCCGTTGTTTGTCGGCCGAGACATCCGTGTACCGGGTCAGCATGTCGTGGGCAACGCGACTGCGCTGCTCATGGTGCTGGGCCGTTTGCACCAGCCAATAGGCAGCCACGGCCTGCACCAGCATCAGCCCGCACAGGCAGACAAAGGCAAGGACCAGTTTTCTTCGGTACATGTGTGAGTTTTACTTTTCCGGCCGTGACAGGCCGGTACGCGCAAGGCCGGTCATCCACGCCCGACGAAAGGCATCTTCGTGGCCATGATGGTCATGAACTGGATGTTGGTGGACAGCGGCAGCGCGGCCATGTGGACCACCGCATCGGCCACTTCCCTGGCGTCCATCATCGGCTCGATGGCAATCTCGCCGCTGGCCTGCGGCACGCCAGTCGCCATGCGCGCCGAAAGTTCAGTCAGGGCATTGCCGATGTCGATCTGGCCGCAGGCGATGTTGTACTTGCGGCCATCGAGCGAAATGGTCTTGGTCAGCCCGGTGATGGCATGCTTGGTCGAGGTATACGGCGCTGAATTGGGCCGGGGCGCATGGGCCGAGATCGAACCGTTGTTGATGATGCGGCCGCCTTGCGGCAACTGGTTCTTCATCAACCGGAAAGCGCCCTGCGCGCACAGAAATGAACCGGTCAGGTTGATGTTGACCACGTTTTGCCACTGGTCGTAGCTCAGGTCTTCAAAGTTGGCGCGGGGCGAGTTGACGCCTGCGTTGTTGAACAGCACGTCCAGCCGGCCAAACTTTTCCTGGATGGCCGCAAACAGCGCATCGACCGATTCGGGCCGGCTGACGTCGGTCGCGACGGCCAGGGCGCTGTCGGTCCCGGCCTCCTGGATGGCGGCACTGAGCGGCTCCATGCGGCGCCCGGCCAGCACCACCCGGTAGCCCGCCGCCAGCAGGGCCAGCGCCACGGCCTTGCCGATTCCGGTGCCTGCGCCGGTCACCAGCGCCACTTTTTTGCTTGAAGTCATGGGATGCCTTTGTTGCCACGGGGGCAGGGTAATAAACGACGCAGACCCCGGGCCTGCACAAGTTGTGATTCTCCCTCAATGTTGTCGAAAACCGGGCATGCCTGGAAGGTATGTAGTGCAGCGAGGGCCTTACCCCCAGTGAAGAAATTCCTGGAAAGCTACATCGGTTCAGCCCGGCACCACCGGCCCGAGTCCGGGCACACCACGGCCCGGGCGCCATTCAGCCAGACCTGCTCCTCGCTCAACAGCAAAGAGGTTGCAGGGTCTGTGTCGAAGGCAATCCGGAGTGCGTGCCCGACATGGGTATGTTCGATGGGCAGCTCCCAGGTCAGGAATACCTGCGTGCCATCCCGGCCGGCAGGAAAGTCGGCCTTGTCGAAGCCGCGACTGCGCCGTTGAATGACGCCATGGGGCTGGCCGGTGTCGAACAGCACCACCGTGCCTCTGCGCAGGGGAATTCGATCGCCTGTGTTGGGAAAGTGCAGGTCCAGGCCCTTGTCCTCGCTCATGAAAAGATTGCAAAAGGCCGCACCGCCATAATGCGCGCCGTCATGGTGGTAGCGGGCGCCCCGGCAGGTCATCAGGGCCACGTCGCAATCGGCCAGCACGCCGGGCAGGCCCAGCGCATGCGTCCAGTCGTGCACCGCCTGGACGCAGTGCCTGTAGTCCGGCCAGCGGGCACGCGCACGCGGCAGCGACAAGGCCTCGACGTCCCCGGGCTCCGGGCCCAGCCGCAATGCCGATTCCCGCTCCCAGTCTGCCACCAGCCGGGCAGTGGGCACAGGCACATCGACCCGGCCAGCAAACACGACCTCCCCCACACTCCGGCTGCGAAGGATGTCGCCGCTCCAGAAATACGAAACAGGCGCGTTGCTTTGCACAGGCCGCGCCGAAGATGGAATGCTCATCCGCCCCAGTGTAGTCAGGCGCAGCTTGTAGCAGGGCGAAGGGGCCGCCAAGGAAGGCGGCCTCATCGTCCGTCGGTGGACAGCCCCCGGCAGGCATCGTCGTCAGCATGAATGGCACTTATTACTTCAGGCTTCAACTAATTTTGAAGTATGTTGGCAATAACCGACACCACGGCATTTTCGGCAATGCTACCTTTGCGGCATGACACACCCTGCCCCCCATTTTGCAGCCCCGGCAGCGCCCGCCCGGCACTTGAAGCTGTGGGACATCTCGCCGGCCGTTGACGAGGGAGCCGCCGTATTTCCAGGCGACACCGGTTATTCGCAGCAGCTGCATTTTTCGCTCTCGCCCGGCTGCCCGGTCAATGTCAACCGCATCACGCTGTCGCCGCACACCGGCGCCCATGCCGATGCGCCCATGCACTATGCGAATGGCGCGGCGGCGATAGGCGCGGTCGACTTGCGGGCCTACCTGGGGCCATGCCGCGTCATCCACTGCCTGGACAGCGGCCCGCTGGTGCAGCCAGAACACATTGCCCATGCGCTGGACAAGCTGCCGCCCCGCGTGCTGCTGCGCACGGCGCGCGCCGCCAGCCAGTCATGGGCATCGTTCACGGCCATTGCCCCCGAAACACTTGCCTTGCTGTCCAGCAAAAACATAACTCTGGTGGGCATCGACACCCCCAGCGTTGACCCGGCCGACAGCCAGGGCCTGCCCTGCCACCAGTTGCTGCTGGTGCATGGCCTGCGGGTGCTGGAAAACCTGGTGCTCGACGATGTGCCCGAAGGCGACTATGAACTGATCGCCCTACCGCTCAAGCTGACCCGCGCCGATGCATCTCCCGTCCGCGCCCTGCTGCGCGAACTCCCCTGAAACCCAGAGGCCGCCCATGACCCCCACCCTTCGAGACTGCCGCGCACGCGATGCGCAAGACCCGCTGCGCGAATTGCGCGACCAGTTCACCCTGCCCGAGGGCGTGATCTACCTGGACGGCAATTCGCTTGGCGTGCTGCCCCGGACCGCCGCCGCCCGTGTGGCCGAGGCCGTGACCCGCGAATGGGGCCAGGGCCTGATCGGCTCCTGGAACAGCGCCGGCTGGTTCGACCTGCCGCAGCGTCTGGGCAACAAGATTGCCAAATTGATCGGCGCCGAACCTGGCGAGGCGGTGGCCACCGACAGCACCTCGATCAACCTGTACAAGGTGCTGAGCGCGGCGCTCAACATTGCGGCCCAGGACGCGCCCGGCCGCAAGCTGCTGGTCAGCGAGCGCAGCAACTTCCCTACCGACCTCTACAGTGCCGTAGGGCTGTGCAGGGAACGCGGCCTGCAGCTGCTGCTGGTCGAGCCCGAAGAGATTGCCGCCGCGCTGACAGCCGATGTGGCCGTGCTGATGCTGACGCATGTGAATTACCGCACCGGCGCCATGCACGACATGCAGGCCGTCACGGCCGCCGCGCAGGCCCGGGGCATTTTGACGGTGTGGGACCTGGCGCACAGCGCGGGCGCGGTGCCGGTCGACCTGAACAGCGCAAAGACCGATTTTGCCGTGGGCTGCGGCTATAAATACCTAAACGGCGGGCCGGGGGCGCCGGCCTTTGTCTGGGTCAGTCCCCGGCACGCCGACCGCTTCTGGCAGCCGCTGTCGGGCTGGTGGGGCCACGCCGCGCCGTTCGCCTTCACGCCGGACTACCAGCCGGCGCCCGGCATCACCCGCTACCTGTGCGGCACCCAGCCCATCTTGAGCCTGGCGGCGCTCGATTGCGGGCTGGACACCGTGCTGGCGGCCCAGCCGCTGGGCGGCATGGCGGCCTTGCGCGCCAAGTCGCTGGCGCTGAGCGACCTGTTCATTGAACTGGTCGAAGCGCGCTGCGCTGGCCACGGCCTGGGGTTGGCCACGCCGCGCCCGCATGCCCAGCGCGGCTCGCAGGTCTGCCTGACCCGCACCGAAGGGGCCTATGCCATCGTGCAGGCGCTGATTGCGCGCGGCGTGATTGGCGACTTTCGCGCCGGCGACGGCGCTGCGGGCAAGCACCTGGACATCCTGCGCTTTGGCTTCACGCCGCTGTACATCGGGTTTGAAGACGTGTGGAACGCGGTCGAGCACCTCAAACAGGTTCTGGAAGCCGGGGAATGGAAGGCGGCCCGGTTCAATCAGAAACAGGCGGTGACCTGACATGAGCGATTGCCAGAAACCCGCCGACATCGTGCAGGGCGAAAATGCCCAGCTCGACTTCAGCCAGTCGATGAGCTACGGCGACTACCTGCAGCTCGATGCGATTTTGGGAGCGCAAAAACCGCTCTCGCCCACGCATGACGAAATGCTGTTCATCATCCAGCACCAGACCAGCGAGCTCTGGATGAAGCTGATGCTGCATGAACTGCGCGCGGCGATTGCCAATGTGGCGCACGACGAGCTGGGCAGCGCCTTCAAGAAGCTCGCCCGCGTCAGCAAGATCATGGAGCAGCTGGTCCACGCCTGGGACGTGCTGGCCACCATGACGCCGCCCGAATACAGCGCCATGCGGCCTTACCTGGCCAACTCCAGCGGTTTTCAGAGCGCGCAGTACCGCTGCATCGAGTTTTCGCTGGGCAACAAGAACGCCGCCATGCTCAAGCCCCATGCGCACCGGCCCGACCTGCTGGCCACCGTGCAGGCCGCTTTCGAAGCGCCGTCGCTCTACGACGAAGCCCTGCGCCTGCTGGCCCGGCGCGGCCTGCCGGTGCCCGCCAGCCACACCGAGCGCGACTGGACCCAAGGCTATGCGGAAAACGACGCGGTAGAAAGCGCCTGGCTCACCGTGTACCGCAACCCGAAGCAGTACTGGGACCTGTACCAGCTGGGCGAAGAACTCACCGACCTGGAAGACGCCTTTCGGCTTTGGCGCTTTCGCCATGTCACCACCGTCGAGCGCGTGATCGGCTTCAAGCGCGGCACCGGCGGGACCGGCGGCGTCAGCTATTTGCGCAAGATGCTCGACGTCGTGCTGTTTCCGGAAATCTGGAAGCTGCGCACGAACCTGTAGGCGTTTTGAAGGCGCACTTGCTTGAGGATCAGTCAGTGCACATGGAAAAACCAGGCGTCAGTCGGCCGCCCTGCGCTGCATCGCTTCAGCCATTTCGTGATTGTTGCGCTGAGCCAACGCTTGCGCCGCTGTGCTGCGGTCGCGCTCGTTCTTGTTCTGGCTGAGCTTGCGTTTGCCAACCAAGCGAGTGACTTCAATCTCGAC
Source organism: Polaromonas sp. (assembly GCA_028292045.1). GTDB lineage: Bacteria > Pseudomonadota > Gammaproteobacteria > Burkholderiales > Burkholderiaceae_C > Polaromonas. Next base: position 2,291 of record JAQGMZ010000139.1, on the reverse strand, counting down.
ACCCACGATTTTTGTGATCATCTCGTTGATGTAGTCCGCCGACGAGTCACTCATCTTCCAGGGTTTGGCGTCGCCGGCACGCGCTTCATGAACCCGCGTCAGGCGTCCGACCACGCCCCGGACGAATTTTTCGTCATCGCGGATTTTGATCTTGCCGTGGACGTGGACCACTTGGTAGTTCCAGGTCGGCACCTGCTTGTGAAATTCATGCTTGCTGGGATACCAATTCGGCGAAATGTAAGCATCGCCGGCATTGAAAATGACCAGGGCCGCGTCGCCATCCCGGGCTTCCTGCCACAGCGGATTGCTCCGGGCGACATGGGCCAGCAGACGTTCATGCCCTGCAGACTTGCGGTCGACCTCGAACGGCACATGGTTCGCATCGAGCCCTGAGGGTGTGTTGAGAATCAAGGCGCCCAGTGGGTGAGCATCGATGAGACGATAGAGCGCATCGGTGCTGTTTTCTTCAAAATGGGTGGGAAGGTACATGCAAATTCCTTAATTCTGATCAGTGCGGTGGTCACGGGGTTCTACTGGCGAGTGAGCGCTTGAAACCGCCTGGCATCGATTGTGAATTTTGCAGGCACTGTGGCGAACCCGGCATTAAAAAAGCCCATACGGGTATTTACTTCAACCCTGGTTTTTGCGTAGCCGTGCTTAAAATTCAATAAAAAAGGCTTTTACGCATACGCTTACTGAATTATTAGCTATTATTTTCATAGCTATTTCAAGACTTCGGAATGTGACCATAAAGCCAGGGCAGGTCCATCACCTTGTCGCCCAGCAGCTTCATCGACGCATCGCGCGCCCAGCGCAGCGGCCCCCGGGCGTGGAATATCTGGCCGTTGCGCTGCGCCCGGGCCTGCACCCGGGCGTTGCGCTGCCAGCGGTTGCGGGCATAGCGCTGCAGCAGGGCCGGCACGTCCGCGGCCTGCGCCTGGGCCAGCAGGCGGCCGAGTTCGGCGGCGTCTTCCACCGCCATGCCCGCGCCCTGCGCCAGGTAGGGGCGCATGGGGTGCGCGGCGTCGCCCAGCAGGGCAATGCGGCCCTGCGCATGCTCATGCGCGCCGCGCATGGGCGGCCGGTCGGCCACGGGCCAGAGCCGCCAGCCGGGGCTGGCCGGGCTGCCCTGGTCGGTGACCGCCTGGATCAGTTCGCGCAGCGGCGCGGCCGTGGGCCCCATGGCCGCCTGCAGCTGGGCGCCGTGGGCGCTGTGGTCCCAGCTGTGCAGGTCGCCGGCGGCCTGGCCCTCGATGAACACCACGACGTTCAGCCATTCGCCGCCGCGCACCGGGTACTGCACCGCATGCAGCCGGGGGCCCAGCCAGGCCGTGACCTGCTGGCTGCGCAATTTTTCGGGCAGGCCGGCTTGCGGCACCAGGGCGCGGTAGGCCAGGTGGCCGGTGACGCGCGGCGGCGCATCGCCGAGCATCAGCTGGCGCACGCGGCTCCAGATGCCGTCGGCGCCGATCAGCACATCGCCCTGCACCTCTGCCATGCCCGCCCCGGAGCGCGCCGAAACCTGGTGGCCGTGGTTGGTGTACGCGGCCAGCGCGCTGTTCAGGTGCAGCCGGGCGGCGGATTGCGCCTGCACGGCCTGCAGCAGCACGGCATGCAGGTCGGCGCGGTGCAGGCTGATGTAGGGCGCGCCGTAGCGCTCGAGCGCCCGCTGGCCCAGCGCCAGCACGCCCAGTTCGCGGCCTGATGCGGCATCGCGCACCTGCAGCCGGTGTGGAAACGCCGCCACTCGCGCCAGCGCGTCCTGCAGTCCCCAGCCGTGCAGCAGCCGGACCACATTGGGGCCAAGCTGTATGCCTGCCCCCACTTCGCCGAAGTCGGGCGCCCGCTCATGGAGCTGAACGCCCCAGCCCGCGCGCGACGCGGCCAGCGCCGCCGCCAGCCCGCCGATGCCGCCGCCGGCGATCAGCGCCTGGGGCGTCATGCCGCCAGCAACTGGCGCAGCACGTAGGGCAGGATGCCGCCGTTCTGGTAGTAGTCCACCTCGATCGGCGTGTCCACCCGCAGGATCACGCTGACTTCGCGCCGCGTGCCGTCGGCGCCGGTGATGACCAGCATGGCTTCGCTTTGCGGCTTGAGTTCGGGGTGGGGAATCACGTCAACCGCCTCGTGGCCCGTCAGGCCCAGGGTCTGCCACGACTCGCCCGGCATGAACTGCAGCGGCAGCACGCCCATGCCGACCAGGTTGCTGCGGTGGATGCGCTCGAAGCTGCGCGCCACCACCGCCTTGATGCCCAGCAGCTGCGTGCCCTTGGCGGCCCAGTCGCGCGACG
>JAQGMZ010000111.1 GCA_028292045.1 Polaromonas sp. | reverse complement strand
ATGCGCAAGTCTGGGGGTCAAGCGACATCGTGGGCGACGGCGCTGTGACTCTGCCGAGTGCCAGGGCAGTTGCATTCGGTGGCGCGCACGGTGCGCTCTTGGCGCCAAGGGCGGCGAGCATCGCCTTTGGCGGCGCCAGTGCAGCCCTCGCGCTGTCGGGGTTCGGCTTTCGCGCCACTGGCCACAACAGCACAGGCGAGAATGCCTTCACCTACACCATGGCCGCGCCCAGCGTCGGCGCAGCGGGCGGTGGCAATGCCCGCATCGCCTGCCCTGCGCCTGGACTCTCTGGCGCCGCAACCGTAGCCGGATGGGGCCACGCGGCTCTGTTTGCCCAGCCTGCCGCGCTGCAGGCCGAGGGCACGGTCAGCGCCATGGGCGCAGCCGCCCTGACGCTCTACAACCCCTTCAGGGTCATCGGCTACTCGGGCGCGGTCTGCTCAGTGAGGCTTGGCGCGGCGGCCGTGCAGGCCAGCGGTACAACGGGGAGCATTGGCCGGGCGGCATTGACGCTGCCGCTGTTCGAGCTGACCGCTGCAGGGACTGCGCAAAACCACGGATCAGCCAGCTTGCTGGCCCCTGCCGCCCGGCTGGGCGCGACAGCGCAGGCCTGGCTGACAGCTCCTGGCGCGCAACTGACCGCCATCGGCTCGGCCGTCGTCGTGGCCAGCTACGAGGCTTACGCCGTGAACCTCAAGCACAGCCGGGCCGAAGAAGGTGCGGTTGACGAGGTGACGCGCTACACGAACTTTCCCTTCACGCAGATCGTTCGCTACCAGGGCAGCTATTTCGGCATGGCGGCCGATGGCCTGTACTTGCTGGAGACTGGCACGACGGACGACGGCGAGCCCATTGCCTACGCCCTGACCACCGCCCTGGACGATCTGGACACGCCGCAAGAGAAAAACATTGCCTCTGCCTTCCTGGCCGGCCGGCTGGGGCCGGATACCACTGTCACGCTGCACGCGGGCGAGGACGGCGATGTGTCCTATGACTACAACACGCTGCGCGGCCTGGCAGCGCGCACCCACCGCGAGAAGTTCGGGCGCGGCGTGAAGAACCACTACTTCGCCATCGGCCTGTCGGGCGAGGATGCGCTGGAGCTGGACAGCATCGAGCTTGAAGTGACCAAATCGACCCGGAGGATTTAAAAATGTCTGTTGAAAGCCTGATTTCCAACGCTCAGGGCTATGCCCAGTCCGTTACCAGTGATGCCAGCAGCGCGCTGAACGATGCGACCAACCTGGTGCTGTCCGTCGGCTACTCAGTGCCGAATTTCTACCCTGTTGACCTGCCCAGCACGCCAGCCACGACAGCCGGCCTCACGGCGCCGGTCTTGACCGATGTGGCGCTGGACCTGCCATCGGAGCCCGGCGCCGCGCCTGCGTTTCAGGACATTAGCGCCATCGAGGCCGGCCCCCTGCCCGTCCTGACCGCCGCCCTGCCCACGTTGACGCTGCCCACGGCGCCCGCGCAGCTGTCCGAGTTCCTGGCCGCCGCGCCGGGCATCGAAACCAGCTTTGCATTCCCCAGCCCGCCCGATGTGCTGATGAATCCGCTGATCGAGGCGCCCGTTCTGCCTGACCGCGCAGCGCCGACCGCGCCCCAGGTCATGCTGCCCGTGTTCGATGTGGGCAGCCCAGTGGATACCACTGTTGCGCCGACTGACCTTGAAGGGAAGTTCCGCGCCGGCTATTCGGACGCGGCGCTGTCAACCATCAGCATGCTCGACGGCTTTCTCGATGCGCAGCTGACCAAGATGAATCCGCGTTTCCACGAGCAAATGGGCCTGATTGAAACCCAGCTGGCCCGGTATCTGGCAGGCGGCACCGGGTTCAAGCCGGAAGTCGAAGACGCCATCTACTCCCGCGCCCGTGAGAAAAACGACCGTGAAGCGGCGCGGGTGCGCGATGCGGGCTACGGCGAAGCGGCCAGCCGGGGCTTTACCCTGCCGACCGGCGCGCTGATGGCCGGCATGGCTCGCGCCCGCCAGGAAGCGGCCAACAACAACTTGAAGGCGGCGAGCGACATCGTGGCGATGCAGGCCGAGATGGAGCAAAAGAACCTGCAGTTCGCTGTCACCACGTCGGCCAGCCTGCGCACAGCCATGCTGCAGGCCTCCCTGAGCTACCACCAGAACCTCATCAGCATCAACGGCCAGGCGCTCGACTGTGCCAAGAGCATCCTGTCGGCCATCATTGAAACCTACAACACCGGCGTCAAGGCGTTTTCCCTGAAGCTCGACGCCTACAAGGCCGAGGCTGTCGTCTATGAAACGCGCCTGAAAAGCGCCATGGCAGGCATCGAGCTGTACCAGGCCGAACTGAAGGCGCTGGAAATCCTGACGACGGTGGACCGGGCGAAGGTGGAGGTCTATCGGGCGCGCATCGAGTCGCTGCGCGCTTACGCCGATGTGTATAAATCGCAGATTGACGCGGTGCTGGGCCGCGCTTCGCTGGAAAAGCTCAAGCTCGACCTGTTCCAAGCCCAGGTGCAGGCCTATTCGGCCCGCGTGCAGGGCAAAAACGCCGAATGGCAGGGCTACACGGCGGCCATCGGCGGGCAAAACGCCAAGGCCCAGCTCTACCGGACCCAGGTGGACGGGTTCGGCGCCCAGGTGCAGGCCTACAAGGCGGGCATCGAGGCGAAATCCGAGGTCGTGCGCGCCGCCGCCGCCACCAACCGGGCCAGGGCGGATCAGTATGCCGCCACCTTGTCGGGCTATGCCGCCGTGGTGCAGGCCCGTGGCGAAAAAGCCCGCACCCAGCTGGAAAACCAGCGCCAGGAGGTCATCGCCTTTCAGGTGCAGTCGCAAGTGGCCATTGCGAACGCTCAGGTGCAAAACGAGTATTACAAGTCTGTCTCCATGGTGGGCATCGAGAACGCCAAGATGCAGATGACCGCCATGATCCAGGGCGCCGACAGCCAGCGCGCCTTTGGTCAAGCAGTGGCGCAGCTGGGCACGTCCGCGGCGCAGGTTTACTCCGGCCTGGCCAGCGCGGCCATGAGCGGCATGAACAGCTTTGCCGGCGAGATCAAGAACGAGTAGCCCCCAGTGGGGTTTGCCGGAAACCCTGCTGCTCTTGAGAATCCCCTGATACTTTCAAGGGGTTCGCATGGCTACGGGTTTTCAACCAGACAAAGAAAAGAAGTTGGCGGCTGGTGAGTTACCTCAGTTCGCTCGCCCCCTGCGCGCCCCGCTGATGCTCGACGGCCAGGTCAACCCCGCCAATGCGGCATTGGTTGCCAATGCGCGCTCGCCCGTCGGTCAGCCCGGCCCGGTCAGCCCGGCCCCAGCCAACACCGTCATCAATCAAGCTCTGCCAGCCAACCCGGCCACCATGGTCCAGGGACCGGAAGGCGTGACCGCGCCGGGCCAGCGCTACCCGGCAGGCCGCAGCCTTGTGCCGATGGGCGCGGCGGTCCCGGTGTCCGACGGGCGCGGCCTGGTCCCGGTCGATGCCGGGCGCGGCTTTACCCCGCCATTTGGCGGCTCTTATGACCGGAACACCATCTTTCAAGGCAGCAACACGGCAGCGCCGTCGAACCTGGCCACCCCG
>JAQGMZ010000055.1 GCA_028292045.1 Polaromonas sp. | reverse complement strand
GAGGCGTTCAACGGATTCGGGCAGATTACGCCGCAAATTCCTGTTGTTGTGTTTTACGGGCTTCTTCCCTCTCGACGTTGCGCATCATGAGGGACGGGCCGGTTTCAGCGGTCTTCTTCACCACGGTCAGGTGGCGCAGCACGGCATCGTTGAACTTGAACGCGTGTTCAATTTCTTCCATCACCGCCTGGCTGGCTTCGATGTTGATGCAAAGGTAATGGGCCTTGGCCAATTTCTGGATCAGGTACACCAGTTGACGGCGGCCCCAGTCTTCCACGCGGTGCACGGTCCCGCCGCCGGCGGTGATCATGCCCTTGTAGCGCTCCAGCATGGCTGGAACTTGCTCGCTTTGATCCGGGTGAATCAGCAAGACGATCTCGTAATGACGCATATCTCTCCTTTTGGTTGATTAAAGCTGCCCCAGCGTCGAACCTGAAAGGTATTGGGTGCAGCAAGGCGAAGCCCATGATTATAGCCCGCCGGCCGTCGCAGCGCTTGCCTGCCAGGGCGCATTTACCTCGAAAGGTTCAAACGGCCAGCCGTTTCCACGTTTCAATGACCGTGTCCGGGTTCAACGAGATCGAACCAATGCCCTCTTCCTTCAGCCACAGGGCGAAGTCCGCATGGTCACTGGGCCCCTGGCCGCAAATGCCGACATATTTGCCCTGGCGCTTGCAGGCCGAAATGGCCATTTTGAGCAAGGCCTTGACGGCTGGGTCACGCTCATCAAAGTCCTTGGCCAGGATCTCCAGGCCAGAATCGCGGTCAAGGCCCAGGGTGAGCTGGGTCAGGTCGTTCGAGCCAATGGAAAAGCCGTCGAAATAAGCCAGGAATTCATCGGCCAGCACTGCATTGCTGGGCACCTCGCACATCATGATGATGCGCAAGCCGCGCTCGCCCCGCTTCAGGCCATGCTCGGCCAGCAACTCGGTGACGCCCTTGGCCTGGCCCAGTGTGCGCACGAATGGCACCATCACTTCCACATTGGTCAGGCCCATTTCGTTGCGCACGCGCCTGAGCGCCTCGCACTCCATGGCGAATGCCTCGCGGAAATCGGCGCTGATGTACCGGGCGGCGCCGCGAAAGCCCAGCATTGGATTTTCTTCTTCCGGCTCATAGCGCGAACCGCCTATGAGCTTGCGGTATTCGTTGGATTTGAAGTCGGACAACCGCACAATGACCGGCTTGGGCCAGAAAGCCGCGCCGATGGTGGCAATGCCTTCCGCAACCTTGTCCACATAGAACGCACGCGGCGAGGCATGTCCGCGCGCCACGCTTTCAACCGCCTTTTTCAGGTCCTGGTCCACATTGGGATAGTCCAGAATCGCCTTGGGGTGCACGCCGATGTTGTTGTTGATCACAAATTCAAGCCGCGCCAGACCGACGCCCTGATTGGGTATCTGGCAAAAATCAAAGGCCAGTTGCGGATTGCCGACATTCATCATGATCTTGATGTCGATCGGCGGCATCTGGCCGCGCTGGACTTCGGTGATTTCGGTTTCCAGCAAGCCGTCGTAAATGGAGCCGGTGTCGCCTTCCGCGCAACTCACGGTCACCAGCATGCCGTCCTTCAGCAGTTCGGTGGCATTGCCGCACCCCACCACTGCCGGGATTCCGAGCTCGCGCGCGATGATGGCCGCATGGCAGGTACGGCCGCCGCGGTTGGTCACGATGGCGCTGGCACGCTTCATGACCGGCTCCCAGTTGGGGTCGGTCATGTCGGTCACGAGCACATCGCCGGGGCGCACCTGGTCCATGTCGCTAATGTCGTGCACGATGCGAACCGGACCGGTGCCGATTTTCTGGCCGATCGCCCGTCCCTCGGCCAGCACGGTGCCGGAACCCTTGAGCTTGTAGCGCTGCTCGGCCTTGCCCTTGGACTGGCTTTTGACCGTTTCAGGCCGGGCTTGCAGGATATATAGCTCGCCGTCAATGCCGTCCTTGCCCCATTCGATATCCATGGCGCGGCCGTAATGGTTCTCGATGATGACGGCATAGCGGGCAAGCTGCTCGACATCGGCGTCACTCAAGGAAAACCGGTTGCGCAACTCGACCGGCACATCGGTGGTCTTGACCAGTTTTCCGGTTGCCTGCTTCTCCTGTGCCGAGGTGAATTCCATCTGTACCAGCTTGGAACCCAGGTTGCGCCGGATGACAGCGCGATTTCCCGCCTTGAGCATGGGCTTGTGGACATAAAACTCATCCGGGTTCACAGCGCCCTGCACGACTGTTTCGCCCAGGCCGTAGCTTGAAGTGATGAACACCACCTCCTCAAAGCCGCTTTCGGTGTCAATGGTGAACATCACGCCGGCGGCCCCCAGGTCGCTGCGCACCATGCGCTGCACACCCGCCGACAAAGCCACATCGGCATGGGCAAAGCCCTGGTGGACCCGGTAGCTGATGGCCCGGTCGTTGTACAGCGAAGCAAACACTTCCTTCATCTTGTGCAGCACGTCGGCAATGCCCACCACATTGAGAAAAGTTTCCTGCTGGCCCGCAAACGAGGCATCGGGCAGGTCTTCTGCCGTGGCCGAGGACCGAACCGCAAAACTGGCCTGCGGGTTTCCGGCGCTCAGGGTTTCAAAGCCGCTGCGCACCGCCTGCTCGAACTCTGGCGGAAAAGGCTGGGCCTCGACCATTTCCCGAATCTGCGCGCCGGTTTTGGCCAGCGCCCGCACATCCTCGGTGTCCAGCGCATCGAGCGCCGCATTGATTTTTTGGTCCAGCCCCGCGTAAGCCAGAAACTGGCGAAAGGCATGCGCCGTGGTGGCAAAACCGGTGGGCACCTGAACGCCTAGCGGCCCGGTGGGCAATTGCGAGATCATCTCCCCCAGGCTGGCATTTTTACCGCCCACCGAATCGACATCGGTCATCCTCAGGCATTCAAAAGGCACCACCAAGGCATCTGGCTCAAACAAGTTCGACATAAACAACTTCCAAAGGTTAAAAATTGGGGCCGTCCGGTTCGCTGCAATGCTTCAGCCTTGTTGTTCTTTTTAGGGGCCAATGCAGCACGCTGAACCAAAAATCAGATAATTGACTGGATTGTAGAGGGGTGTCGCCCGGCCTACCGACCTTCGAATTTCAACAGACCGAATGCACCAACATGTCTAACCGCACCGTGTTTTTTATTTCCGACGGCACCGGCATTACCGCTGAAACCTTTGGCAACGCCATCCTGGCCCAGTTTGAAATCAACCCCCGCCATGTGCGCCTGCCCTTCATCGACACGATCGACAAGGCCCACCAGGCCATCCGGCACATCAACCACACCGGGGACCTGGAAGGCAAACGGCCCATCGTGTTCACCACCCTGGTGAACATGGACATCCTGGCTGTCATCAAGGCGCAGTGCAACGGCATGCTGCTGGACATGTTTGGCATGTTCGTGGCCCCGCTGGAAAGCGAACTGGGCATCAAGTCCAACCACCGGGTCGGACGATTTTCAGATGCGTCCAAAAGCAAGGCCTACGACGACCGGATCGAAGCCATCAACTTTTCCCTGGCCCATGATGATGGTCAAAGCCACCGTGACCTGGCGGGCTCGGACGTGATCCTGGTGGGCGTCAGCCGCAGCGGCAAAACGCCTACCACGCTGTACCTGGCCATGCAATACGGGCTGAAAGCGTCGAACTATCCGTTGATTCCTGAAGATTTCGAGCGCCGTCAATTGCCGCCGGCCCTGGCGCCGCACCGGAAGAAGATTTTCGGCCTGACCATCGCGGCCGAACGCCTGAGCCAGATTCGCAATGAACGGCGGCCTAACTCGACCTACTCCAGCCTGGCGAATTGCCGGCATGAAATTCACGAGGCCGAGGCCATGATGCGCCGCGAAGGCATCCGGTGGCTGTCAACCACCACCAAATCCATCGAGGAAATTGCCACCACCATCTTGCAAGAGATCAGGCCTGAACGGCTGGAATACTGAACCGGACGGCCCTGCAGCCCGCTCCATGAAAAACCCGCGCCAACTCTCAGCGGCGCGGGTTTTTTTATTCAAGCCGGATGACGTTTGCCCCAGGAGAGGAATGCGCCTTCAGCTGAAAATGCCATGGCTGAAGGCGCTGCCTTTCAAGCCGCCTGGGCTTCCCCGAAATTGAAAACGCCTGGTTTCAAAATCGGGTCCACGTTGACCTGAATAACGCTTTTAGGCGGAAACCGGCCTTCCAGCAGCAACCTGGACAGCGGGTTTTCAATCCGTTGCTGAATCGCCCGCTTGAGCGGCCGGGCGCCATACACCGGGTCGAACCCCACCTTGGCCAGTTCGGCAATCGCGGCTTCGGACACGTCCAGCGCCAGGTCCATCTTGGCCAATCGATCCAGCAGCACCATGAGCTGGATGCGGGCAATCGACTCGATGTTTTTGGCGTCGAGCGGATGGAACACGACCGTCTCGTCGATCCGGTTCAGGAACTCGGGCCGGAAGTAGTTTTTCAGCTCATCCAGCACCGCATCCTTGATCTCGTCCTGCGGCTGGCCCACCATCGACTGGATGATGGGCGAGCCGATGTTGCTGGTCATGACGATCACGGTGTTCTTGAAGTCCACCGTGCGCCCCTGGCCGTCGGTCAGCCTGCCGTCGTCCAGCACCTGCAGCAACACGTTGAACACGTCCGGATGTGCTTTTTCAATCTCGTCAAGCAGCAGGACGCTGTAGGGCTTGCGCCGCACCGCCTCGGTCAGGTGCCCGCCTTCCTCGTAGCCGACATAGCCTGGCGGCGCGCCAATCAGGCGGGCCACGCTGTGCTTTTCCATGAACTCACTCATGTCCACCCGGATCAGGTGGTCTTCGCTGTCGAACAAGAAGCCGGCCAGCGCCTTGCACAGCTCGGTCTTGCCAACGCCCGTGGGGCCCAGGAACAGGAAAGAGCCGGTCGGCCGGTTAGGGTCCGACAGCCCCGAGCGCGAGCGCCGAATCGCATTGGAAATAGCTTGAATCGCCTCGGACTGGCCGACGACACGCTCGTGCAGCTTGCTCTCCATCTGCAGCAGCTTGTCCTTTTCGCCCTGCATCATCTTGGCGACCGGAATGCCGGTGGCCCGGCTGACCACCTCGGCAATTTCTTCGGCGCCGACCTGGGTGCGCATCAATTTCGGCGCCTTGCTGGCCCCCTTGTTGGCCTCGCTGTCTTGCGCGGCCTTGAGGCGTTTCTCCAGTTCGGGCAGCTTGCCGTATTGCAGTTCGGCCACCTTGTTGAAGTCGCCCTTGCGGGTGAATTCCTCGATCTGGAAGCGAATGCTGTCGCGTTCTTCCAAAAACCCCTTGGAACCCTGGTCTTCGGCTTTTTCCGCCTGCCAGACCTCATCCAGGTCGGCAATTTCCTTTTGCAGCTTGCCGATTTCCTCCTCGATCAGGCCAAAGCGCTTCAGCGAGGATTCGTCTTTTTCCCGGCGCACCGCTTCTCGCTCAATCTGCAGCTGGATCAGCCGGCGGTCCAGCCGGTCCAGGATTTCCGGCTTCGAATCAATTTCAATCCGCACCTTGGCCGCCGCCTCGTCGATCAGGTCAATCGCCTTGTCGGGCAAAAACCGGTCGGTGATGTAGCGGTGGCTAAGTTCGGCCGCCGCGACGATGGCCGGGTCGGTGATCTGCACGCCATGGTGGGCTTCGTACTTTTCCTGCAGGCCGCGCAATATGGCAATGGTCGCCTCCACCGTCGGCTCGCCTACCAGTATTTTCTGGAAGCGCCGCTCCAGCGCGGCGTCTTTTTCGATGTATTTTCGGTATTCGTCCAGCGTGGTTGCGCCGACGCAATGCAACTCGCCGCGGGCCAGCGCGGGTTTCAGCATGTTGCCCGCGTCCATCGCGCCTTCGGCCTTGCCCGCACCGACCATGGTGTGCAGCTCGTCGATGAAGACGATGGTCTGGCCTTCATCCTTGGCGAGTTCATTGAGCACGGTTTTCAGCCGCTCCTCGAACTCGCCGCGAAACTTGGCGCCCGCCAGCAGCGCTGCCATGTCCAGGCTCAGCACCCGCTTGCCCTTGAGCGAATCCGGCACCTCGCCGGCGACGATACGCTGGGCCAGTCCCTCGACAATCGCGGTCTTGCCGACGCCGGGCTCGCCGATCAGCACCGGGTTGTTCTTGGTGCGGCGCTGCAGCACCTGGATGGCGCGGCGGATTTCGTCGTCGCGGCCGATCACCGGGTCGAGCTTGCCCAGCCG
>JAQGMZ010000096.1 GCA_028292045.1 Polaromonas sp. | reverse complement strand
CGGAAAAATCCCAGGCAAGTTGTGATCTCAGCCTGACGGCTCCAACCCTTCACCCGCTCGCGTAGCGGGTTTTTTTACGTCCCCTCACTCTAAAGGCTCACCATGGCAAATCTCTACATCACCGAATTCGGCGGCCTGCAAGCGGACCCGTCCAGCCCAGGCATGCCCTGCCCTGTCCTGCCTTCGCTGGCCAGCCAGACGGTCGTATTTACCGGCGCGTCGGTGCAGTCGGCCGCAGTCGGCGCCCTGACCCGGCTCGTCCGCGTGCTGGCCGACAGCAATTGCTTTCTGGCTTCGGGCGCGAACCCGACCGCTGTGACGCAGACGCCGCTCGTGGCCAACGTGCCTGAGTTCTTCCAGGTACCCGCCGGGCAGTCGTTCAAGCTCGCTGTCATCACGCGGGCGTAAGCGATGTTCGGCATGAACATGGGCCGCCTGGGGGCGGTCGGCGGGTACGGGCGCGCCGCGCTCTGGACGCCTGCGCAACTGAACTACGTCAGCGGCCTGTGGGTCGAGGCCGCACCGCTGTCCAATAGCTACCAGGACAGCGCAGGCACAAGCGTCGTGACAGCGGTGGAGCAGCCGGTGGGTAAAACCATCGACCGCAGCGGGCTCGGCAACCACTTAACCCAGCCCACGGCATCGGCCAGGCCGCTGGTCAGTGCGCGAGTGAACCCCCTCATCAAGACTGAAGACTTCACGAACGCTGCATGGACGAAATCCGGGATCACCGCCCCCACGGCCGAAAAACTGCCAGCGGCTGCGCAAAACTCCGCCCACTTGACCTTTCAGGCGGCTTACCCTTCCGCCATCATTGGCCTGACCTACATCCACACCGTTGAGTTAAAAGCGGCAGAACTCGGTTGGGCTGTCGCCTGCATCGAGATGAATGGTGACTCCTACGGACGGTATATCAATCTGGCTACAGGCGCATTCGGTTCGCTGTCTGGGAACAATGCCCCCGACGCCATCTCTGCGGTACTGACGGCTGAGGGGTACTGGCGCTGCACGATTGCGAAGGTAGCAACCACCGCCGCCGCTGTGTATTCAACGGTGTACCTCGCCGCTGCAAACGGCGGAATGGTATTCCTCGGCGATGGCGTCAGCGGCATCTTGGCCCGCAAAGCGCAGATGGACATCGGCACGGTCAAGCCCTACCAGCGTGTCAACACCAGCGCCGACTACGACACCGCGACCTTTCCCCTCTACGACAAATTCGACGGCATTGATGACGGCTTGGCAACCGGCCCGATCACGCTGGGCAGCGATATGGACTGCTTTATTGTGCTGCGTCGGGATAGTGCGGCGCCGGTAGTTCTGTTTTCCTCGGACAGCTCTCATTATTTCGGTTACTTCGAGGCGTCGGGCGGCAACCCCCCCTCGTTAAACGCCGGTAGCAGCGTTTCTTATTTTGTGAACGGGGTTGGCGTCCCTGGCGCCCCGACGAGCGGCGGCCAGCTCAGCGCCGCCATACCAGTCGGAAACTTCTGCTTGCTGGAAGTGCGAAATCTGGATTTGAGTACGTGGACTTCACTCAAGGTCGGAAATTTCGGCGGCTACATGCTCAACGGCGCCATCGCAGCCTTCTACCTCCGCCAGTCCGTCCCGGCAGACCGTCCGAAGCTGCTGACGTATTTTGGCAACAAAGCGGGACTCTCACTATGATCGACTATCTACATAGGTGCATGGTAGTTCCTGCCGCCTACGCCCCCACGGTACGCGCCTTGTGTTCCGGCATGGCCCCCGGTGGCTCGGGCTCTGGAATGTTCCTCGCCGGTCTGTCGCCTTCGGGCAATGCACCAGCGACGCACTTCATTTCCTGCGGATCCCAAGGCGATGAATTCTCCGCGCTGCTGCCTCTAGCCGTCTTCGATGCAGAGGGCAATGTCACGATCACCGCAGGCCACCCAGAAACCATCGTGACGCTGGCCAAACAGGCAGGCTCCACCATCACCCTGGCGCAGATCAACGGCATCCTGGCGGCGTGCGACATCACCGAGCAAAGCTGGCAAGAGGCTTGCGCCCGGCTGGGATTGCAGCAGGTCCGGGGGGCACTGCCATGAAACCATGGACCGACTTTTACCCCTACATCCTGATCTACCTGCCGGGCTGCCCGTACCCGGTGGTCGACCAGGCACTATTGCTGGCCAGCATGGAGTATTTCGACAAGTCGCTGGCCTGGAAAGAGTGGCTGGACCCGGTGCAGACGCTGGCCGGCGTCAACGAATACGACTTCGAGATCACCCCCAGCCAGCAGGAGATCGTGCAGCTGTGCGCTGCCACGACCGACGGCGACGATTTGCCGCTGGCGCTGCCCGACGAGTTGCCCTCTGACTGGCAGACCGGTTATGGCAAGCCCGGCATCTTCACGCGCGACCGGCGTAGCTTTTGGCTGACCGAGACACCGGTGGCTGCCGGGCAGTTCATCAAGACCGAGGTGACGCTCAAGCCGTCATTGACCGCCACCGGCATTCCTGACGAGCTGTTTGCCCACCATGCCCAGGCCATTGCCTTTGGCGCGGCAGGGCAGGTGATGACCATCGCGGGCGAGCCGTTCACCAACGCCGGGCTGTCACTTTACTTTCGCGGGCAGTTCTACCAGGGAATTCAGGACGCGGGCCTGGCCATGGTCCGAAGCCATTCGCGCTTTCAGCTGCGTACCAAGAAAAGCCCGATCTAGGCGCTCCTTCCGCCACCTGCCAAGGCCACCACCGCGTGGCCTTTTTCACGTCAGAACACTGACAGAAAGTCGCCATGACCATCACAGCCCAATCAATCATCCGCCGGGCCACCGACCTGCTACAAGACCCGACCTGCATCAAGTGGCCCATTGACGAACTGGTGCGCTGGCTGAACGACGCGCAGCGTGCCATCGTCAAAGTGCGCCCCGACGCGCTCAACACCACCGCCACCATGACGCTCGCAGCCGGCAGCCGGCAGGACCTGGACATCGCCAACCTCAACCCGCTGCCCGCCAAGCTGATCGAGATCACGCGCAACCTGGCCGCGTCGAGCACCAAGCGCGCTGTAACCAAGGTCGAGCGCTCCATCCTGGACCGCCAGCTGCCCGGCTGGCACGCGATGGCCGGCGTCGTGAACATCGACCACTACATGTTTGATGCGCGCGACCCCAAGACGTTTTACGTCTACCCGCCGGCGCTGGTGACCGCACAACTCGAAGTGATGTATTCCGCCTATCCGACCGACATCACCGAGCCGGCCCCGGGCGGCACCCATGCCTCGGTCACCGGCAACCTGGCGCTGGCCGACATCTACGCCGACGACGTGCTCAACCTGCTGCTGTCGCGCTGCTGGATGAAGGAAGCCGAGTTTGCCGCCAACGGCGCGCTGGCCGACAAGTACATGGCGCTGGCCGTCGCCTCGCTGGGCGCCGAGATTAAAGCAACGCTGGCCGTGCAGCCGCAAGCCAAGCCCGGTGCATCCACCGTGGCAGGAGCGTAAGGCGTGAAGGTCGCACTCTACATCGGCGACCACGCGGCTGACGGCCTGATGGCGCGGCTCGGCTGGTGGGTCACGCGCCTCGTGCAGAAGGGCGCCTACGGGCATGTCACGCACTGCGAAGCCATCCATGCCGAACATGACGACGGCTCGGTGACGATTGCCAGCGCCTCCCTGCGCGATGGCGGCGTGCGCAGCAAGCGCGTCAAGCTCGACCCGGCGCACTGGTGGATTGTCGACGTGCCGCAGTGGGATGCGGCGCGCTCCATCGACTTCCTGGCCGAAACGGTCGGCATGAAATACGACCTGCGCGGGGCGGTGGCCACCGTGTTTCTCGGCTCGCAGGATGCGGCCCGATGGTTTTGCAATGAGCATGTGGCCGCGCCCTTTCTTCGCTCGTCAGGCACCTTTGGCCCGCACCACTTGACGGCCATCTGCCTGAGCCTGGGCGACGACATCACCGACGAGTTTTTCCGGAGCCGCGCATGAGCGTCATCGACATCAAGCACTTCGGCGGCGAATTCCCGTCCGTCTCGCCCCGCGCCCTGGCGGGCAACGCCGCGCAGACCGCCCGGAACCTGCTGCCGTCAAGCAGCGAGTTCCGCCCGCTGGCCAGTTCG
>JAQGMZ010000093.1 GCA_028292045.1 Polaromonas sp. | reverse complement strand
TGGAAAACGATCCGCTGTTCAAGCTGGCCATGGCGCTGGAAAAAATTGCGCTGGAAGACGATTACTTTGTCTCGCGCAAGCTCTACCCGAATGTCGATTTCTATTCCGGCATCGTGCAGCGCGCCATTGGCATTCCGGTGCCGCTGTTCACCGCGATTTTTGCCTTGGCGCGCAATGTCGGCTGGATGGCCCAGTTGAACGAAATGATTGGCGACCCCGAGTACAAGATTGGCCGTCCGCGCCAGCTTTTCGTGGGTTCGGCAAGCCGCGATGTAGCTTCGATTGACAAGCGCTGACCGGCAGCATCCAGGGCGACAGGCATGAAAGCCCGGCTGGTGCCAAGCCAGCCGGGCTTTTTTACGCCGGGTGAAATTTCCAGCACACAGCAGCGGCGCCCGGCTTTACCTAAGCTTTGTCATTTTCCAGCAAGAATTCCAGAACTTTCGGGCCGGAAGCTGGTCTGTAAGAACAATGAAACCCTGGCCGATCATTTCTTCCATCGCCCTGGCAGTGGCCGTTCTGGCCGGCTGCTCCACCCTTGACCAGCAGCAGCGCGGCTGGATCTTCCAGCCCAGCGACCGGAGTTGGGGCGCCAGCGCAATGCTGATGCAGGACATGGAAGATGTCTGGATTGAATTTGATTCCCGCGCCACGGGCCAGACCGTCAAGTTGCACGGGTTGTGGCTGCCCGCCGACATCCGCCAGCCCGGCTGGAACGGCGCCGCCAAGGCCCCGCTGCTGCTGTACCTGCACGGTGCGCGCTGGAACGTCGAAGGCTCGGCGCCCCGCATCCGGCGCATGCAGGAACTGGGGTTTTCGGTACTGGCCGTTGATTACCGGGGGTTTGGCAAGAGTTCGCCGGGACTGCCTTCGGAAACCATGGCCGCCGAAGATGCGCGTGCGGCCTGGGACTGGCTGGCCGCCCGGGAGCCCGAACAGCCGCGCTACATTTTCGGCCATTCACTGGGCGGCGCCGTGGCCATCGAACTGGCGTCGCAGGTCGGCAACGAGTCGGGCACCATTGTCGAAGGTACCTTCACCTCGATTGCCGACGTGGTGGGCACCACGAAATGGGGCTGGCTGCCGCTGCGCATGCTGATCACCCAGCCTTTCGATTCGCTGGACAAGGTGGCCCGCGTAGGCGCGCCGCTGCTGGTGGTGCACGGCTCGGAAGACCGCCTGATCCAGCCGGCGCTGGGCCGCAAGCTGTACGAGGCAGCGCAGCAGCCCAAGGCGTTCGTGCTGGTTGAAGGCGGCTCGCACCACAACACCAATTCCCTGGGCCAGACGCAATACCGGGTGGCGCTGGCCGACCTGTTTGGCGCGCGCCCCGCCAAGACCGAGGTTCTGGCCCGGCAATGACCGGGCGGGCGCCTTTCTGGTAGCCTAGCCCGCATGTCTTTTTCCCCTGATGCGGCGCATACGGCGCCCAAGCTGCACCTTCCCTGCATCGCCCTGGCCGGCCCCACGGCTGCGGGCAAGACCGCTGCCGCGCTGGCCATTGCCCGCCACTGGCCGGTCGAGATCATCAGCGTCGATTCGGCCCTGGTCTACCGCGGCATGGACATCGGCACGGCCAAGCCCGAGGCCGGCGAACTGGCCGCCGTGCCGCACCACCTGATCGACATACGCGACCCGCTCCATGCCTACAGCGCCGCTGAATTCGTGCAGGATGCGCAGCGCCTGACCACCGGCATTCGCGCGCGCGGCAGGGTGCCGCTGCTGGTGGGCGGTACCATGCTGTATTTCAAGGCGCTTTTCGAAGGCCTGGACGACATGCCGCCCGCCGATGCGGCGGTGCGCGCGAAACTGGCGCTGGAGGCTGCCGCGGGGGGCTGGCCGGCACTGCATGCCGAGCTGGCGCGGGTGGACCCGGCCACGGCGGCGCGGCTGGCGCCCAACGATTCCCAGCGCATTTCGCGGGCGATAGAGGTATTTCGGGTGTCCGGCCAGCCGCTGTCCTTTTTTCACCAGCGACATGCCGGCAAAAACATGGAAGACAACGCAGCAAAGGCCGGCGCGACCGCATTCATTTCCCTGGAACCGGCAGACCGGGCCTGGCTGCATGGCCGCATCGCCCAGCGTTTCGACGCCATGCTGGCGGCGGGCTTTGTCGATGAAGTCCGCGCATTGCGCGCACGCGGCGACCTGACCCCCGACTTGCCGGCCATGCGCTGCGTCGGCTACCGCCAGGCCTGGGAAGCACTTGAGGGCACCAGCCCCATGGGCGATTTGCGCGACAAGGGCATTTTTGCCACGCGCCAGCTGGCCAAGCGCCAGATCACCTGGCTGCGCGCCATGCCGCAGAGGCAGGTGGTGGCCTGCGACGACCCGTCCGCGCTCGAGCAGGTGCTTGACCGGGTCAGGGCTCATCTCGGAGCATGCGCATGAGCCTGCAAATCCGCAACCTGGGCAAGCGCTACGGCGACGCTTCCGTGTTCAGCCAGGTCAGCCTGGACGTCGCACCGGGGGAATTCGTCGCCATCGTTGGCGAGTCGGGCGTGGGCAAGTCCACGCTGCTGAACTGCATGGCCGGGCTCGACAGCTGGGACGCGGGCACGGTGAGCCTGAACGGCGCCGACCTGGGCGCCATGAGCGATGACCAGCGCGCCCTGCTGCGCCGCCGCCACGTCGGCTTCGTGTTCCAGGCCTTTCATGTGCTGCCGCACCTGGACGTGGCGCAAAACGTCGCCCTGCCGCTGTTGCTGCTGAACCAGCCCGACGACGCGCGGGTCGAGGCCCTGCTCGATGCCGTCGGCCTGCAAGGCCTGGGCAAGCGCCTGCCGCAGCAGCTGAGCGGTGGGCAGCTGCAGCGCGTGGCCATTGCCCGGGCGCTGGTCCACCGCCCCGGCCTGCTGCTGGCCGACGAGCCGACCGGCAACCTCGACCCGACCACCGCCGCCAGGGTAATGGATGCGCTGATTGCCCAGACGCGCGAGCACGGCGCGTCCCTGGTGTTGGTCACGCACTCCAGCGCGGCCGCCGCCCGGGCAGACCGGGTGCTGCACCTGAGCAGCACCGGCATGTCGGCCTGACGCCGGGCCGGAACCCACCCATGCGCGCCCTGCTCCAGACCTTCTCATGGCAGGAACTCCGCCACCATCCGTGGCGCAGCATGGCCGCCGTCGTGGCGGTGATGCTGGGCGTGGCGCTAGCGTTCTCGGTGCACCTGATCAACAACTCGGCGCTCAGCGAGTTTTCGCAGGCGGTGCGGGCGGTCAACGGCCAGCCCGACCTGGAGCTGCGGGCGGTGCAAGGCAGTTTTGACGAAACCCTGTACGAGCGTGTCGCCAGCCATCCCCAGGTGGCCATGGCCAGCCCGGTGCTCGAAATATCGACCTATGCGCTGGATGAAAACTCCGACACGGCCCAGCGGCAGTTGCTGCGCATCATCGGCGTCGATGCGCTGGCCGTGGCGTCGGTGGCGCCCGGCCTGATGCCTGTGCCCGCCGGAAACGCGGACCGGATGGCGCTGTTTTCGCCCGGCACGGTGTTTCTCAACCCGGCGGCGCGGCGGGCCTTTGCCACTGACCGGCTGCAATTGCAGGACGGCCTGCAGCTGCGCAGCGTGACCGTGGCCGGCAGCGTGAATGCCGGCGGCGGGCCGTTGGCGGTGATGGACATTGCCGGGGCGCAGGACCTGTTCGGGCGGGGCGGCCAGTTGTCGCGCATCGATGTGCGGCTCAAGGCGGGCGCCGACACCCGCGCCTTCACCGACACCCTGCGTCTGCCGGCCGGCATCACCGCCAGCGCACCGGGCGATGCCGCCGAGCGGGTCAGCAACCTGTCGCGCGCCTACCGGGTCAACCTCACCGTGCTGGCGCTGGTGGCGCTGTTCACCGGCGCCTTTCTGGTGTTTTCGGTGCTGTCGCTCAGCGTGGCCAAGCGGGCGCAGCAGTTTGCGCTGCTCGGCGTGCTGGGCCTGACCGGACGCGAGCGGCTGCAGCTGGTGCTGGTTGAATCGCTGGTGCTGGGGCTGGCCGGCAGCCTGGCCGGCCTGCTGCTGGGCAGCGGGCTGGCGGCGCTGGCGCTGCGCCTGCTGGGCGGCGACCTGGGCGGCGGCTATTTCTCCGGCGTTGCGCCTGTCCTGCAGTGGAGCAGCGGGGCGGCGCTGGCCTATGGCACGCTGGGCGTGGCGGCAGCCGGTGTCGGCGGCTGGTGGCCGGCGCGGGCCGCCCAGAAGCTACCGCCGGCGCAAACGCTGAAGGGGCTGGGCCTGGCAACCGGCGCCGGTACCGGCCGCTGGCTGAGCCTGCTGCTGATCGGCGCGGGGGGGGGGCTGGCTTTGCTGCCGCCGATGTTCGGCATTGCGCTGGCGGCTTATATCTCGGTGGCGCTGCTGCTGGTCGGGGGCATCACCGCCCTGCCCTGGCTGATCAGCCTGCTGTACGACCGGCTCAGCCCCTGGACGCGGCACCGCTTGCTGCCGCTGCTGGCTGTCGAGCGTGCCCGCCGGGTAAGGGAGAGCGCCGCCGTGGCGGTCAGCGGCGTGGTGGCTTCATTAAGCCTGGCGGTGGCGCTGACGGTGATGGTCGCCAGCTTTCGAGGTTCGGTGACCAACTGGCTGGATGTGGTGCTGCCGGCGGACCTGTATGTGCGCTCCACCCTGAGCGCATCGTCCAGCGACGCTGCGTACTTTTCCCCGGCATTCGTCCGGGCGCTGGGCGGTGTGCCCGGCGTGGTGCGGGTCAGCAGCCTGCGCACCACGCCCTTGCTGTTTGACGCCGGCATGCCTGCCGTCACCCTGATCTCACGGCCCATCGGCGACCCGGCCACTGACCTGCCCCTGGTGGGCGGCGCGCTGCCGGTCCCTGCCGGACAGATCGGCATTTATGTCAGCGAGGCAATGGTCGACCTGTACGGCGCCCGGCCGGGCAGCGTATTTTTGCCGCTGGCTCAGGCTTTCAGTGCATTTGCGCAAGCGGGCCCAGCAGCCGCAGCGACTAGCTCGATAGCCAACCAGAAGTTCTATGTGGCGGGTGTGTGGCGCGACTATGCCCG
The DNA here is from genome assembly GCA_028292045.1 of Polaromonas sp. GTDB lineage: Bacteria > Pseudomonadota > Gammaproteobacteria > Burkholderiales > Burkholderiaceae_C > Polaromonas. Next base: position 8,590 of record JAQGMZ010000093.1, on the reverse strand, counting down.
GCAGTTTGGCGCCATCACCATCGACCAGCGCGATTTCGAGCGCCTGAGCGGCGATGTCCGCGTCAACGACCTGGCGCTGTGGCTGGGCGGCAATGCGCCAGACGCCGAAGTGCAGCAGGCGATCCGGCTTTTGGCAGACCGGCAGTCGGGCGGCGGCGCCTTGCTGGAAATGGCTTCGAGCCGTCAGATTCGCGCAATGTCGCTCAGGATTTTCGACCGCAGCTTTGCCGTGACCTACTGGTTGCAGGGCGTGGCGATCGCCATTGGCCTGTTCGGCGTGGCGGCCAGCTTCAGCGCACAGGTGCTGGCGCGGCGCAAGGAGTTTGGGCTGCTCGTCCACCTGGGCTTGACCCGCCGGCAAATCCTGACCGTGGTGGCGGGCGAAGGCGCCGCCTGGACGGTGATCGGCGCGCTGGCCGGCCTGGCGCTGGGCCTTGGCGTGTCCACCGTGCTGGTGTTTGTCGTCAACCCGCAAAGTTTTCACTGGACCATGGACTTGCAGGTGCCGTGGGCGCGGCTGGCGCTGCTCTGCGCGGGCGTGGTGCTGGCCGGCACGCTGACCGCCTGGCTGGCCGGGCGCGCGGCGGCGGGCAGGGATGCGGTGCTGGCGGTCAAGGAAGACTGGTGATGTCTTCTACCGTGCAAGGCCGAACACTCTGTATTTGCAGTTTGCCAACCCTTGCCCGTTGCCCACGCACTGCAGGATTTAAATGCCGAGAAGCTTCTTGGCGTCGCCCAGCGCCTTCTCGGACTCTGCGTGCTTGCCTGCTTTGTGGAATGCTTCTCCGTCAGCACGCAGCTTTTTGACTTTGGTCATGTCGGCGGGCGCGACCGAAGGATTGCTGGAAAGCTTGGCGTCGATCTCTTTCATGTGCGTCGGGCAACTGCTGGCAAAGGCCAGTGATGACGAGAACAGCGCCAGGGCAATAACGATGCGTTTCATGCAAGTCTCCAATGTGCGTCAAAAAATATTGACAAGGAATACTAGCAAATCGCGGGTAAACCAACAGCCCGTTGCTTGTATCAACCTTAACGGTCCGAAGCCTTGCATGCATCGGCTTTTTCTGTGCGAACAGAAAAGGGGGAAGTCGAGTTGAGTTGAGTTGAGTTGAGTTGGGTGGGTTGATTCAAAGTTCAGCTTTTCGCGCACCGGACCCGCCGGCAAAAGGCAAGCCATTCGCCCGTGGCCCAGAAAACGGGGATCAGATCAGAATTTAGGAACCCGAATCCGGCTAACCATCAACGAACCCGATAGCGCAAACAGCAGCACCAGCGGGTGAAGCGTGAAGCCGGCGAAGACCCACTCGCCCCACCACAGCGCCCGGTGCAGTGCGCCCTGCCAGGCAGCTATCCACATCACTGCCACCAGCAGCACGGATGTGGGAATGGGCGTTCCTTCAAAAAACTTGACCTTGCCCCCATCCCCGGACAGTGACTCAGCCGTGATATTGAAACGCGCCAGGCGCGACACGCCGCAGGCTACAAATCCCGCCAAGACAATCCGGTCGTAAAGGCCCTGCATGCCGCAGCCGTAAGCGATCACCGCCGGAGCCACGCCAAAGGAAATGACGTCGGCCAGTGAATCCAGTTCCCGGCCCATGACCGAGGTTTTTTGACGCCAGCGCGCGATGCGCCCATCAAATACATCGAAGATCAAAGCCGCCATAACCAACGCGCAGGCATAGTAGATATGCTTGACTTCGTTCGTCTGGAGATACGTCATCATGGAAAACAAGGCGCCTGTACCGCAGACCGCATTGGCCAGGGTGAACCAGTCGGCCAGATGGAATTCCCGGATCATCGAAAAAGGCTTGTTCATTTTTGGCAGTGTCATGGCAGACAGCGTACCCGAATTTTCCGTTAATCCAATTCCTCGTTAGGGCGGGTTCACTTATAGGACAGGACGCAATCAGGAACAAATTCGCACCCGCACCAGCGCATTGCGAACCTTGCAGGCCACGATGCGTTTTTTCAGGCTAATGAACCGGGGTGTTCAACTTGCCGGCGCAAGACGCCGGGAGCCAGTAAAAATTCCGGGCTTTTAGATTTTTATCAAAAAGCACTTTGTACTGGCATGTGGCGTAAGTCGAATCAGCTGCGTTGCGAAAATTGAAGATGTAATCCCATTCGCGTACTTCCCCGATTCCCTCTCTGAAATGCGGTCTTCCCAGCAAGGCATAAATCTGCTCCTTCGTCATGCCTGGCGCCATCTGGCGCAAGTTGGCCTGGTTGACGAAAATACCTTCCTTGAGGGTTGCATCCTTCTGAATATCTGGAAAGACGAGTTCGGTGGCTTGCCCGTCATCTGTCAGTCCTTTGCTGACCCAGAGTTTTGCGCAGCCTTGCACAGTTAAAAGGGTGACGGCCACGCCGGCAATCAAGGTGCCATTGAATTTCTTCATCATTTTGTTTTCCTTGCGGTGGTTTTGCGTTGACTTACCACTGGTAGCCTGCGCCGACCGCCAAGCCCACTTTGCCGCGTGAGTTGGCGGCGCCGTTGACCTTCATGACCCATTTGCCATTGTCGGAAAGCCTGGACAGACCGACGGCAAGCGATGTCTGGCCCTGATAGCTCGCGGCGCCCGCGGCTAGCATGTTTTTACCAGGGGTGAAAGCTTGCGGCATGCCGGCCATCGCCATGGCGCCGGCCGTGCCTGCATCGGCATTCTTCTCAACATCATCGATGCGCCGGACTACGTTGTTGACGTAATTGCCGATTCCAGCAGTGACCCCGTTGAGCTGGTTGACATTCACTGCGTCCGTTCCGGCACTGCCGGGCGCCACGCTGGTCAGCTGACGCTCGCTTCCAGCATTTCCCACGGAAACTTCGCCGGCGGAGTTTTGCCCTGCACCCACCCCGATTGCCGCGTAACCGGTCTGTGCGCCTCGCACGGCGACCGCGCCAGCGCCAAGCGCCACGCTGTTGGCGGCGCTCGCCACGGCTGCCTGGCCGAAGGCGATTGCGGATGCGCCATTGGCCACAGCGTTGCTGCCCACTGCAACCGATGTTTGCCCAGTCGCCTTGTTTGCATCACCGATGGCGACCGAACCCGCGCCTGTGGCCTGGTTGGCATTCCCGGTAGCGACGGCACCCTGGCCGGTGGCGGTATTGTTCTGACCAATGGCAACCGCACCTGCGCCGGTGGCGATGTTGGGGTCGCCAATGGCGACGGCGCCATTGCCGGAAGCGATATTTTGCGCGCCGATGGACACGGCTTTGCCGTCTCTGGCCACGGCGCCATGGCCGATTGCAACGGCGTCGGCCGTGCCAGCATTGGCATCCCGCCCAATGGCCACTGCATTTTCAGCAGAGGCCGTGGCGTTGTACCCAACCGCAGTCGCGCCAGCGGCCTGGGCAAAGGCGTCCAGTTGAGGCAGGCCGTTTTCGTTGGTCCGCGCATAGCGAATGCCCTTGCCACTGGTCACCGTGTACGCCGTGCTGGTGTCACCAGCAAGGTTGGTGACTCTGGCGTCTACACTACCAATCGCCGAATTCGTGGCCGACAGCTGGGCGCCATTCACGGCTTGCGCGCTGGTGGCGCTCACTTCGCCGGCCTTGACGTTGCCAATGGCGGTACCGCCAGCGCCGACAAGCGTGATGCTGGTTTTTTCCAAATTGTCGTATTGAACGGAGTTAGCCGCAGTGGTGGATACCGCCTTGAGTTGACTTAAATTGACGGCGTCGCCATCGTCTGTTCCCGCCGCCATATTGATCAACTTGCGATTTCCGGCTGTGCCCTGTAAGTCAACGGCCGTCCCGCCGGTACTCTTGCCCACCGTCAGGTTGGCATCGGCCGTGGCCTGCTGCACCAACCCGATTTTTCCCTGGCTGATGTTGTCGCCCAGGTTGTTGATGGCCGTGGTGTTATTGGCGATGTCGGTGGTGTTGGCGGTGACGCGGCCATCGAGGTTGGCGATCGACGTGGTGTTCCCGGCAATGTTGGTCGTGTTGGTTGCCACGTTGCCGTTGGTGGTGAACAGCTGGCTGCCATTGACCGCTTCGGTGCTGTTCGCGCTCAGCGCCCCTTCGGCCACGTTGCCCAGCACCACCGGTGCCAGCGCGCCCGCACCGCCCAGCGTCACGCTGGTCTTGCCGGGGTTGTCATACTGCACCGAGTTGCCGGCCAGACCGGACACGGCGCTCAACTGGCCCATATTGGCCGCGTCGGTGCTGCCAATGCCATCGGCCACGTTGACAATCCTGCGTTCGGTGCCGACTTGGCCTACGGAGACTGTATTGGGCGCAGTGGCAACTGAACCGGCGCCAAGGGCCACTGAATTGGGGGCCCCTGTCTGCACCTTGGCGTTTTCACCCAGAGCGAGCGCATTCGTGGCCCCCGTGGCGGTGTCGGCGCCATTGCCGATGGCCACCGAAGTTAATTCATTGGCGACTGCCGGGGTGCCACCGTTGGTGCCGAGCCCTGTAATCTTGTTTCCGCCAATGGCTACACCGGCCGGCCGGCTAATCGAATACTCGTTGGCAATTACTTTGCAGTCTTGGTTTACCGACAAAATATTGCCCTGCGTATCCAGAACATTCAATCCAATGGGATTTCCGTCTGCAAGGTTCGACCAAATGCTGTTGAGCCCAACCCCAGGCAAGGTAAAAGTTAAGATATCCACTGCGGCCGTCAAGGGATTTAACACCGGATTCAGGAGTCCCGTAATGGCGCTTCTTGGCAAACTTGCGCCCGTGCAAGGATTGACCAGTCCTGCCACTTGCGCTGTAGCCATTTGGCTAGCGAGGGTTAGTCCAACAGCAGCGCACGCCACGACGGCACGCAAACTTTTTGATTTTCCGCTACGCGAATTGGATAATTCAGAGGCAGCAATCCAAGCGCCAAGGGAATCATTCCAGATGGATTTGTAAAACCGGTTCATTAAAATATTCCTTTAATCTTGGCCAAACGAAGGCCTGGATTTACCAAACAAAAATTAACAAATTTAACAATTTAAACTGAGTAAATTGTAAATTAGCATTTTTATTTGTTATTAAAAGGAAATTATGAATTTACATATTCAAACACTTAAATTGTGTTTTTGTAATTTTTAATTGAACAAAAAGAACAAATTCACGCTTTAAATTTATGGCTTTTTATCAGCTCTATCTCTCGACGAAAACTGTCACCCATATTTTTTGAAAATTTGTTAAATTTACAAAACCAATTATTAATTGTTGTTTAAAACATTTTGTTTCTGTTTGAATCCGCAGCCAAAAGCCATCTTTACAATTTCTGCACGTCCAGAAAAATGGAGCAGAAATGCTGCGGGAGGATGCCTTGCTGCTAGCCAGGGCATTTCGTTGCCCGTGAGCGCTTTGGAAAATGCGTCTGGAAGGTTGGGCGCCTGCTGGGCTAGGTATGAGTGCGGCGCAGCGGTGCCCGCCTTAACCCGAGGCGAAAAAACCTGCTCCATCAGCACTGGAGCCGATGCAGGAAGCGTTTTTAAAACCGTTTTGGCTGACGAACCGCAGCAAGAGCTGGGTTGTACCGATTTTTCTTTCGCGCTGTGCAGCTTGCTCACGCCCCGTTTCTGGCACAGCAGTCCGGATGTCGCAAGCAAGCGTTTTGGCCATCAAGCCTGGCCAGGCTGCCTAAGGTATGCGCCCGGCAGATGAAAAGCCGTTAAGTCCCGAGCTTAGAAAATCAGCAAGCTGATCCAGTAAGCCAGCGCTGCGACGCAGGCGGATGCCGGGATGGTCAGCACCCATGCCCAGACAATGTTGCCCGCCACGCCCCAGCGCACGGCCGAGGCGCGGCGCGTCGAGCCCACGCCGACGATGGCGCCGGTGATGGTGTGGGTGGTCGATACAGGTATGCCCAGCATGGTGGCCAGGAACAAGGTGATCGCGCCGCCGGTTTCCGCGCAGAAGCCGCCGACCGGCTTGAGCTTGGTGATCTTCTGGCCCATGGTCTTGACGATTCGCCAGCCGCCGAACAATGTGCCAGCCGCAATGGCCGCATAGCAGACCACGATGGTCCAGGCGGGCGGCGTGCTGTCGCCGGCGGCCGTGTAGCCGGTGGCAATCAGCAGCATCCAGATGATGCCGATGGTTTTTTGCGCATCGTTGCCGCCGTGGCCCAGGCTGTAGGCGCCGGCCGATACCAGCTGCAGCCGCCGGAACCAGCGGTCCACCTTGGAAGGCGCCGCCCGCAGGCAGATCCAGGACACCGCCACCATCATCAGCGAACCGAGCAAAAAACCGAGCAACGGCGAGATGAAGATGAACGCCACCGTCTTGGCCAGGCCGCCGGCGATCAGCGCGCTGGCGCCTGACTTGGCGACCACCGCGCCGACGATGCCGCCGATCAGCGCATGCGACGAACTGCTGGGAATGCCGAAATACCAGGTCACCAGATTCCAGGTGATGGCGCCGGTCAATGCCCCGAAAACGACGTGGGTGTCCACGATGCCGGGCTGCACGATGCCTTTTCCCACGGTGGCCGCCACGCTCAGGTGAAAGACGAACAGGGCCAGCAGGTTGAAAAGCGCCGCAAACGCGACAGCATGGCCGGGCTTGAGCACGCCGGTGGACACCACCGTGGCAATGGAATTGGCGGCGTCATGAAAGCCGTTCATGAAGTCGAAGGCAATGGCCATGAAGACCAGCAGCGCCACGACCCAGAGGGCGGTCTGTGCAGTTTGCATGAGAAATTAAGTCTTGGTCGCCTGGGATCAGGAATTCTCGAGGACGATGCCCTCGATCAGGTTGGCAGCATCCTCGCAGCGGTCGGTGATGGTTTCAAGCAGTTCGTACACCGCCTTGAGCTTGATGAGCTCGCGCACATCGGGTTCTTCGCGGAAAAGCCGGCTCATGGCCGAGCGCATCACATGGTCGGCGTCGGATTCCAGCTTGTCGATCTCGGCGCAGGTCTTGAGGGTGGCTTCGGCGGTGGCGGCATCGCGCACCTTGCCGATCAGGCCGACGGCGTCTTTCAGGCGTTCGCAGCATTTCACGCTCAGGTCGGTCAGGCGCAGGATGTCATCCGTCATGTGGCGCACGTCGTACAGCGCCATGGTCTCGGCCGAATCCTGGATGAGGTCGGCCACGTCGTCGAGCGTGTTGATCAGCTGGTGAATCTGGTCCCGGTCGATCGGCGTGATGAAGGTCTTGTGCAGCACGCGGCTGACTTCATGGGTAATGCGGTCGGCGGCACGCTCGGCATCGTCGACTTCCTTGTGATGGATGTTGCGCTTTTCAACATCGCTGTAGTTGGCCACCATCTTGGAAAAGGCATGGGCGGCTTCCACGATCCGGCTGGCATGCTGGTCAAACATCTCGAAAAAATTGCCTTCTCGCGGCAACAACTTGCTGAACAGCATGGGAGATCCTCAAAAAATTCAAATCCGCAACATGACGGATTTGTGACAGCCGGGAGTTTAACCGCGATGAACTTACTCTCCGGCTGGGCGCAAGGCCACCTTATGCCCAAGGGTTGCGCATGGGGAATCAAGGGCGGTCCACTGGCAAGCCATGCGCAGGTATCGCTACCGCCCGGGTCATGTCGCTGTTTCCGGCGCGCTGGCGGCGCAGTCGGCGCAAACCCCGCGCACGGCAAAGTCCAGGCTCATGCCTTGATAACCGAGGGCCTTGAGCGCCTCGATGGCGGTCTGCGCCGCTCGCTCCAGGTCGAGCGCATTGCCCTTCAAGGCGCCCTCCAGTGGGCTATCGCGGTGACAGCTCTGGCATTGGAAATGCGGCATGGCATGCACGCTCGCCGGCATGGCCTGGTAACGGCGCACCCGGCTGGCGTCCACCCGGCACAGCAGCAGGCCGACCTGCGTCAGGCGGTCGATCAGCCGGTACAGCGTGACGCGGTCCAGCGCCGACGGGCCTTCCCCGCTGAGCGCCGCCTGCAATTGCGCGTGGGTGTAGCTGGTGTCCGGATGCGCCAGCAACCAGCCCAGCACCCGGCGCGCCGCCGCAGTGCGCCGCAGGCCGTGCGCGGCCAGCAGCGCGTCGATCGGATCGGGCCTGGCGGACTCTGAAGCCTGGAAAGATGCCACGGGTTGACCTTTGCTCGCGTTTGATTCATTAGTAATGCAATTGAGTTGCATTACACTCTATCGCCATCAAGTTGCATTATTACCGCAACTTGCAGCTTCGTCGCCATTTTCAGGAAACACATGAAGACGCCACCAGCCTCTACGCCGCCCCCCAACTCTTCCCGCCCCGCCAGCATGCTGGCCTGGCCGGCCTGGTTGCGGATGCTGGCCGTGCTGCCGGCCGTGGCGCTGCTGTGGCTTGCGGTGGCCTGGACGCAACTGGAGATTGCGCCGTGGTAGCCGGCGGCCCGGTGGTCCTGCTGCGCGACCTCACGGTCAGCTACCGCCGCCATCCGGCGCTGCACCACATCAGCGGCGGTTTTGCCCCGGGCTCGCTGACCGCCGTGGTCGGGCCCAATGGCGCGGGCAAAAGCACACTGCTCAAGAGCATCGTCGGCCTGCTGCCGATTGAAGGCGGGCGCTCCGGCGGCGCGCTGACGGTGGCGCCAGCGCGCGAACGCATTGCCTACCTGCCGCAGGTGGCGGACATTGACCGCGGCTTTCCGATTGACGTGCGCGACTGCGCGCTGCTGGGCTGCTGGGG
>JAQGMZ010000026.1 GCA_028292045.1 Polaromonas sp. | reverse complement strand
CGGCGGAGCAGAAATACGAGGCCAGCTGTCGCGACGGAAATCGAGACAGGCATCGCTCTGGCAGCCGGACTGAGTCCGGCTTTTTTGCAGGCATCCAGATTTTTATCCAATGCAGCAAACATTACCTCAGAAAATTCTAGAGCTACGGGTCTTATTTCCTTGGCAAGTTCTTCGGCTGGGACATTCGCTCCCTTGGCAAGTCTTTCGATTGTGGTGCTCATCAGTGCAAAACCTCGTTAAAGTTTTTGAGGAAGCCAACATAACCAGAAGGGTTGATTTCAGGCTTGAAAAAGCCAGAAACTCTGGTTACAGCTGTGAAGTTTTCGGTGACCACGTACAGCTCCAGGGTATGGCCGTCCTCGGCAATGCGCGCAGCAATTTCATAGTCATCACCCATCCGCCGCCCCGTCTGGCGGTAGTGCTCCAAGAGCTGTTCATTGATGTGCAAGCGAGCCTTGTTCAGGTCGAATTTCATGGCGCTCATGCTTCACTCCCGTAATCGGCGCCTTCGATCACCACCACCGTGCCAGGGCGCGCAACCCGGAAATTCACGGCGATCTCGGCTAGTAGTGCGATGCTGTTGGTTTGCCAAAGACTGGTCAGCTGCCCGTCAGTGCTCGGGCTGTCGCTCATGACAATTGCGGCCTCGGTCGAGACTCGCAGCGTGGCGTCATTGCCCCCTGCAAGCTCGATGCCCCCCTGGTCTAACAGCACGATAGCAGTGCTGGGCGCGGCGCTCGATGTGACGGCCGGCAATCCCGCCAGTTGACCGCCCAGCGCCGAGATCTTGTCGAACGGTGCACCGCGCAGGTTCAGAGCGGTGGCCTGCTGGGGATGCAGCACCCAGGCCGCGCTTTCAAGGCGGCCGCCGGCTGCGACGAGGGCAGCAATGGCAGCTTGTAGGTCTGCTGCCGGATTGCCGGCAGAGATTTTGGGCGCTACGCCAAAGGTGATACTGGCAGGGCGCTCGCCTTCTACTTCGGCGCTCGCTGGATCAATGAAGCTGGCGTCCAGCTCGGCGATGGTGGCTGAGTTGAGGTCACGCAGCAGGAAGTCTTCGGCGTTGGACACGCGGGCGAGCTCTTCGGGGATGACTGCCATCGCCACTACCTTGCGCAACGCCATGCCGGGTTCACGGGCGAAGCCGGCAACCGAGAGAGGCTTGGGAGCACCTTCGCCCACCCACTGCGCCCGGGCGCCAGAGGTCTGGCGCAAGGAGGTCGTCCTGGCCGGCACGCGGCGCAGCAAGGAGAGCCGGCCCAAGATGGTCGCAGGGTAGATTTGCGCGAGATAGTCCTGTGCGACGTCGTCAGCCAGCGAGCTTGCATCGCCAGTTGTCAACGCGTTGATGGCGGCCTTGACGACGCCAGCGTCGGACCAGTTGACCCGGTCGATGTAGGCACCGGCAGCGATGGCATCGCCTCGGTTGACGGCCAGAGCCTTGAAGTAGCGCCCGGCTGAGCGTCCTTTTGCTTGAGAATATGTGTAGCTCACGCGTTTTTTCCTTTAAATGGGGATATAACGATGCCTGAAAAAGAAGAATATTCACGTCATTTCGAATGACGTGAACTTCGCCCGCGTGCACGAGAGATTGCAGTTTTGGAAGTGGGCGCCTTTAGCGCCTGCAACCTATCGACAATCAAGCGCGCCGACGCTGGACAAGGGCACTCGGCACGCAGGATGGCCAGGGCCTTGCAGTCGCTTCCTGCGGCCACCGCGAGCTGCAGCAGCAGGCCGTCAGTCTCAGCCTGACGCACGCGTGCCTGCGCTGTTGCCCGTGATCCTTGCTCGGCACGCACGCCAAGCACTGCATCTAAGGAGCCACCGCGTTGCAGCCAGGTACTCAGCCGCTCACCAAGCCATTGCACGTCAACATGACGATCAGCCTGCAGACGGCCAGCGAGCTGGCGCAAGATATCGATGCGCTCGTGACGCGGACGTCGCGCTGGGCTCATGAGCAAGCCATCAAAGGGATTGCGGCGGGAGCCTATCTCAGCCCCAATCGGGCGCGCATGCTTGGACTCTTTGCGGCTGGAGAACCTGCCGACCTCATGCAAATTTGTCATGGTGATGTCCTTTGATAGGCGTTCCACAGCCCAGTGCCGGCGCCACAGCGTGGGCCATAGCGCGAGCCACGCCCAGCAGCGATACAGACGTTGCAGTTGAAGTGGTGGGCGTAGTACGCCTGAGCCAGTTCGTGCCAGGCTTCGGGGTCTAAAGGCGGCTCAGGTGCTTGGTCGTTCGCTGCTTGCAGCCAATCCACCAGAACAGCCTTATTGCCCCGGATCAGGTCACGCAGCTCATGGGTAAGGCGGCTGGCTGGACTTACGCCCAAGTCGCCGCCAGAGACCAGTGACACGCGCAGGCCAGCATCGTGCAGAACTTCAACAATGTCGTGAACGGGCAGGGCGGGCATTTAGATCACCTCCACATCGTCATCAGTTTTTGAATTAGCGTGCGAAGTGTGCGAAGCAAGCGAAGTGTCAATACTGGCGCGGGTTTGCGGCCTGTTTTGGACTTCGCGAAGTGTGCGAGGTGTGCGAAGTAATCCTTTTTCTCCCTTGATCACTTCGCTGACTTCGCGGTTTGCAGAATCACCCGCAAACCCGCGTGGATGCTCATAGTTCGCAGACTTCGCAGACTTCGCTGCAAGTTTGTAGATTTTTGTCGGTGTGCCGGGTGTACCCTTTGGGCGTGGTATCGACTCCACAATAATGCGGGGTGGATTGCTGGACAATAATTCGTCTATGGCGCTGTCCAAGACAGATTTGTTTTGATGCCCTTGAAAGCAATCCTTGGACAGTTCCCAGCGCGTAGCCTGTCTG
>JAQGMZ010000080.1 GCA_028292045.1 Polaromonas sp. | reverse complement strand
TTCTTGGCGGCCGCCAGCGTGTCGGCCGTGATGTAGTAGATCGCGTCCTGGCCGTCCTTCATGCGCGCCTTGTAGTCGGCAAAGCTCACGCTGGCCGCGTCCGTGGTCGAGCTGGCGAAGCGCAGCAGCTTGGCCAGCCGCTCGCGGTTGGCATGGTCCTCGCCCAGGCCTTCCTTTAGCACCGCGCCAAATTCGGCATAGAAAGCCGTGAACTTGTCCGCGTCGTTGGCGGCCAGGTCCTCGACCATCGACAGCACGCGGCGCGTGTTGCCCTCACGGATGGCTTTCACGGCGCGGCTTTCCTGCAGCAGTTCGCGCGACACGTTCAGCGGCAGGTCGGACGAATCCACCACGCCTTTGACAAAGCGCAGGTAGCTGGGCAGCAGCGCCTGGGCGTCGTCCATGATGAACACCCGCTTGACGTACAGCTTCACCCCGGCGGCCTTGTCGCGGTTGAACATGTCCATCGGCGCCTTGCTCGGGATGAACAGCAGCTGGGTGTATTCCGTGGCGCCCTCGACGCGGTTGTGCGTGGTGGCCAGCGGGGCATCCTGGTCATAGCTGATCTGCTTGTAGAACTCGTCGTACTGCTCGGGCGTGATGTCTTTCTTAGAGCGTGTCCAGAGCGCGGCGGCCTGGTTGACCGTTTCCCATTCGCCGGTGGCGACCATCTCGCCGGGCTGGTCGTTTTCGCCGTCTTTCCACTCTTCCTTGGCCATCAGGATGGGCAGGGAAATATGGTCTGAATACTTGTTGATGACGCTTTTAAGTTTCCAGGCGTTCAGGTACTCGGTGGCGTCTTCCTTCAGGTGCAGGGTAATGCTGGTGCCGCGCTCGGCCCGCTCGATCTCGCTGACCTCGAATTCGCCGGTGCCTTCGCTGACCCAGCGAACGCCCTGGCCGGCAGTCAAGCCGGCACGGCGGCTTTCGACGGTGATCTTGTCTGCCACGATGAAGCCGGAGTAAAAGCCGACGCCAAACTGGCCAATCAGCTGCGAGTCGGCCTTCTGGTCGCCCGACAGGTGCGAAACGAAGTCGCGTGTGCCGCTCTTGGCAATGGTGCCGAGGTGGTCAATGGCTTCCTGCTGGGACATGCCGATGCCGTTGTCGGCGATGGTCAGCGTCTTGGCCGCGGCATCAAAACTGACACGCACTTTCAGTTCGCTGTCGTTTTCATGCAGACCGGCGTCGTTCAAGGCCTCGAAGCGCAGCTTGTCGCAGGCATCCGATGCGTTGGAGATCAGCTCGCGCAGGAAAATTTCAGGGTTGGAGTACAGCGAGTGGGTGACCAGCTTGAGCAGCTGGGCGACTTCGGCTTGAAAGGGACGGGTTTGTTTTTGCATGTTCAGATCAATATGTTTTAAAAATGTTACGAGTTTGCAAAAACTCGGAAAAAAGTGTCAAAAAAATTCTGAGTGACATTTGTTACATTTTCTCTTTGGATTTAATTGGCAAAAAAGCATTGAAATCGATGTTATTCACAAATAAACGTCACATATTTTTACTTTTTGAAACAAATTTCATCCAGCACAGAAATTATTTGTTACATTTTGCTGCCATTCAATTTGTTTGGTTCTTTATTTTATTTCCAACTGGAGCTTTCATGAAAAAGACCTATTTCGCTGCCGCTTTGGTCGCATTCGCCAGCGTGATGACTGCCCCAGCACAGGCTGCCACAGTGGACAGCAGTTTCACCGTTTCTGTCTTGCTGTAATCGCGTTGCGTCGCAATTAACTCCGGTACGACAACCTTGAATTTCGGCACTTATGACGCTATTAATAATGCTATTAAGTCTACTTCTGTACAACTTGACTTCAACTGCACCCGGGGACTTGCTGCGCCCACCTTTACTTTCGATGCTATCAACGGCACCGCCACCGGCGCTGCCTCCACCAGCGCCACTGGGGATGGCGTGTTGGCCGGGCTCAACTATCATCTGGTTGCAGACAATTCGGTTGCGACAAGCGCTGGAGCTTCTGCTACTTCCGCTGCAGGTGTCACGGGAGGTCCAGACGTAAAACATGTGAAGATTACGGGAACTATGGCTGCCTACCAGGCCGGCCATTGCACCGTAACAGACTCAGCATCCGCTTCTTGCGATGCATCAGCCCAAACGCATACCCGCACCCTCACCATCACCTACTAAACCAGGCTTGGTTTCCCGGTCCCGGCCATGATAAAGCGTCTTCGTTCACATTGTGCCCGGCTTAGCAGGGTAGGCAGCTTGCTGGCCTGCGCGGGGTGCCTGTGCATGGCTTCTGCCGTGGCTCAAGCAGACCAGGCCAGCGCCACCTTCAATGTGACGGTCAAGCAGGTGACCGGCACGCCTGCCAGTGCTTTTTGCCGCCGCAGCAATGCCGCCGGCAGCTTCGGTGCGACCGTGACGGTGGTCTGCGCGACCGGTTCGGTTGTGAACCTGTCGCCTCCCCAGGCCGGCACCTCGTGGGCGCCCGCGCATGGGGGTGCCTACCGTTTTGTGACCCTGCTTTCAGGGACCGGGAAGTTCCTTGGCACGTTGGACACCTACACCGGTGCCGGCACCGTCACGGCGTGGCAGATAGTCAGCCGGGACGAACGGGATTATCTGGAACTGACCATTGGCTGGTAAGGACGCATGTTGAATTTTTCCCCTTTCTTTCGGGCAGTGCCATGGCTGATGGCGACTGCCACGCTGGCGCTGCCCGCCGCCGCTGGTCAGTTTTCGGTCAGTCCGGTGCGCATCTACATGGCCAGCCGGGACCGCGCCACCGCCGTCACGCTGAACAACGAAGGCAACACCGAACTGCTGATGCAGGCCGATATCTACGAGTGGAAGCAAAAACCTGACGGCCAGGACGAACTGACGCTCAGCGAAGACATGATTCTCTCGCCGCCCATCGTGAAGATGGCGCCCAGGTCGCGCCAGGTGGTCAGGCTGGCACTGCTGCGCCCAGTGCTCCCCGGCATGCAGCAAACCTTTCGGCTGATCGTGCGGGAGGTGCCCGAGGCCAAGCCTGCGGACAAGTCAGTGCATCTGCAAATTGCCATGGCGTTTTCGCTGCCAGTGTTTATTTCCCCGCCCGGCGTGAAACGCCAGCTGGACTGCACGCCAGAGCGAAGCGCGCCCAACAGCGTACGGGCGGTGTGCGGGAACACAGGCACCGCCTATGCCCAGCCGGTCGATTTTTTACTGACCGGCGCCGAGGGCGTCAAGCTGGCCAGCCGTGACGCAGGCGGCTACATCCTGCCGGGTATCCAGCGAAGTTTCGACATGCAGCGTGCGGATGGCTTGATTCCGGCAGGCAAGGTGCGGCTGGCGATCAAGCAGGATGACGGCGCCACCCAGACCTTTGACATCACGCTGTCTGATTAGGTGCAGTCAATGAATCTTCGGCACCGCTCGCGCTGGGCGCCTGTCATGCTCAGCCTGTGGATTGCCACCGCGTCAGCGCAAGCCCCGGACCCGGTCGCGGCCAGGACGGATGAACGCATCCTTCCGCTTGAAGTGACGGTCAATGGCGCCAAGACAGGCACCTGGCTGCTCATCGAGCGGGCGGGCAGCTTGTATGCGCCGCAGGATGCATTTGAGGAATGGCGCGTCAATCGCCGCGCGAATGCGCAAGGCATTGAGCTCAGGGGCGTCAGCTATTGGCCCCTGTCATCGGTGGCGGGTTTCAGCGCTAAAACGGATTTCAGCAACCAGTCGGTTGACCTAGCGTTTTCGCCAGAGGCCTTCGCTGCCACCCTGCTCACCAAGGAGAAAGTGGACAAGCCGGTGCGTGACCCGGTGCTGCCCAGCGCTTTCTTCAATTACGACCTCAACTACGCCCGCAACATGCTGCGGGCGGCCCCAACGGTCAACGATCTCGGCCTTCTCGGAGAGATCGGCGTCTCCACTGGCCTGGGTGTGCTGACCACCAGTTTTGTCGGGCGCAACCTGACAAGCAACCAGCTGCTGGGCAATCCGCGCAGCTGGTTGCGGCTGGAGAGCACCTTTACCCGGGACTTTCCCGACAACAACCGCATCTTGCGGCTGGGCGACGCCAGCACGCGCGCCAGCATGCTGGGGCGCGCTGTGTATTTCGGCGGCCTGCAATATGGCAGCAACTTTGCCTCGACCCCCGGCTTCGTGAACCAGCAGCTGCCCCCGCTGACCGGCCTGTCCGCAGCGCCTTCGACCGTTGAGCTTTACGTCAATGATGTCTTGCGCCAAGTGTCCAGCGTGCCAACCGGGCCGTTTGCGCTCGACAACCTGCCGGTCATCACGGGCAACGGCGAAGCGCGCCTGGTGGTGCGCGATCTTCTGGGCCGCGAAACAGTGATCGTGCAGTCATTTTTTGTTAACCCCCAGCTGCTGCCCGCCGGACTGGACGACTGGAGCATGGAAACCGGGCGCATACGCCGCGACCTGGGCACGGCCAGCACCCACTACGGCCCTGGCTTTGCCAGCGGACTCTGGCGGCACGGCTACAGCCAAAGCATCACACTGGAAAGCCGTGCCGAATTGACATCCACGCTGCGCACAGCCGAGCTGGGACTGGTGATGACCCTGCCATGGCAGACGCTTGGGCGGGCCGCCTGGGTCGCCAGCCGGGAACGCAGCCTGGGCAGCGGCGGCCAATGGCTGGTGGGCGTGGAAAAACAGGGTTTGCACATGGGCGCATATGTCCAGGCCCAGGGCGCCAGCATCAACTTCAGACAACTCGGCCAGGATGTGACGGCGGCGCCAACTCGACGGCAACTGGCAGGCAACCTGAGCTACTCCAGCGGCACCCTGGGCTCGCTCGGATTGGGATTTGCATCCATCGACCGTTACGACAGCCTTGCGGGGCCATTGGACCGGATTTCCACGGTGTCGGGCAATTACACACTCCGGGTATTCGGGCTGGGCAACCTGACCTTCACAGCCAGCAAGCTCCTGTCCGGCGGCAAAGGAGTTGCGGTAGGCGCCACCCTGGTGCTGCCCTTGCAGAAGGGGGTCATCTCCACAGCTTCCGTACAAAAGCGAGAAGGACAGACGGACTTTTACACGACTGCCTCGCAAAACCCCGACCAGAACAGCAACCTGGGTTGGCGCGCCCTTGCCGGGCGGCAACAGGGCAGCAGCCGTGCAGAAGGCGGTCTGTATTACCTGGGCCGCTATGGTCGGGTGACGGGCGACATCAGCGCAGCGCCAGACCAGGTAGCCATGCGCCTGGGGGGGAGCGGTGGCCTGGTGCTGGCCGACGGACACCTGTTTGTCACGCGCCGTGTGGATGACAGCTTTGCCGTGGTGGAAGTGGCGGGGTATGGCGATGTCGGCATTGGCCTGGGCAGCAGCATGCAAACCCGAACCAATGACCGCGGCATTGCGCTTGTGCCCAGGCTGATGCCCTACCAGAACAACCAGATTCGCTTGAACGCCTCGGAACTGCCGCTGAATGCGGAGCTCGATTCGATTGAACAGATCGCCGTGCCCGGCTGGCGCAGCGCCGTCAAGGTGGCGTTCCCTGTGCGCAGCGGCCGCGGCGCCCTGATCAAGTTCACGCTTGCCGATGGCGAGCCCGCCCCGGCCGGTGCAACGGTGCAGATCGAAGGCGACAGGCAAGAGTTTTACGTGGCGCGGCGAGGCGAGGCTTTTGTCACCGGCCTGCAGGCAAGCAACCGGTTGCGCCTGCACTGGAAAGGCGGCGCCTGCGTGATCGACGTTGCGCTGCCAGCCGAAGCGCCTGACCAGATTGCCCGCGTGGGTCCCCTGTTGTGCAAAGGCATTACGCGATGAAAGCCAGACTCTTTCTTTATTTTCTAGCCCTGGGGGCACTACTTTTCAGCGCGGGTGCGCAGGCAGTGATTAACTGCTCAGTGAACGCCGGCAGTGGCTATTTTGCCGTGTATGACGGCCTGGCCAACTCGGACAATTTGAACAGCAGCACCTTTACCGTGAACTGCACACGCACTTTGACGGGCGACCCTCTTTCGGTCAGCTTCACCGCCGTTACGGACGACGGAACATGGAACAGCGGGGGCAACAACCGGGCAAAGCTTACAACTGTCGGCAACTGCAGTGTGACGACCAACTGCATCAAATACGATTTTTATACCAATTCAACCTTTTCGACAAACTGGTCAAAGCAAACCAGTAAGGCTATTACGGGAACCGTGTCGTTCGCCAACACCAGCACAATGAACTCGTCAACCACAACGACCTACTACTCCAAAATTCCGCTAGGGCAAACCGGGCTGGCGTCAGGTTTGTTCCAGGACACTGTGACGATCAATTTAGCGTACACCTACGGGACCACGAATGCATCAGCACCTTTAGCGGCGTTTAGTGTCAATATAAACACGGTATCCTCCTGCCAGTTTGTCATGCCACCAAGCAACATGAGTTTGAACTACACCGCATTTTCAGCCGGCACTGTGTCGGCTTCAACCTCTTACACAACCCGGTGCTCCACCAGCTTGGGCTACACCATGGCACTCGACTACGTCAGCGGTGTTTCCAGCGGCGTTTCCAGGGGTGTTGCCTCTGGAATCCAGTACAGCCTGGCTCTTGGCACGCTCAGCGGTAGCGGCAACGGCGCCATTCAAGGTCCTTATTCCATCACCGCCACCGCGCCAGCAGGACAGGCGGGCAGTTGCAACACCGGCACTTGCACGGGCACTACGCCCCATACGGTGACCATTATTTACTGACGGCGCGCAGCTTCAGTGCAGAGTTGCGCACCTGCCTTGGCCGGCTTAGGAGTTGGTGATGGGTCATGCCTTGCGCAATTCACCGATGTTGAGGCGCAGGCTTTAACCGGCAAAGGCGCCAGCCCCTGGGTAGCGGGAAGACGCAGGAAAAAGATTGTGGGCTTGTCAGCCATCGGGGCGGTAAAACATGCGCCGATTGTGCGGAGTTCTGGCCACTTGGGCCAGTGCTAGGCGCTGCAGTGAAAACAGCGATTCGACAGCATATACCCCATGCTTTCCGCGCATTCATCCGCAGATTCATCAATAAGCCCGCAGTTTTCTAAAAACGGATTTGACCGGTATTTTGCAAATGTGCTGCCACTGGGGCTTACCCGCTTGGTGCTTACCCGAGGCGGTGCGGAATCCAGGCGGCGGGCTATTGTTTTTTGGGAACGATAGCGGCTTAATAAATGGCCATGGTGTGTGGCTTTACCGATCGACAAAACTATTCAACGAGGAGAATTCATGAAATTAGTAAAACTGCTGCTTGCGCTTGCTGCGGCGGGTATGGCTGTGGGCGCAATCGCCCAAGCGCCCAAAGACAACATGTCCAACCTCAAGCAGATGAAGGTATCCGGCACGGACTTGAACATTCCTACCGTGCCCCAGGACGGGCGAAAGGCCGATGCCCTGCGCGCCAACCTGAAAAAAATCAAGTTGCCCCCGGGTTTCAAGATCGACCTCTACGCCGTGGTGCCCGATGCGCGCCACATGGCCGTGGCGCCCTCGACCAACATGCTGTTTGTCGGCACCCGCAAAACCACCGTCTGGGCCGTGACCGATCGGAACAGTGAAGGCATGGCCAGCGAAGTCAAGGCGTTTGCGCCCTCGCTGAACTTCAAGGTGCCCAATGGCGTGTGCTGGACCAAGGACGGCGTGCTGGTCGTAGTTGAGCACAACCGGGTGCTGAGCTTCCCGGCGGCCGAGTTTTTCTACGAAGGCCCGGATGTCGCCGTGGGCGAAGTCGTGCCGCAGGGCCAGCTGATTCCGGTTGAAGAAGAGTCCTACAACCACGGCGCTCGCGTCTGCCGGATGGGTGAAGACGGCAAGCTGTACGTCGCCCTGGGCCAGCCGCACAACGTGCAGCCCGCAGGCAAGGTCGATTCGTACAACCAGTTGGGCATTGGCGGCATCGTGCGCATGAACATGGACGGCACCAAGCGCGAGGTGTTTTCCCGGGGCATCCGCAATTCGGTCGGCATGGACTTCAACCCCAAAGACAAAAGCCTGTGGTTCACCGACAACCAGACCGACGGCCTGGGTGACGAGATTCCGCCAGGCGAGCTGAACCGTGCAACGGCAATGGGCCAGCACTTTGGCTACCCGTACTGGAACGGCCACTACAAGGTTGCCGGGTCTCCGGCGGCAGTGGACCTGAAAGACATGAAGGAACCGGCCAACGCGGTGTACCCGCAAGTCGAGTTTCCGGCCCACCAGGCCCAGCTCGGCATGGCCTTTTACAACGGCAAGCAGTTTCCCGCCAAATACCAGGGCGGCATGTTTGTGGCGGCGCACGGCTCATGGAACCGCAGCAAGGCCACTGGGGCGTTCATCAACTTCATTCCCGTCAATGCCAATGGCACGGCAGGCAAGGCCGAAATATTCGCCGACGGCTGGCTCGACAGCGACACCGGTACTTACCGGGGCCGTCCGGTCGATGTCGCGCCCATGAAAGACGGCTCGATGCTGGTGTCGGACGACTACGCCGGCGCCATTTACCGCATCAGCTACAGCAACTAGGAAAGCAGGACGCGCGGGGCGCGCCCCGCGTGCCAACGGTTTTGAGAAAAGGTATGAACATGCGAATCCTGACCCTTGCCTGCGCTGCAGGGCTGGCCGGCGCCCTGGCGCTTCCCGCTGCGGCAGACATTGCCGCCGGCAAAGCCAAGGCGGGCATGGCCTGCGCGGTCTGCCACGGGGCGCAGGGCATCGCCACGCTGCCCAATGCGCCCAACCTGGCCGGGCAGCCGCAACTGTATCTGGTCGAGCAGCTCAAGAACTATCGCAGCGGCAAACGCGTGCACGAGGTGATGAGCGTGATCGCCAAGCCCTTGACCGATCAGGAAATCGAAGACACATCGGCCTGGTACGCGTCGCTGCAGTTGGAGGTGCGCGAGGGCAAGTAGCCCGTTGCCGCAAGGCGGACAGGCCAGTGCGCTCAAAAGCGCGCCAGCTCAGAACTGCTCGTGCGGCATCAGGTAGCGCCACTGGCCGATTGGCAGGTGGCCCAGGTTGACACGGCCGATCCTCACGCGCTTGAGGCCTGTCACCAACAGGCCGACCTGCTCGCACATGCGGCGGATCTGGCGCTTTTTGCCCTGCTTCAGGACAAAGCGCAACTGCTCGGGGTTTTGCCAGTCGACCTGCGCAGGCCGCAACTCCTGCCCGTCCAGGCTCAGGCCATGGCGCAGCAATGCCAGCTTTTCACGCGGAAACACGGTGTGCACGTTGACGGTTTCAGCGCCGTAGCTGACGCGTACCAGGTACTCCTTTTCCATGTCCGAGTCTTCGCCGATCAGCTGGCGCGCCACGCGGCCGTCCTGCGTCAGCACCAAAAGGCCGATCGAGTCGATGTCGAGCCGGCCGGCCGGCGCGAGGCCGCGCAGCTGCTCGGGGCCCCAGCGCATCCGGCTGTTGCATTCGCGCCAGCGGTTGTGCGCCTGCACCAGCACCGCCGCCGGTTCATGCCCGTCCTCGGCCTGGCCACTGACATAGCCGACCGGTTTGTTGATCAGGATGGTGACCTGCTGGCGCTGCTGCTGCTCGGCTTCCCGGGCAACTTCGATGCGGGCGGTGGCGGCAACCGGCTGGCCCATCACGGCGGGCAGCCCATCCACGCGCACCCAGCCCCGGGCGATCCAGTCGTCGGCTTCGCGGCGCGAGCACAGGCCCAGGTCGGCCATGCGTTTGTTCAGGCGCACGGTGGGCGCGGGGGCATCGGCGCTGGCGGGCGCCGTGCGGATGCGCACGGCGCCGGAAGCGGGGGGTTTGGGGGAATTGTGGTCTGGCATGGCTGGGCCGTATTTTAGGCGGCTGCTCTGCGGTGTGCCGACCGCCTTGGGGTCGTTGCCGGCAGCGCCCTTGCTTTTTTCCCGGCGCAGGTATATTTTGCTTTCCCCGCCAAGGCCCAGGCTTTGGCGCAACCACCTCATCGCGTCAAGCCATGAACACCTTTTCATCGATACACGCTGGCACGCCATCTGCGCCAGAGGCTAGCGAAGATGCGCCTTGCTGGCAACTGAAACGTCGCTGCGCGCTGACGCCCCGCCAGCTGATGCTGAGCTACGCCGTGCTGGCAAGCGCCAGCATGACTGTCGCGCTGTTCTTTGTCTGGCACGGGGTGTGGATGATTTCGCTGTGGTGCCTGCTGGAAATTACCGTGGCCGGGGCGATGTACCTGTTCTACATGGCGCATGCGGCCGATGGCGAGCGGATCAGCTTCAGCCCGGACGGCCACCTGGCCATCGAAGTGGTGCGCGGCCTGGACACGCGGCACTACCGCATGAACCCGGCATGGGCGCGCCTGGAACGCGGCGGCGCCGGCGGGCAGCGGCTGTGGCTGTGCTGCAGCCCGCTGCGGGTGGAAGTGGCCACGCAGCTGGCGTCCGCCCAGAAACGGCGGGTGGAGCGGGAGTTGAAGCAGGCATTAGCCGAAAGACAGAGCGGCAGGGCAACCGGCTTGGGTTTCTCGTCGGACCCTGTCTAGATAACTACAAAATTAATAGCTAAGTTCGCCTACCCATCAAGGGCCAGAAGCATTGATTTCTTGGAAATTACGCGATCGCAGCGCCACCAGGTCAATGACGCGCAAGCCGCCGTATTCAACGCGGATGACACCCTGCGCCTCAAGCGTTCGCAGCGACTCGTTGACCCGCTGGCGCGACAGGCCGACCAGGTAGGCAAGCTCTTGCTGGGTGATGCGCAGCACCGAGCCCACGCACGGGTACAGCACCGGGTTGAACAGCGCGGCCAGGCTGCGCGCCACCCGGTGGTCGGGGTTGTTCATGCGGTCGATCTCGCGCGCGGCGATGAACTGCCCCAGCCGCTCGTTGAGCTGGTTCATCACGAAGCGGTTAAAGCCAATCGAATGGTCCAGCAGCCAGTGAAAGCTGTCCACCGGCAGCCCGGCGACCACGCTTTTGCGCAGCGCCTGGATGTTGTAGCGGTAGGGTTCGCGCTTGAGCGTCGTGCCTTCGCCGAACCAGCCGCCCGGCGGCAAACCGGCAAAGGTGATGGTGCCGCCCTGGGCGTTGTCGGTGCTCATCTTCAGCAGCCCCT
>JAQGMZ010000273.1 GCA_028292045.1 Polaromonas sp. | reverse complement strand
AGACACATCAGGCCGGCGCCATCTCACGGCCCCGCATCCAGCGACTATGCAGCTTGTCAACCGCCAGCATCTGCGCCGGGCTGGACGCCAGCAGGATCGTGCCGTACACCTCGACCGCGTGGTCAATCGCCAGCGTGTCCACGGCCAGCAGCTGCCACTTGCCGAACCGGCGCCAGCGCTTGAGCACGCGGGCCAGCGCCACATTGCCCGCCACCAGCGGCGGCAGCAGCTCGTTTTAATTGACGGCTGTCGGGCCAATCTGCCCGGCTCTGGCGCAGGCCGTGCCGAATGCCCAGGCCAGCAGGTCAAAGTCATCCGTGGTGCCCGCGCCCGTCAGCAGGTTGGAAAACGCTTTTTGCACGCCAGCGAGCGACGTGTCGCCCGTGTCCTGCGTGTTCTCGACCAGGCCGGGAATCACCACCGGCGCGGCGGTGTCGTAGGGGCGGCACATGCTGATGGCGTTGGCCCATGCCGCGCCATTGAAGGCCCCGCCCGTGCGCTGGCGTTTGCGGGCGTAGGCGGTGGTCTTGCGCGTCATGCCCCGACCCCTGCACGCCATTCGGAAGACCCCATGCGAACAAACGGCATGCTCGCCTCGTAGCGCCCTGGCGGCGTCGGCTGGCGCGTGACGCTGGGCTCCTGGCGCAATTGCGGGTTGGCCCGCCTTTTCTCGGCAGTGGCCAGCGCCGTGGTTTCGGGAAACTTGGCGCGGAATGCGCGCAGGGCTTTCATGCTCGTGAAATAGGTCGTGTAGCCCGCTGGCGGCCTGACCTTGAACAGCGCGCCGGACTTGACCAGCGCGGCGCAGCGGTTTTCCGTGGCATCACGGCTGACGGTCTTGGGGTGGTCGGCAACGAGAAACCCGTTTGGGGTCGATGCGCCGGCCATGATGGCGGACAGTATTACCTCGGCTTTTTGATTGTTGTTCATGGGGTTCTCGGGTTAAGCGGCCAGGCTTCGCAGCTTGGCCTCGTTGTCTTTGACCATGCCGGCAAAGGCCAGCAGGTCGGCCTCCAGTGCCTCGATGGCTTCTTCGTCGCGGTGAATGCGGCGGATCGTCAGATGCAGGCCGATCGGCTCCAGATCCGGGGCGAACAGAATCAGATCCACCCACTCCAGGCCAAGCAGCCACATGGCGCCGTTGATCTGGTCGATGTACTCGCTGTCATCCTCATTGACGACCGCATTGAACAGCGTTTCACTGCTGACCATGGTCTTGATTTCAATGGCGCCCTTGGTGCCAATCAGGCCATCGACCGACACGCCGAAAATGCCGTCGTCGTCGGTGATAAAGCCGGCTTCTTCGACCAGCTCACCGGTGCGGGCCTCGTAGGCCAGCCGGGCCAGCGGCTCGCCTTCCGTGCCTGCCTGCATGGCTTTGGTGACGAACACGCTGGGCGCCGTGCCGCCGCAGCGCTCGCGGGCCAGGTCGTAGCCGTACTTCAGGCATTTGGCAGACGCCGCGCCGCGCACGGCCGGGGTGATTTCGCCAGTCTTCTTGCAGACCTTCTCTGCCTTGTCGACCAGCCGGTCGCGTGCATCCTTGAAGCGGCTGCCGGTGATGACGCCGCGGCGCGAGGCCAGCCAGGCGTCCGAGCCTTGGGGGGCGGTGTGGTAGATCAAAATGGATTTCCTTCGTCTGCCGCGCTTTCGGTGGTTGCGGCTTCGGGCTCCATCTCGACCGTGCGCGCGGCCAGCTCGGCGGCCAGGTGCTTGCGGTGCGCCACAACTGCGGCCTTGAGTGCAGCATGGTCGCCGGGCTGCTTGAGGAATGCCGGGTTGTGCGCCTTCCAGTAAGCGGCGGCTTCTGCATCTGTCTCGCAATCGGCCACGCCCGCCAGCACCAGCGCTGGGTCCATGTAGTCATGCGTCAGCGTGGGCAGCGCCTCGTCTGCGCGCAACTCCTTGCCCTCCATTTCGTCGGCCGTTGGCTGCGCACCCATTTCCGGGAACGCCAGGCGCAAGGCTTGTGCAGCAGCACATTTGCCGATCTGGCCGCGTGGGCGCTTGGACCACATGGCATTGGGCGCAATGGATTTATCCTTGCCGCCGCGCACCGCGTAGTTCTCAATCCAGTATTCCTTGGCGGTGAATTCGGCAATGGCGCCGTTGTCCATCTGCTTTTTGACCGTCACACGCGCCCACTCGGGATAGGTGACTTGCTGGCCGCCCAGCACCTCGGACACCATCGGGCCGAAGTCCGGTTCCGTCTGCCCGGCAAAGCGCCCGGTGCGCGCCGCCTGCGTGCGGTACAGGCCCACGCCCGGCATGATGACATCGCGCATCCGGCCGGCCTTGCTATCCCACATGGGAACGATGTGCACCGGCATTTGCATGGGGTCCAGGCCGGCGGCCTTGCAGTAACCCAGCACCAGCTTGATGGACTCCGGCGCGGCGCCGGGGTAGAGGCTCGAACTGAGTACACCCATCAGTTCGGCTTCGCTGATGGCGGCCAGTGCGGCGCTCTCGGGTTTGATGGTCAGGTTCATGATGCTCTCGGGTTAGTTACTAAAACGGACAGCCAGGCGCACGCACAGCGCGGCCAGGGGCGGGAAGATCAGCAGCACAGCGCCCCAGGCGACAGCCGAGCGCACGGTGAAGCGCGGCTTGCGGTCGATGGGTGGCAGGGCGGCGGCGGGTGTCAGCTTGCAGCCGGGCAGGCACTGGAAAGGTGTCACGCACGGCTGGCGGCTCTTGTCGCAGTAGTGGGTGGCGGGCTGCTTGCGCACCGGGCAGAGACGCCCTTGGTTGCAATCTCCAAAAGAATCGCAGCAGTTCATTTCGTCTCTCCGGTTGCCTTGGCGATGGCTGCATAAGCTTTATCAGTGACCCACTCGTCGCCCGTCATGCTCCCGTAGCTCAGACAGGCTTGCAGCGCAACCAGCAACTCAGGCGCGGCGGCCCGGATGCGCTCATGCCGCTCGATGACCGCATTGGCAAACGCATGCCTGCTGTCGCCTTGTGCGTCGCGGTACTCGAACGACCCAAAAGGCAGCGCAATCTCGCAGGCATCAGCCTTGCTCATCCATGTTTTAGCGGCGCTCACGACACCGCTCCAGGTAGCCAGCCCGCCCAGGCCATCAGCACCAGCACCACGGCAGCCACTGCGCTACCCGCCATCACGATGCGGTCATGCGGGTGGTGCGGCTCAGGCATCGGCTCGACCTTGCCGGACATATAGGGATTGATGTCGCTCAGTCGGCGCGCAAAGCGCAGGGTTTCGGCGTTCATGCTGTTTCCTTCTCGAGGTATTTGGGCAAAGGCTTGCGGCTGCCGCGAGCGAGTTGGGTCAAGTGGTTGCGGCGCTGGGCGGCTTCGCGCTTCTCGTCAAGGGCGCGCATCCACCAGCTGGTGCTTGACCGTCGAGTCATTTGCATGCTGATTCCTTGTTGTGTTTTTCCAGTGCTGCGCGGCATTTCTTCAGAGCCTCGTCGTAGGCAAACATGAAGCCGACGCCATCCGTGCTGGAGCTGTCATAGGTCAGAAAAGCCTTGACGGCCGCCGCCAGCTCGGCATTCAGCGCCTTGAGCCGGTCGCGCTCGGCCAGCAGATCCGGGGCGGATGCGATCAGCGCGGCGTAAGGCTCGCCCGCTGTCGTCAGCTTGCAGATCACCGTGTCGCTGGCGGTGCAGATGAATTGCCCGGTGACTTCCCAGAGGCTGCTCATACCAAAACCGCCACTTCGCCCATGCCCTTGCAAGCGCGGCAGGTCGCGCCGCAGTTGCCGCCTTCGCCGCTGCCGCTGCAGTCCAGGCACAGCAGGGAATCGGCGGGCTCGCCGTAAGCGCAGGCGCAGCTGTCGGCGCTGGCCTGGCCGTGGTAGCAGCACTCAGGATCGGTGCAGCGCGGGGCGGGGTGAAGTAGTGGCATGGTGGCTCCAGTGGGTTGCGGGCATGAAAAAACCCGCTATCGGCGGGCTTGGGGTTGGGTGGCATTCACAGAAGCGGGCTGGGCTTGATTCCAGCTATGCCTAGTCCTATTGCTTGCGGCATCGAAACAGCCCGCGACCGGCTGCGATCATTTGCTGCACTTCCTTCAGTGCTGCCGCTTCTGTGAACGCCCTCTGGGGAGGGCTAGGGGTTGCCGGTTACGCCATCCGGCTCCATAAAGGACGCATTCAAGGCCAAGCTATGACGCTCTGAGCCGCTGGTGGTTAAAAGGCTTCACTTATGCGTTAAGGGCTCGCCACACCCAAGTACCCCGCGCCTGCTCGGCTTCCTTTGTCCGGGTAACTCGCCTATCGACAACTTAATAAATTCGCGCCCGGACTGACCGGGCTATGTGTGTTTCTACGGGCCTTGTATTGCGCATTCCCGTGTCCGCTGTTTCTGTTCTTGGCTGCGGGCCTCATCCGGCTAGGTGGCGGATACCGTCGGGCGTCACGTCGATCCGCTTGGCCCTTGCGCCTTTCGGTGCATGTAGCCATTATCGACTATCCGATAACGCTAGTCAAAGCTTTTCCGATAAATAGTGCATAAATATCGAAATAAATTTAACGTTATCGGCTCAATAGGGATAAACACCCTATAAATGAGCGTTTTAAATTGATAAAACTGTAAGCAAAGTCCTACAATTAGGAATGCCCACATTTACATATCATTCAGCCAAGGCTGTCGTTGCGGAGCCTGCATTGAGTGGGCTGGTCGAGGTGTTTTTTACCGGACTGCTGGATTCCCGGTCGTTCGCCACGTTACAAACAGCGGTGATGCTGCATGTGTCCGGGGCGCCAGCGGTGGTGCTGCACTATGACAAAGCGGTGGTCGCCGTCAGCCAGGCGCAGCCGATTGACAGTGGCGCTTATTTAAACGCGCCGGTGATGGCTATCGTGGTGGGCCAGGATTATGTGGCGATGGCTTCGGCCTATGCGACCGGCCTGGGCTACCTGGGTGTTATTGCTGCGGTGTTTTCTGATTCGGCGGCGCAGATTCGACTTGCGCATCAGTGGGCTTCGCGTCACGTTCCTGAATTACGTCCAAGATTGCTTGCGTAGCCGCGCTATAGGCACGGGCGCGTTCGACCCGATCCGTCAGCGTATCGAATAACAGGCCCAGCTCGCGCGCCAAGTGCGAGGGCTTCAGGCTTTTGTCTAGCTGCACATCCTCGATGGGCGTTGTAGCAGGCACTGCGAATAGATCGGCCTTTGCGCCGACCTCTTTTGGACCGTGCCCGGTGGACAGCCAGAGCGGGTTCACCCCCAGCGCTTCGGCTAGCTGCGCGGTGAACTTGCTGCCCACGGCGCTGTTTTCCGCTTCCGATAGCGTGCTCTGCGCGATGCCTGTTTTCTCGCACAGTTGATCCTGCGTCAGCTTTGCGTTTTTTCGTGCTTGTACCAGCCGTTTTCCAAAATCTGTGCGTGCTATCCGTGCCATGCCGGGTAGCTTAGTGTTACCAGATATAGGGATACCGCTATCGTAAGGAGGAATATCGCTTGTAGTCATATCGGTTTGGCGATATGATGCTTCGATGGACTGGAAATCACTCATATCAGACCTCAAGGCCGCCGGCCTGAGCGAAACGCATATCGCTGGAGCGGTGTCTTGCGGTCAAGCCTCGATCAATGAGATCGGCAGCGGCAAGACCACCAACCCTCGTTACAACCTCGGGCGCGCATTGGTCGAACTCCATCGGCGGGTTTGCACCAAGCCAAAGCGCTCGAAGGCCCTTGCAAGCCACATCAGCAACTGAAACCCAAGGATTTTTGAACATGCTTTCATCATGCCAAGCCGATACAGAAAATCAACCCGATACAACAATTGTTAACAACGGTAGCGATACGGCGGGTACCCCAAAATCAATATCGGTTTTGACCATCCGCCAGATGTGCAGGCGGGCGCCGGCCTCGTTTCAGATGAACTGGCCCAACAGCAAGCCCACGCAGACGCTTGAGCAGTGGGCGGCACTGGCATGAAGAAACCCACCCCAACCCGCGCCGAACTCATCGCCAGGCTGCGCGCCAAGGTCGAGCGCACCAATGGCGCCAGCCATTTCTCTGTCGCCTTCTCGCGCAACACGCCCGGCATCAACACCGAGCCGGTGCAGGACCGGGACAAGACGCAGGCCTTGCGCCGGGCATCGATTTAACGGCAATGCGGCTGTGCCACTTATCAGCCGCGCACCAGAAAGACGACATGAATTTCAAGAACCAAGGTGGCCAACTCGGCGCCGCATGCAGTCAGTTTTCCACGCCGACCACCGCCCCAGCTTCACCCGTGGCCGGGCAGGTGCATCAGTTGAATGAGGACGCTATGCGCCTGGCCGACACATTGGATCGCCTGATTGAAAAGGCCCGGACCGCGATGAACGGTGATCCGCGTCACGAGGATGCTGTCTGCGCCTCGCCCGAGCCCGCCTATTCCTGCGAACTGGAAGGTGATCTGGCCGAACTTTCCGGCAAGTTTGCCCGCGCCAACCGCATCTTGCGCTCAGTGATTGACCGCATCCAGCTTTAAAGCGAATGGGCGGCGCTTGTTATCCGCCCAGACATGAAACCCAAAAATGAACAAAGAACTTATCAAGGCCATGGCCGACAACATGCGCGACCTTTTGACTGTCGCCGCCGGCATTTCTCATGACCCAAAGGCCATTGCCGACGAAGCCCGCAAGCTGATTGCACAAGCGCGCCAAGCCGTCGCCTCGTGATTTTCAAATGGTTTCCGTGCAACTCCATCCTGCCAACTGCCCGAGCCACTTTGCGAACTGTGTTGATTTGTGGATCGGCAATGAGCTTCGCGCCGCAGGCATCCCCGTTATCGAAGCAACCCTCAATGAAGGCGTCAAGCGCGGAATGCTGCACCGCACCGACTTATCAAACGGATTTATTGATTTCACATGGATTGCGCCCGATGAATCCATGTCTTTGCAGTAAAGCGAAGTGGCCGCGCTATTCGGCCGCACCAATGAAAAAGCCCTGCGCTAACAGGGCTGATTCGATCTCGAAAGTCTTCACGAAATGAATGCCTCAATCATAACCACCACCGGGCTTGCACGCAAGAGCGACCCCATCACCAGCCATCTGGCCGCCGCTCGGGTGCGCGAGTTCGCGCCCACGCACGCCGGCCGCATCCTGCGCGCCCTGAGCTACTACGGCCCGTCCACGGTGGACGAGATCGCGTGGCATAGCCGGATGAAGTCGCAAGCGGTCAACAAGCGCCTGCCTGAGCTGCAACGCGCCGGGCTGGCGCTGCCGGTCGCGGGCAAGCTGCGGCCTTCGGACAGTGGCCGCATGGCTCGCGTGTGGAGTGCTGCATGAGCTTCCCAAACTTTGCGCTTCACGCCACGCCAGTTAACCGGGTTGCATCGCGGGTTTCTTTTGGCGAGTCCGAGGCATGGGAGCCAAAACACAAGGGCTCGGCATGCATCGTCACGTTTGATTTTCCTCCGGTCCCGCTCAAGGATAAACCCGAAGGATCGCCAGATATTGCTGGTGTTCGCCGGGGCTTTATGACTGCGCTCCGGTATCACTCGTCAAAAACAGGAAAAGGCGCGCTATGGCTCTGCCGCTGCGACTGTGGGAAATACGAAATCAGGCATGCAAGGCGCTGGCTGAAAATTCAAGATCATCCGGATTCTTGCCAAGTTTGCGGGATAACCCACAAGGTCATCCACGGCGTTTCTCTTGGACAGAAACCATCAGACCGGATTAGACCGGAAAAGATTGAAGCCCAAATAGATGGCGGTGCAGCATGAACGGCCCTAACGCAAATTGGGGGCATCCGGTGGCCTACCACCCCATGCTGTCCCATTTCTTCGAGAGCGTGAATGCCGCCATTTTCTTCTGCCAGCTTCGCTACTGGAGCGATAGGACGGCCAGCCCGCTTGGCGTTTACAAGACCTCCGAGGAATGGACTGCAGAAACCGGCCTGAGCTACCGGGAACAGGCCACAGCGCGCCGCATTTTGTCAGAGCCGGGGTTTGTAGTCGAAACGAATAAACGGCTGTCACACCGCCTGTATTTCCTGATCGACTGGGACGCCTTCAACCCGGCTTTTGCTGCATGGGTGGCTGCAAACCCGCCAGCGCCGAAAGCGCAAACCCCGAACAGCGCAAAGCGCATTTCCCCGAACGACGAAAACGCAATTGGGGGAGAGCGCAAACGTCGTTCGTCTATATCTACAGAGACTACAGCAGAGATTACTGCAGAGAAGGGGAGCGCGGACGCGCAAGACGGCTTCGCCCCTCCCCCTATGACTGGCGCAATTTGCATGGTGATGAAGGCCAGCGGAATGCAGGGCGTCAACCCCAACCATCCCGACCTGCAAGTCCTGATCGACAAAGGGGCCGATGCGGGCCTGTTCGCGGAAGTGGCCCGCGACTGCGTAGCCAAGGGCAAGCCCTTCTCTTATGCGCTGGCTGTCATCAAGGGCCAGATGAAGGACGCGGCCGCGCTGGCTGAAACGGCCATGTCTGCGCCCCAAGCCGCCACCCGCCCGCAAGCCGAAACCTTTGCCGAGCGCGACGCCCGCCATGCCCGCGAGCGCTACACGCAGATGACCGGCCGCGAATGGCCTGCCGACGAGCTGCCCGGCGCCGCCAAGGCCAGCGCCATGTTCATCGATGTCGAATCCACCGAAATCAAGAGGTTGTCCAAATGAGCAAGAACCCCGTCACCATGGCCGAGGTCATCGACCGCCTTTTCACCCGCCTGTCAGCCACCTACGGCGCAGACTGGACGCGCCAATGGGCATCGGTCCCCATCAGCGACGTGAAAACCGCCTGGGGGCATGAGCTGGCCGGCTTCATCCACGACCTGCCGGCGATTGCGCAGGCGCTGGAAAACCTGCCCGAGCGCTGCCCGAACGTGATCCAGTTCAAAGCCTTGTGCAAAGCAAACCGCACGGTCAAGACCACGCTACTGCTGCCCGAGCCGAAAAGCGACCCGGTGTTCATCGCCAAGGTGCTGTCCAAGCTGGCCGAGCCTGCACCGAAAACCGACGGCCGCGAATGGGCGCGGCGAATCATCCAGCGCAAGGCCGACGGCGAATTTATCAACCCGTTCTCGCTGAACCTGGCCAAGGGAGCGTTGCTGTGAGTCACGCTGAAGCCTGCATCATCCTGGACATGTGCCGCGCCGGGGCTGACATGGACCCGGCTGTCATCAATACCGCGCTGGAGCTGTGCGGGGATCTCGAGCACGTCGCTTGCTCGATGGCGGGGGTGGGGGTATGACCGCCGGTTACTTCATCCTCGCCAACGGCGGCGGCACCAACTCCACGGCCATGCTGGTGGGCCTGCATGAGCGCGGCATGCGCCTGGATGGCAATGTGTTTGCCGACACAGGCGACGAAAAGCCCGAAACCTACGCACACCTGGCGCACGTCAGCGACTGGTGCGAGTCGGTGGGCTTCCCGCGCGTGGAAGTGCTCAGGGGCCGCACCCCGCAGCAGATCAAAGACGCCAGCCTGAGCGCCGAATGCCTGCGCCTGGAAACCTTGCCCTCCAAGGCGTTTGGCTTCAGCAGCTGCTCGATGAAGTGGAAGGTCGCCCCTCAGCGTCTGTACTTCGGGCAGTTTGCTGAGCGCCTGGGTGTCGCGCAAAGCGAATTGACAGTGTTTGTCGGCTTTGATGCAGACGAGCAGTCACGGATTGAGCGCGGCCGGGCAGCCCAAAACCCCACGCAGCAGCGCTACTTGCTCGATGAATGGGGGTGGGGCCGCGAGGAGTGCATCGCCGCCATTGCCCGCGCCGGATTGACGCAGCCCGGCAAATCGGCCTGTTTCTTTTGCCCGAGCAGCAAAAAGCATGAAATCCTGGCGCTGCGCCGGGACCACCCTGAACTGCTGGCGCGTGCGCTGGAGATGGAGCGGCTGGCCCTGGCGAGCGACAAGAACCGAGCGGTCGGCCTGGGCCGTAGCTTCAACTGGGCCGCCTGGTTGAACGAGTACGACGCGGCTGCCGTGCAAGGACAGGCGTTTCTGGATGCGCAACTCGATCTGTTCAGCAATGCCGGCATTCCTGAGCTTGATTGCGCTTGTGGGGCGGCAGCATGACAGCCCTCGAAATCCAAACCGCACACAGCGCCCAGCAAGCCATGACTCCCGGATGGTGGGCATTTGCACAAACGTCCGTCAGCGCACTGGAGACAGACGAGGCTACCTCTGCCACCTTCGCCGGCCTGCGCGCTGCTGTGGCCTCTGTGGTGAAGGCGCAGGGCTATCGTCCGGCTGCACATGAGTTGGGCGAGTGGTGGATTATCAAAAACAAGCTGCCAGCGATGGCGAACGGCCGGAAATCGGTCAAGGGGAGGCATGACCTATGAGCACGCTGATTCGATCCGGAATTAGGCGCAAGCCCTCGGTCTTGGGCCAGTTCATCGCCGCCGCCTCGCCACTGGTAGCCGAACTGCCCTGGCCGCCTGCCGAACTCAACCCGAATCGCAAGAACGGCAAGCACTGGAGCAGCACGCACGCCATCAAGACGCGCTACCTGTCCGACTGCCGGCTTCTGGTGGTGCAGGCCATGCAAGCGGCCGGCTATGTGCCGCCTGCCGGGGTGCTGGCGCTGACGATCACCTTTGCCGCGCCGGACAAGCGCCGCAGGGACGTGGATAACCTGCTGGCGAGCCTGAAATCAGGGCTGGATGGCGTTTCGCAGGCGCTGGGGGTGGATGACCAGCACTTCGAGCCAATCACGCTTAGGCGGGCGATTGGCGGCAAGCCGGGCAAGGTTGTGATTGAGGTGACAGCATGAGCAAGATCACAAAAAGCGCCAATGGCGAGGACTGCCAGGTCCGAATCATCGGGGTGTGCAAGCACGACCCGGCTTACACAATCTGGAGCCACTGCCGGCACGGTGCGGCTGGCAAGGGTAAGGGTATCAAGGCGCTCGATCTGGCGGGTGCCTATGCCTGCACCGCCTGCGATGCGGCTTACGACCAGCTTCAGGGCGTGCCGCACATGACCCGCGAGCAGGTGGATCTTGATTGGTTCATGGGCCACATGCGCTCATTGGTGATTTTGACGAACAAAGGACTGGCATGAAACCGCGCTTATTCAAATTCAATAAGCTCTGGTATTGCATGACCAACGTCGGCAAGGTTGGGCTGGGCTTCACGCCGACCGATGCCTACGATGAATGGGTGGCGCGTAATGTCCGATAAGCAATTATTCCGCCTGGTCCATCCGGAGGCCCGCCGCCGGGCCATGCAGGCGATTCATACCGCCCCAGACGGCCACATCGTGACCATCGCAGAGGCCAGCCGCACGCTTGACCAGAACGCCGCGCAGTGGCCCTACCTGGAAGGCTTCTCGCAGCAAAAGCAGCTGTGCATCAATGGCGCGATGGTCAAGGCGACGCGCGATGACTGGAAGGACGTGCTGACTGGCTGCCATGCCGGCGAAACGCGCATGGCGGTGTTCGACGGCCGGGTGGTCATGCTGCCGCAGCGCACCAGCCGGATGGGCAAGAAGGTCTTTAGCGACTGGATGGAATTCTTGATCGCAATGGCTGCGCAATCGGGGGTCGAGCCGGTCTATAAGAGCATCAAAAATGATAGCTAGTTTTACACCATCAAAACCAGCGCAAAGGCAAGCCCATAAACGAAAGTTTGCTACAAATATAGGTAGGAAAACATGGTTAAAAAGAGTAAAATCGAGGCTGAAAATAAACAAGGCCACGACATGCGGAAACATGGCGCGGCCTCTGACCAATCAACAGAAAGAACCTGCTAAATGGCTGAAACGAATTCTAAGACAACCGGCGACCGCGAGTTGCTGGAGCTGGCCGCGAAGGCTGCTGGCATTAGCTTGAACCATGCGCCGCATGACCATGTTTATTGCGGGGTGCTGACCAACACATGGAACAAGGAGCGCAATACGCCCTACTGGTCGCCACTCACTGACGACGGCGACGCACTGCGGCTGGCCGAGCAACTGGAGCTAACGGTCATCCCGCCTAAGCACCCCGGCGACGGCTGCACATGCGGAAACCAGACAGTGTTCCGCGATGACCCTGCAGAGCAATACCGCCGCGCCATCGTTCGCGCTGCCGCTGCCATTGGGGCCGCCAAATGACCGCCAGCCTGCGCCAAGCCGCGCAGATTGCGCTGAATGCGTGGCAAACCTCATGCTATGGCGACGACCGACACCACAAGGAGATGCTGCTGGCGATGACATCCCTCCGGGCCGCGCTGGCAGTGCCAGATGAGCCGGTGGAGCGCCAGCCGCTGACCAGCCTCGATGCCCAGCAGGCGTTCAACGCATGGAACTTTTTGGGTGATTCGGTAGTGACGGACGCCTTCTACCGACTCAAGACGGGCGACAAGATCGAGCGTGCCTTCCTTGATGGCCTGCGCGCTGGGGAAGCCGCCCATGGCATCCGAGGCGCAGCATGAGCGCCCGCCAAGCCATCCTCGCCGCCCTGCCCGGCACTGCCGCCACGCTGGCCCAGCAAACCGGCTATGCGCGCTCTTTCGTCGGGCGCGAGCTGCGCAACCTCTGCCGCACCGAGCGGGCGCATATCGGGGACTGGGCGCGCACCACGGGCAACCCGGCCCCGGTGTATGTCGCTGGACGAGGCCAGGCCGCGCCCAAGCCCGCCGCAGCCAAGACCGAAACGCAGAAGTCGCGGGAATACCGCGCCAGGGTGGGGAGGCCGGTTCGGGTGCATGAGTACGGGGTGCTGCCTGCTGCTTTGATGGCGCAACAGCGGGTTTTTGCTTTGGGTGGGGTGTGGGCGTGATAACCAAGGGAGCCATATGAAAGACGACACCAAGGCAATTTTGGACGACATACTCGCCAGGTGGCACGCTTGGGCCAAGGGTTACAGCGCCGTCCCGATGTGCGGCGCCGACCCGATGTTTCGCAATGCCCGCAGCCGGGGAGGGTGGGACAGTGCCGACGACGTGCTCGACGCAGCCATCAACAGCAAGATCATGAAGGCCGTTGACTTCGAGGTGGGCGAGATGAAGGATCCGCACCGCTCGGCCATCTACATGACCGCACGCAACCTACACACGGGCAACAGTGTATGGAACAGCCCGCGACTGCCTACCGACCCGATGGAGCGCGCCGGGATTGTGGTGGACGCCAGGGTGATGTTGATAAAAAGGCTGATGTTTTGCGGTGTGATGTGAAATAAATGCTTGACAAGCTCAACAATTGAATTACAGTGGTCCCCGGACGGCAGAGTTGCGTCCAAAGATTACCAGCCACCGCAGCAATGCGAGTGGCTTTTTTTACGCCCGCAGCGTCGAACACATGCCACGGCCATGAGCCAAATCATCGACAGACTGCGCGGCACCATCAGCAACCCGATCATTCGGCGAACTTGAAGCCGACCGCCACGGGCAAATGGCGGTTCTCTCCTGCGCCTACAGCAACGCCATCAAGCAGGCTGTGCACCGGTTAACCCTGCCATGAGGTAAAGCCGAAGGGTTATTTATGACGAAGAACAGCAAAACAGCAGCTATCAGCGGCAAAACAGCGAAGCCGCGCGGCAAGCCCTTTGTGAAAGGTGCCTCTGGCAACGCAGCAGGCCGGCCCAAGCTCACGCCCGAAGCGGTGGACCTGATAGCCGCCTGCAAGGAGAAAACCGCCTCTGCGCTCGATGTGCTGATGCAGATCATGGAAAACGGCGAGAACGAGCGCAACCGCATGGCGGCGGCGCTGGCCATCATTGAGCGCGGCCACGGCAAGGCTATCCAGCCTACAACCGTGGGCAACCCCGACGGCTCGCCGATCGACATGAGCATCAAGCTCAGCTTCGTCAAGCCCGCATGATTGCCGAGTTCCCGGACAAGCTGCAGTTCCTGTTCACCCCGAAGCGCTACAAGGTGGCGCACGGTGGGCGGGGCAGCGGCAAGTCCTGGGGGTTTGCCCGCGCGCTCTTGCTGCAAGGCGCGTCCGCACCGCTGCGCATTCTGTGCACGCGGGAAGTGCAGAAGTCCATCAAGGACAGCGTGCACAAGCTGCTGACCGACCAGATCGAGGCCTTGGGCCTGGGTTGGTTTTACCAGGTGCTGGAAAACGAGATACGCGGCAAGAACGGCACCGAGATCACCTTTGCCGGCCTGGCGACGCACACCATCGAGTCGATCAAGTCCTATGAGGGCGTGGACCGGGTCTGGGTGGAGGAAGGCCAGGTGGTGCGCAAGCGCTCCTGGGACGTGCTGATTCCGACCATCCGCAAGCCCGGCAGTGAGATATGGGTGACGTACAACCCGGAACTGGAGACCGACGAGACGCATCAGCGCTTTGCGGTCAACCCGCCGCCCGAGGCGGTGGTGGTGCAGGTCAACTATTCGGACAATCCCTGGTTCCCGGCCGAGCTGGAGGCCGAGCGCAAGCACAGCGCGCTGGTCAACCCCAAGGACTACGCCTGGATATGGGAAGGCCAGTGCAAACCTGCCGTTGCTGGCGCCATCTACTACGACGAGGTGGCCAAGGCCGAGCAGGAGGGCCGCATTGCCAACGCGCCGTATGACCCGCTGCTGAAGGTGCACGTCATCTTCGACCTGGGCTGGAATGATGCCATGAGCATCAGCCTAGTGCAGCGGCACAGCTCGGAGCTGCGCATCATCGAGAACATCGAGGACAGCCACAAGACGCTGGACCACTACTCGGCCGAGTTGAAGAAAAAGAACATGAACTGGGGCAGCGTGTACCTGCCGCACGACGGCCGGCACAAGGACTACAAGACCGGCAAGAGTGCGCAGGAGATCATGCAGGCGATGGGCTGGGAAGTGAAGATCACCCCGAACATGAGCATCGAGGACGGCATTCGCATGACGCGCATGTGCTTTGGGCGCATGTACTTTGACAAAACCAAGTGCGCCCGCCTGGTGCAGTGCGCCAAGCGCTACCGCCGGGCCATCAACCAGCAGACCGGCGAGGCCGGCGCACCCTTTCATGACGAGTGGAGCCACGGCGCCGACAACCTGCGCTACATCGCGGTGAATGCCGAGAGCATGACCAATGACGACTTCGGCAAGATGGCGCCGCTCGAGCAAGCCAGCGCCGATGCTGACGGCTTTTTCTTCTGAGAACCCATGAACGACACACTACAACAAACCTCCGCGCTGGCGCTGCTCCTGGAAGAACGGCTGCTGGCGTGGGAGGCCGCTAGAAAGCCGCAAGAGCTGAAGATGCTCGAGTGCTACCGCGACGTGATGCGCATCCCGGCCGACGACGACACCGCCGGCACGGGCCTGGCCAAGGCGAAGAAGGCCAAGAGCCTGTTCGTGGGCTCGACCCGCAACAAGGTGCGCGCCGCACGGGCCAAGATCAATGACGCGCTGTTTGGCGCCGGCAAGCTGCCCTTTGACACCTCGCCGACCGATGAGAAGCTCGCGCCCTATGCCGACGCCATCGAGGACATCCTGACCGAGCAGTTCGGCCGCATGAAGTTCAAGGCCATGCTCAAGGCGGGCGTCAACACGCTGGCGACCTACGGCACCGGCTTCGTGTTCGGCCCGTTCGTGCGCGAGGCGACCATCAAGGAAACCAGCGCCGACAACTCGGCCGGCTTTTCGCGGCTGCAGGAGACCGAATACACGTTCGACGCGCCTTACTTCGAACTGGGCAACACCATGGACGTGCTGCCCGACCCGGAGGCGCGCGAGGTCTGCGACGGCTTGGGCGTGTTCTGGGTGACGATGGAAAGCCCGCACACGGTCGCGGCCTGGGCGGCTGACAAGCGCTACAGCAACATTGCCACCGCGCTGCTCAATCAGGGCAGCGTCGAGGACAGCGGCAGCGCGCGCACGCAGCAGCTGCGCGGCAACGTCGAATACTGGCACAAGAACGACCGCATCAAGGTCGCGCGCTTTTTCGGCAAGGTGCCGGCCAGCGCGATGAAGGACATCGACACCGAGGGCGCAGAGGCCGCACCCGAGGATGCGGACAAGGAAGAAGCCAGCCCGGCGATGGTCGATGTCGTGGTCATCATGGCCGGCGGCGTGGTGGTCAAGGTGGACGAATCCCCTTATGGCCAGGCACCCACCCTGCGCTGCGTCTATGAGGACGTGCCGCACGAAATCTGGGGCATTGGTGTGGCCGAGAACAACGCCACGCCGCAAAAGATCACGAACGCGGCCTTTCGCCTGTTCATGGAGGGTAAGGGCATGAGCCTGTTGGGGACGGCCAGCGTGGACCGCAGCAAGTTCCTGCCGACCGAGGACTTCAAGAAGTTCCCCGGCAAGGTCTACCAGATGAAGCCGGGCCTGTCGCCCGACGAGCGCAAGAGCGCCATCTTGCACCAGGTCGAGCCCGACATCACCGGCGGCTGGATGGACGTGATTCGCATGAGCGAGCAGTTCAGCGACGACGACACCGGCATCACCAAGTACACGCAGGGCGACGACAGTTCAAACCTGAACAAGACCGCCAGCGGCATCTCCATGATCATGTCGGCATCCTCCCTGCCGATGAAAGAGGTCATCCAGAACATTGACGAACTCTGGATCGAGCCGATGGTCGAAAGCCTGATCGAGTGGAACCTGAAATTCCTCGAAGTCGAGACCGTCAAGAAGATCCACGGCGAGGAAACCGCCAAGGTGTGGCAGGAGATCAAGGAGTTCGGCAAGCACTCGTTCATGGACTGGCAGGCCACCGGCACCAGCTCGTTCATGCAAAAGGAGGTGCTCACCAATAAGCTGCGCGCCTTTGCCGACTTCGCCATGAGCAACCCGATGACCGCGCCCTTGATTGATGCGCGCGAGCTGCTGAACCAGACCTGGGACGTGATGGAGATCGGCCGCGAGTCGCCTATCTTGAAGGAAGAAGGCCAGGAGGAAATCCCGCCGCAAGTCAAGCAGCAGCTCGACCAGATGAAAGAGCAAATGGAGCAGATGGGCGAGGCGCTGGGCAAGGCGGGTGAACATGTGGACAAGCTGGAAG
Source organism: Polaromonas sp. (assembly GCA_028292045.1). GTDB lineage: Bacteria > Pseudomonadota > Gammaproteobacteria > Burkholderiales > Burkholderiaceae_C > Polaromonas. Next base: position 7,146 of record JAQGMZ010000273.1, on the reverse strand, counting down.
CCGACCACGAAGCCGCCGCGCAGGCCAACCGCATAGCCGAGCAGGGCCGCGAGGTGGACCGCTTCAAGGCCGAGACCGAGCGCCTGAAGCTGGTCATTCCCTACCTGGACCAGAGTTCATTGCAGGAACTGGCCGCCAGCGTGGGCTTGCAGGCACGCGCCACGCCCGACATTGCGCCAGGCGCACCGCCCGAAGCCGCCGAGACCACCGAACAGCCCGCCGATGCGGGTTTTTTAACGCCTGAAGCAGGCCAGGCATGACCGCACAGGCGCGCGTGGCCGCCATCAACACCACACTGCAGGCCCTCCAAAGCGGCTGGCCTGCCTTTCTTGCCGAGATCGACAGCCGCATCGAGTCACAGACCGCGCGGCTGGTTCAGCAGGAATCCGAACAGGTTCGCGGGCGCATCTTGGCGCTGCGCGAACTGCGAGACATGCCTGAAACGCTCTCCCAAGAGCGCGACAGCATAAGCGCTGCATTAGCCGACGAGGCCGCAGCAAATTGAAGTCAGGGACTATCGGGCCAACCGACCCCAAGGAGTAATCAGTGGACGATACGGAATACCAAAAGCAATATGACGCGGCGGCTGCCGCATTGGACGCGGCGGCGCAAGCCACTCCCGCAGCCGGTGCCGAGGCCCTGCCTGTGGTGGCTGAAACGCCGCCCGAGCCGGTCGAGATCGCCAAGCCGGAGGAAGCTGCAAAGCCCGATCCGATGGCCGAACTGACCGCGCGTGTCGAGAAGGCCGAGAAGGTCGCCAGGGACAACCAGGCCTGGGCGACCAAGGCGGCGCAAGAAGCCGCGCAACTGCGCCGGGAGCGGGACAACGAACGCCGCGAAGCGTCCAAGCCAACTATTCTGGATGCCAATCCCGAACTGGCCGACGCCATCCGCTACGTCACGCAAGACCCGGCCCCGGCGCAGCAGCGCGACCAGCAGGCCCAAGCGTGGCAGAGCGCGATTGACAAGGCCCATCCGGGCATTTTCAGTCCCGATCTGGACCCGGACCTGCTCAAGTCGCTTGAAACGCGGCTCTCGGCGCTGGACGACACCGCCCGGCAAGACCCGTTGCTGGTCATCCGTGAGATCACTGAAGAAAAGCTGGCGCACGCCGAGCGGAACATCGGCAAGCGCTTTGCTGCCGAGTCCGCCAAGCTGGCGCAAAAGTCGGCGATGAGCGTCCCCGGCGCCGGCACGGGGGGCGGCGTCAAAACCACCCCCAATGCCGCGCTGGACGAGGTTCGTCGTATTCAAAACATGACCGATGCGGACTTTCAGAAAGAAGTTCGCCGGGTCAAGGGCTACTAGCCCGATAGAAAGCATTTATGCCAACCACCACCATCACCCAAGTCGTCCCCGGCGTCCAGGCGTTTTACGACCGCAACTTGCTGAGCCGCGCCCAGCCCAACGACGTGCACGGCCGGTTCGGCCAGAAGCGCCCGATTGCGACCCGCAGCGGCAACCAGATCAAGTTCCGCCGCTACTCGCAGCTCGCCGCCGCCACCACGGCGCTGACCGAGGGCGTCACGCCCACCGGCTCCAGCCTGGCGGTGACCGACATCACCTCGACGCTGGCGCAGTACGGCGACTTCATCACCCTGTCCGATCTGGTGAGCATGGTCAACCAGGACGCGGTGGTCACCGAGGCCACCGACGTGCTGGGCGACCAGGCCGGCACCACGATTGACCTGACGCGCCGCGACGTGCTGGTGGCCGGCTCGAACGTGGCCTACGCCACCGCCGCCGCCAATCGCCTGGCACTGGTCACCAAGCTCACCGGCGCCGACCTGGACAAGGCCATCCGGTTCCTGAAGAACCAGAATGCCAAGTTCATGAAGGAAGGCATTTCGCCGACCGACAACGTGGGCACCGGCGCCATTCGCAAGGCCTTCATTGCCATCGTGCACCCGGACGTGGAATTCGACCTGGAGGCCATTTCCGGCTTTCGCGCCGTGTCCGACTACGGCTCGCAGCAGGGCGTCATCGAGGACGAGATCGGCGCGTACAAGAACATCCGCTTTGTCACCTCGACCAATGCCAAGGTTTGGACCAACGCCACCACGTCGCTGACCGCCGGCTTCAAGGGCGGCAGCTCGAACGACGTGTACGCCACGCTGATCCTGGCGGCCGAGTCCTACGGCGTGTCGCCGCTGTCCGGCCAGGCGATGAACACCTACGTCAAGGCGCTGGGCTCTGCCGGCACCGCCGACCCGCTGGAGCAGCGCTCGACCGTGGGCTGGAAGGCAACGACCGTCACCACGATATTAAACCAAACATGGCTCATTCGCATTGAAAGCCTCGCCTCGGCGTAACGCCCGGCCCTGGCTGGCGCTTGATGCGCCGGCCGCCCTGAAAGCCCGCACGGTTTGCCCTGCGGGCTTTTTCCATTTCCGAAGGACACCCCGACATGAGCGACATCATCGAATCCCCTGCCAAGGCCAAGGCCAAGGCCCTCAAGCAGTACAAGATCACCTTCCACGGCAAGGGCGGTGATGTGGAGATCGGCCACAACTTCAAGCTGAACGTCTACAAGCGCAACGTCGAGACAACGATTGACGAAAATTTCCTCGACGTGCTCAAGCACACCGTCATCAGCACCATCGTGCAGGACGAGAACGGCAAAAAAGAAACCGTGTCGATCCCGACCTACCAGTACACGGTGGAATCGCTATAAATGGCGACGCTGCTGCCTGCCACCTCGACCGCCTGGACGCTGACCGCCTCCGAGATCTGCACCGATGCCCTGGAGCACATGGGCATCCTGGCCGATGGCGAAACGGCCAGCAGCGGCGACATGCACACGGCCCTGAAGGCGCTGGACGGCGTGCTCAAGGAATTACCCCTGCACGGCTACTGCTGGCCGGCGCTGTCGGCCGCCACGCCCCTGAACTGGGCCGGCGACCAGGTGGTCAGCCTGCCGGACGACTATTACGCCTATCCGGCGGTGTGGTCCAGCGTCAGCGGCGCCAAGGTCCAGTTGGTGCAGCTCACGCATGCGCAGTGGCTGGCTGTGCCCGACCGCAGCGCTACGGGCACTGCGACGCACTGCTACGTGGACCCGCTGGGCGACCTGTGCCTGTGGCCCGTGCCGGCCGTGGACCCGGTGCTGTCGATCCAGTACCAGCGCGTCGTGCTCGATGCGCTCCTGGTGACGCCGCCGGCCCTGCCGCAGTACTGGATCAACCCGCTGGGCTACGGCGTGGCCAATGAGCTGGTGCTCAAGTTCAGCGTGCCGCAGGACAAGCGCCTGGAGATCGCGCAGCGCTGGAACGCCAAGAAGGACCGCGCGCTGGAAAGCTCCATTGCGTCTGAAGCCATCTGTTTTTCTGTGGCCGACTGATGAAGACAAAACTTCCGTTCGTGGGTCCGGCCTACACCGCGCGCTCGCTCAATGCCGACGCACAGCGCAGCGTGAACTGTTACATGGAGCTGGACAACGCCTCGCCACGCGCCCCGGTAGCGCTGTACGGCACGCCCGGCACGGTGCGCCAGTTCACGCTCCCGACCGGACCGGTGCGCGCCGGCTGGAAGGAAGGCGCCTACTCCTGGTGGATCGCGGGCGATACCGTCTACCGCGTGGATGCGCAGTACGCCATCACCGCGCTTGGCACGCTGGGCACCGGCTCGGGCGAGGTCGGCATCTGCTCGAACGGCCGGCAGGTGCTGCTGGTCGATGGCGCGGGCGGCTGGATCATCGACACGGCCACGGCGGTGCTTGCCGCCATCACGTCCGATGGCTTTCCCGCCGGCGTGAAGCGCGCGACTTACCAGGATGGTTACTTCATCGTCACCGGCCAGCCCGGCAGCCAGTCGTTCTGGATCAACCAGACGCCGTATGACGGCAGCATCTGGGATGCGCTGGACTTCGCGTCGGCCGAGGGCTCGCCCGACAACACCGTGGGCCTGATCTCCGACCACCGCGAGCTGTGGCTGTTTGGCGAGCTGTCCGCAGAAGTGTGGATGAACACCGGCTCGTCGGACTTCCCGTTTTCCCGCTCGGGCAACACCTTCATCGAGCACGGCTGCGCGGCGGCGGGCACCATCTGCAAGGCCGACAACACGGTCTTTTGGCTGGGCGCCGACGACAAGGGCAGCGGCATCGTCTGGCGCGCAAGCGGCTACACGCCGACGCGCATCAGCACGCACGCGCTCGAACACGCGCTGGCCGGCTACGTCATCGGCGACGCCTTTGCCTTCACCTACCAGCAAGAAGGCCACATTTTCTATGTGCTGACGTTTCCGACGGCGCAAAAGACCTGGGTTTATGACGCATCGACGCAAGGCTGGCACGAACGCGCCTGGATGCACCCGCAAACGGGCGCGCTGAGCCGCTGGCGGGCCAATTGCAGCGTCTTTTTCAATGGCCTGCACCTGGTGGGTGACTTCGAGTCCGGCGCGGTCTATGCGCTCGATCTGGACGCCTGCACCGACGACGGCGGCCCCATCAAGCGGCTGCGCACCACGGCCACGACCGAAGGGCTGCAAAACCGCCTGTTTTACTCGTCGCTTCAGGTGGACATGGAAACCGGCGTGGGCCTGTCCGTGGGCCAGGGACAAGACCCCAAGCTGATGCTGCGCTATTCGAGCGACGGCGGCCACACTTGGAGCAACGAAAAGAGCGCCACGGTGGGCAAGGTGGGTGAATACGGCGCGCGCGCACGGTTCAACCGGCTGGGCTCGGGCAGGAACCGCGTCTGGGAGCTGTCGATGACCGATCCTGTCAAGTGGTGCATCCTGGGCGCGGTGGTTGAAGGCGAGCCGGGCACCGCATGACCGCGCTCAACCTGTCTTTGCGCGCGCGCTTCGTCAACGACGACGGCACGCTGGCGCCCGAAGCCTACCGGCTGCTCAACGAGGTCATCAACCGCACCGGCGGCGTGCTCGGCAGCGTCGGCGGGGACGCTTTCGCCTCGCCGGGCGACATGACGAGCCAGGACGCGCAGGCCAGCGGGGTCAGCGACACGACGGCGCAACCGGCCGCGCCCTTGCCGCTGCTGCTGGACATGACGGCGCAACCGGCTACTCCCGACGCGCTGGGCGAGATGGTCATGCAGCCCGCTTCCGAGCTGCGCTTTCTGGACCTGCCGCAGTACGCCACGGCCAACGCGCCAGCCTATGCCAAGGGCCGCCTGTACTACGACACCACGCTGAACGCGGCGCGCATCGGCGGCGCCAGCGCTTACGAAACCATCACTTCCGCTTAAAGGCTCCCCATGCAACGACTCCCCAAACGCCTGACCGACGGCGCGCAACTAACCGCTGTCGCGGCGGTGTATGCCACCGTGCCCGACAACAGCCTCTTGACCATCAGCGCCATGAGTGTGACCAACACCAGCGCCACGCCGCGCCTGCTGACCGTGTACCTGGTGCCTTTGGCGGGCGCGGCCGGCGTCAGCAACGTGGTCTGCTCGGGCCGCGTGATCGCGCCGGGCGAGACGTTCAACGTGTCGGGCGCCATCGGGCAGACCCTGGGCGCGGGCGGCACGGTGCAGGCGCTGAGCGACGCGGCCACGGCCCTGACGCTGGTCGCTTCCGGGTACGTGACCATCCCATGATGCCTACCCCTGAAGGCTGGACCGGGCACCCGGTGTTCCGGCGCGGCCAACAGGTAGGCACCTTCTTTGTGCAGGACAACGAGATCCACTGCTACCGGCTGGACAACGCCGCCGGCGCCTGGCTGACCCGGCAAGACCTGGAGCGGCTGACCGCGCCCATCTTTGCGCGGTTCGGCCACCTGGTCACCAAGGTGCGCAAGAGCAACGCCGCCGGCCAGCGCTTCGTGACCCGGCTGGGCTTTGCTGCCACGGGCAGCGACGACCACAACATCCACTACCGAACCGAAAGGCTCCGCCATGCGCGACTTTGACCCCACCGCCAGCGAGTTCATCTCCAGCGGCTTTCTCGCGCGCAGCCGTCCCGGTGGCGTGCTGTACGACCCCATGACCATCCTGTCCGTGGGCGGCTCGCTGGTGGGCGGCATGATGGCCTCCGATGCCGCTGGCGACGCAGCCGATGCGCAGGAAGCCGCCGCCGCGCGCTCCGACGCGACCCAGCGCTACCAGTACGACACCACGCGCGCCGACAACGCACCGATGCGGGAAACCGGCGTGGCCGCGAACAACCGCCTGGCCTATTTGATGGGCTTGGGCGGCTCGGCCAGCGGCGGCGGCGCCCTGACGCGCGAGCAGATGCGAACGAACCTGCTGAGCCAGTACACCACGGCCGGCGCAGGCGGGCCGGTGTACCAGGACGAGGGCAGCAACCCCAACGAGCCCACCGGCGGCTGGGCCAACGGCATTCGCATCCCGACCGGCTACACGCAAGGCGCCAGCACGGTGGACGAGGCCGGGCTGACGGCAGCGATCGAGAAGCAATGGGGTGCGCAGCAGGCCGCCCAGACCGCGCAAAGCAACGACCCGGCCTATGGCTCGCTGACCCGCAAGTTCGGCGCATCCGACCTGGCCGGCGATGCGGTCTATCAGTCCGGCTTGCAGTTCGGCCTGGACGAGGGCACCAAGGGGATCAACCGCCAGGCAGCGGCCGGTGGCTCGATGCTCTCGGGCGCCACGCTGAAAGCCTTGACGCGCTTTGGTAACGACTACGGCTCGACCAAGGCGAACGAAAGCTACAACCGCTTCAACACCGACCAGAACAGCCAGTACAACAAGCTCGCGGGCCTGTCGGGCGCCGGGCAGCAGGCCACCAACAGCGTGACGGCCGCAGGAACGAACATGGCGAACAACATCAGCCAGTCACAGCAGGGCGTGGGCAATGCGCGCGGCTCGGCCTATCTGGCGCAGGGCAACAGCTGGCAGAACGCCTTGAATGGCGGCGTGTCGGCGCTGAAGAACTACGGCGGCAGCGGCTTCGGCGGCAACACTGGTTTTCAGACCGGCAGCGGCACCATGAACGAGCTTTCTTCCTACGGAGTGTTTTAAATGGCCATCGACGCTGGGATATACCAACTGGCCGGGCGCGGGGTCAAATCCGTCGCGGAATACGACGCCGAAGCCTCGCAGGCCAAGCAAAACAAGCTGGCCGAGATGATGAGCGGCATGAAGATGCAGGAATACCAGACCGGCGTCGAACGCACCGGGCGGCTCAACTCCCTGCTGGGCGCCTTCAAGCCCGAATCCACCGCCGACG
>JAQGMZ010000076.1 GCA_028292045.1 Polaromonas sp. | reverse complement strand
CTTCACCGACAGCGCCCCGCTGGTCACCGGCCGCTGCGCCGTTCGCTTGACATGGCGGTCAAAATCCCGGTCGGCCACGTCGTTGACGCAGCAGCCTGCGCTGCGCATCAGGAACGTTCCCAGGGTGAACACCGTGAGCAGGTGCCAGCCCGGAAAACCGTTTGACGCCACCCACAGCGCCGACAGCGTCGGCCACAGCAGCAGCAGCCAGCCCGCCGGTCGGTTCCAGCGAATCAGTTGCAGGTACAAAGCCCCCACGCTTGTCGCTTCGCCAACTGCGCTGCCCCCCGAGGGGGCCGCTGCGCCTGCGGCCCGGCAAAGCCGGTTCCGTGGCCCCTGCTGGTCAGGAGGATCAGGCCTAATGCTGTTCATTTCATTTAAGGCGTGCTCACTCTTCCAGCAGCGAGCGCAGCATCCACGCGGTCTGCTCATGCACCGTCATGCGCTGGGTTAGCAGGTCGGCCGTCGGCTCGTCGCTGGCCTTGTCGGCCATGGGGAACAGTTCGCGGGCAGTGCGGGCAACCGCTTCATGGCCGGTGACCAGGATGCGCACCATTTCCAGGGCCTTGGGCGGCGTCACGGGCGCATCCGGCACCGACGCCAGCTTGCTGAACTGCGCATACGAGCCCGGCGCCGGGTGGCCCAGCGAACGAATCCGCTCGGCCACCGGGTCCACCGCATTCCACAGCTCGGTGTACTGCGTCATGAACATGGTGTGCAGCGTGTTGAACATCGGCCCGGTCACGTTCCAATGGAAATTGTGGGTGGTCAGGTACAGCGTGTAGGTGTCGGCCAGCAGGCGGCTCAGGCCCTGCGCAATGGCGGCGCGGTCTTTGTCGCTGATGCCGATGTTGATGACCGGCGCGCCTTGCGCCGACACCTGGGCAATGTTTTTAACGGGGGATTTCGCCATGGTTTTTTCCTTTTAACAAGACAAGTGAAGTTCAAGCACTTTACGCAATCAGGACAGCGGCATCAACAGCCAGTGCCTATATGCGCCATAGGCAAGCCTGGGGCGACGGGCCTCAGGACAGCCGGATGACGCCCGGCAGCTCGCAAGCGTAAATTGCATTGCGCAGCGCGGCAATCGCTTCGTAGCGGGTAAAACTGCGGCGCCAGGCCAGCACCACGCGCCGCGTCGGCACATGGCCGTCGAACGGCAGGTAGCGGATGTAGGACGGCTGGCCGGCCGAAGTCGTCGCGCCAGTGGCAGCCAGCGCTTCCCTGGGCACGCCCAGGCGCGGCACCAGCGTGATGCCCATGCCGGCAGCCACCATGTGCTTGATGGTCTCTAGCGACGAGCCTTCGAAACTCTTGTTGATGCCCTCGGCGCTGCTGGAAAACCGCGCGAACTCGGGGCAAACCTCCAGCACATGGTCGCGAAAGCAGTGGCCGGTGCCCAGCAGCAGCAGGGTTTCCTTTTTCAGTTCCTCGGCCGTCACGCTGGTGCGCGCGGCCAGCGCATGGCTGCTGGGCACGGCGGCCATGAAGGGCTCGTCGTACAGCGGCGCAATCGCCAGGTTGGTGTCCGGGAACGGTTCGGCCAGGATGGCGCAGTCGATCTCGCCGGTGCGCAGTTCCTCCAGCAGCTTGACGGTGAAGTTCTCCTGCAGCATCAGCGGCATCTGCGGTGTTTTTTCAATGATCTGGCGCACCAGGTCGGGCAGCAGGTAGGGGCCGATGGTGTAGATCACCCCCAGCCGCAGGCTGCCGGCCAGCGGGTCCTTGCCGCGCTTGGCAATCTCGCGGATGCTGTCGGCCTGCTCCAGCACGCTTTGCGCCTGGCGAACGATTTCCTCGCCCAGCGGCGTCACGGTGATTTCGTTGGCATTGCGCTCGAACAGCTTGACCTGCAGTTCTTCTTCGAGCTTCTTGATCGCCACGCTGAGCGTCGGCTGCGAGACATGGCAGGCCTCGGCGCCCCGGCCAAAGTGCCTTTCCCGGGCCACGGCCACGATGTATTTGAGTTCGGTCAGCGTCATGGGGCTATTGTGCGGCCTTCATCCCGGTGCAATTCCAGGCCCCCGCTTTTCGGCAGGGCTATCCGAGCTTTTTATCTTCGCTCTTGGCTTCCTTCATGGCCTCGGGCTCCAGTTCCTCCGCAGCGCGGTTGAACCAGATGAACGCGCCCCAGCCGGCGAGCAAAATCGCAACCGAGATCACAATGCTGGCGGCATACGGCAGCTGTGACAGGTCTTCGTGCAGCGCCTTGAAGGTGGCCACCAGTCCCTCGACCGCCAAGGCAATCACGATAACCACCAGGAAGCGCGACAGGTAGCGCCGCACCCGCGTCGGCGCGCTGACCTGCGCCTCGCGTATCTCTTCCTCCTCCACGATGGTCTGGGCAATCTGCAGCGCCACCACCGCCACGGCAATCAGCCCGATGGCCTCGATGATGCCCTGCGCCGCCGCCACATCCAGGCCGCTGGCCAGCGCCTGCCAGCCAAAATTGGCCGCAATGGCGATCAGGACCAGTGACGCGCAGACGAACAGCCCGGCGATCAGCGCGTGCAGCGTGGCAAAAAAACGGATGATGAATTTCATGGAGGGAATGGTAGCCGGGGCGGGGAATCACTGGCGCTGGAAACGGCAAAATTCCATGGACCCAGGCGCTGCGAGCGCTTATCCAGGCTCAAGCTTTCAAAAACTCAGCTTTCCCCCCCAGCCAGCGCAGCACATGCCGCTCGGCCAGATCAGGGTATTGGTCCAGCATCACCGGCGCCACCTCCCGCGCCCAGGCCAGCAACGCCGCATCGGTTTCCAGATCGGCAAAGCGCAGCAGCGCCGCGCCAGACTGGCGGGCGCCCAGAAACTCGCCCGGCCCGCGAATCTCCAGGTCGCGCCGGGCGATCTCGAAACCGTCGTTCGTCTCGACCATCGCCTTCAGCCGCGCCCGCGCCACCTCGCCCAGCCGGGGCGCGTCGCCGGTCGAATACAGCAGCACGCAGGCCGACGCCGCCGCGCCGCGACCGACGCGCCCGCGCAACTGGTGCAGCTGGCTCAGGCCAAAGCGCTCGGCATGCTCGATCACCATCAGCGACGCGTTCGGCACATCGACGCCGACCTCGATCACCGTGGTGCTGACCAGCACCGCCATCACGCCCTCGGTGAACAGGCTCATCACGGCCTTTTTCTCGGCCGGCGGCATGCGCGAATGCAGCAGGCCGACCATCACGTCGGGCAGCGCCTCGCTGAGCGCCGCATGCGTCTGGGTGGCGTTGACCAGGTCGATGGACTCGCTTTCCTCGATCAGCGGGCAGACCCAGTAGATCTGCCGGCCTTCGGCAATCTGCGCCTGGATGCGGGCGATGACCTCGTCGCGCCGGGCGTCGTTCACCAGCTTGGTGACGATGGGCGTGCGGCCGGGCGGCAACTCGTCGAGCGTGGACACGTCGAGGTCGGCGTAGTAGCTCATGGCCAGGGTGCGCGGAATCGGCGTGGCGGTCATCATCAGGAGGTGCGGCTCCTGCCCGCCTTCGGTCATCTTGCTGCGCAGGGCGAGGCGCTGGGCCACGCCGAAGCGGTGCTGCTCGTCGATGATGGCGAGGGCCAGGTTCTTGAACACCACCTTGTCCTGGATCACCGCGTGGGTGCCGATGACCAGGCCGGCCTCGCCGCTTTCAACCAGCGCCAGCATGGCGCGCCGCTCCTTGGGTTTCTGGCTGCCGCTGAGCCGGGCGGTGGTGATGCCCAGCGGCTCCAGCCAGCCGATCAGCTTGCTGAAATGCTGTTCGGCCAGGATTTCGGTCGGCGCCATCAGCGCGCACTGCCAGCCGGCGTCAATGCAGCGGGCAGCGGCCAGTGCCGCGACGACGGTCTTGCCCGAACCCACGTCGCCCTGCAGCAGGCGGTGCATGGGAACGCTCTTTTTCAGGTCCGCCTCGATCTCCAGGCCAACCCGCTGCTGCGCGGCCGTCAGCCGAAACGGCAGGCGTTCCAGCAACTGCTCCTGCAGCGTGCAATGGGTGCCGCGCATGGCCGGGCCGTCCAACGGGGGCGCGCGCATGGCGGCCCGCACGCGCCGGGCCTGCAGCTGCGAGATCTGCTGGGCCAGCAGTTCCTCGGCCTTCAGGCGCTGCCAGGCCGGATGGCTGCGGTCTTCCAGCGTCTGCAGCGCCGCGTCGGGCGTGGGGTGGTGCAAAAACTGTAGCGCTTCACGCAGGCTGGACAAGCGCAGCGGCATGTTCTGGCTTAGAAACTGCGAAGGAATGGTTTCCCGCAGATCAGCCCGCGCCAGGCCGCTCAGCACCGCCTTGCGCAGGTACACCTGAGGCAGGCCGGCGGATGTGGGGTACACCGGCGTCAGCGCGCCGGGCAGTTCGCCGCCGGCCAGCTTGAAGTGCGGATGCATCATCTCGCGGCCCAGAAAGCCACCGCGCAGCTCGCCGCGCACGCGCACCCGGGCGCCCACGCTCAGGGTTTTCTGGTGCGACGGGTAAAAATTCAGGAAGCGCAGCAGGCAGGTGTCGCTGCCGTCATCGACCGTGACCAGCAGCTGGCGACGCGAGCGAATCTGGACTTCGCTGTGCACGACTTCGCCCTCGATCTGCACCAGTTCGCCATCGCGCGCGTCCAGCAGCCGCACGATGCGGGTTTCGTCCTCGTAGCGCAGCGGCAGGTGCAGCGCCAGGTCGATGTCGCGGCGCAGGCCGAGCTTGTCCATGGCTTTTTGCGCCGGGGATTTCACCGCGGGCCTGCCCGGTGGCGGAGCGGTTTTCAGCGCCTTGTCGAAGGCGGGGGCAGCCGGAAGCGTCATGGGACAATTGTGCCTCCATGAAGACAGATTTCAGCCTCAGTGACTTTGATTTCACACTCCCCGACGAATTGATTGCCCAGCACCCGGCTGCCGAGCGCAGCGCGTCGCGCCTGCTGGATGGCCGGGGAGGCGCCATCGCCGACCGCCGCTTCACCGACCTGCCCGATTTGCTTGAGCCCGGCGACCTGCTGGTGTTCAACGACACCCAGGTTGTCAAGGCCCGGCTGTTTGGCCAGAAGGCCAGCGGCGGCAAGCTGGAATTGCTGATCGAGCGGGTGCTGTCGCCCCTGCTTGACGCCGGCCATGAAGTCGCCGCGCACATGAAGGTCAGCAAAAAACCCCTGCCGGGCGCGGTGCTGCAGATGGACGGCGGCTTCACCGCCACGCTGCTTGGCCGCTGGCCTGAAGACCACGGGCCGCTGTACCGCTTCAAGCTCAGCAGCGATCCGTATGCGCTGATGGCCGAGTTCGGCCATGTGCCGCTGCCGCCCTATATCACCCACACCGATTCGTCGGACGACGAGCAGCGCTACCAGACGGTGTTTGCCAGACACCCCGGCGCCGTGGCCGCGCCGACCGCCGCGCTGCATTTCGACGAGGCCATGCTGGCAAAGTTGGAGGCGCGCGGCATTGCCCGGGCCAGCGTCACGCTGCATGTGGGTGCCGGCACGTTCCAGCCGGTCAAGACCGAAAACATTGCCGACCATGTCATGCATTTCGAGCGCTTCGAAGTGCCCGAGGCCACGCAGGCGGCCATTGCCGCCTGCAAATTACGCGGCGGGCGGGTGGTGGCGGTGGGCACGACGACGGTGCGGGCGCTGGAGTCGAGCGCGAAATTCGGCCCGGCCTGCGATGACACGAATATTTTCATCACGCCCGGCTTTGACTTCCAGGTGGTCGATGTGCTGCTGACCAATTTCCATTTGCCCAAAAGCACCTTGATGATGCTGGTCAGCGCTTTTTCAGGCCATGGCCACATCATGGCGCTGTACCGTCATGCGATCGAACAGCGTTACCGGTTCTTCAGCTATGGCGATGCGATGCTGCTGCAGCGCACGGCCGCATCGACCTGAAAATGGTTGAACGGTACAATGATCGATATGAAAAACCATGTTGTTACGGTTTCTTCGAAGTACCAGGTTGTGATTCCGCAGGCGGTACGCGAGAGCGCGCAGATCAAGCCTGGCTCCAAGATGATGATGGTCAACTACGGCGGCATCATCCGGCTGCTACCCGTGCTGCCGCCACAGGCTTACCGCGGCATCATGCGGGGCATGGACACCACCATCCTGGATGATCCGGAGCGCTTTTGACGCCCGCGCTGACGCGCCCGCGCAAAATTTCGCCGATCGTCCTCGACTCTTCCTGCTGGCTTGAGTATTTCGCTGAAACACCTTATGCCGCACGCTTTGAAGGAGTCATCGCCAGCCCGCAGGCGCTCATCGTCCCGGTCATCACCATTTATGAAGTTGTCAAAAAAACCGCGCGTGAACGCGGGCAAGAGCTTGCCAGCATCGCGCTGACGCTGATGCAGCAGGGCCAGGTTGTCGACATGGATCTCCATCTGGCCCTGGCGGCGACCACTTGCAACCTGCCGCTGGCGGACAGCCTGATTTACGCAACGGCCCAAGCGCACGGCGCAACGCTGTGGACGCAGGACCAGCACTTCGATGGCCTGCCCGGCGTTAAATATTTTCCGAAAAACCAATGCTGACATTCGAACTCCTCAAGACCGAAGGCCATGCCCGCCGCGGCACCCTCACGCTCAACCACGGCGTGGTGCAGACCCCGATCTTCATGCCGGTCGGCACCTACGGCACCGTCAAGGGCGTGATGCCGCAGTCGCTGCACGACATGAAGGCCCAGATCATCCTGGGCAACACCTTTCACCTGTGGATGCGGCCGGGGCTGGACGTGGTCAAACAGTTCGGCGGGCTGCACCAGTTCGAGAACTGGCACAAGCCCATCCTGACCGACAGCGGCGGTTTCCAGGTCTGGTCGCTGGGCGAGATGCGCAAGATTTCCGAGGAAGGCGTGAAGTTCTCGTCGCCGGTCAATGGCGACAAGCTGTTCTTGACGCCTGAAGTCTCGATGCAGATCCAGACGCTGCTCAACAGCGACATCGTGATGCAGTTCGACGAATGCACGCCCTACGACACCAAGGGCCACATCACCACCGAAGGCGAGGCGCGCAGCTCGATGGAGCTGAGCCGGCGCTGGGCCCGGCGCTGCGAGGCCGAGTTTGCAAAACTTGAGAACCCGAACGCGCTGTTCGGCATCGTGCAGGGCGGCATGTTCGAGAACCTGCGCCAGGAGTCGCTGGACGCGCTGGTCGAGATGGACTTTCCGGGCTATGCCGTGGGCGGCGTCAGCGTCGGCGAGCCGAAGGAAGAAATGCTGCGCATCATGGCGCACACGCCGCACCGCCTGCCCGCCGACAAGCCGCGCTACCTGATGGGCGTGGGCACACCGGAGGATTTGGTCGAGGGCGTGGCGACGGGCGTGGACATGTTCGACTGCGTGATGCCGACCCGCAATGCGCGCAACGGCCACATGTTCACCCGCTTCGGCGACCTGAAGATCCGCAACGCGCGCTACAAGACCGAAGAAGCGCCGGTGGACAGCACCTGCACCTGCTACGCCTGCCAGGGGCGCACGCTGCAGGGCGGCACGGCCACGGGCGGTTTCAGCCGCGCCTACCTGCACCACCTCGACCGCTGCGGCGAAATGCTCGGCCCGATGCTGGCCAGCATTCACAACCTGCACTACTACCTGGCCCTGATGCAAGAAGTGCGCGATGCGCTGGACGCCGGCCGCTTTGCCGACTTCAGGGCGCAGTTCAAGGCCGACCGGCAGCGCGGGGTCTGACGCGTGAACATCGACCTGCAGCGCTTCATCGACCGCTGGGCGGGCATACCCCTGTGCGCGGCGGTGTCGGGCTTTGACGCGCTCAAGCGCCGCTTTCAGCCGGCGCCGGCCGCCGACCAGGCGCCGCGCGCCATCGTGGTGATCCTGCTGTCCGAAATGGGCAGCCTGGTGCTGGCCAACGACATGTTCGCCCGGCTCAGGTCACGCTATCCCGATGCGCCGCTGCATGCGCTGCTGTTTCGCAAAAACCGGGAAATTCTCGACCTGATGCAGGTGATTCGCCCGGAGAATGTGCACACGGTAGACGACCGTTCGCTTACCTCGCTGCTGTCGAGCCTGTGGCGGGCGATCCAGGCGCTGCGCCGGGCGAATGTCGACGTGGCGATCGACTGCGAACTGTTCTCGCGCATCAGCAGCCTGCTGTCGTATGCCAGCGGCGCCCGCGTGCGGGTCGGATTTCACCGCCACACGCAGGAAGGCCTGTACCGCGGCTCGCACATCAACCGGCCGGTGCCCTACAACCCCTACCACCACATCAGCGCCCAGTTCCTGACGCTGGCGCGGTCGATCGACTCCGCCGCCGTGCCGAAGTCCAAGCTGCCGGTGCTGGGCATGCCCAAGCCGCCGCCGCATGTTCGGCTTGATGCGGCGCTGGTGCAGGGCATTCAGGCGCGGCTGGCGCAGGATTTTCCCGCCATTGCCGGCAAGCCGCTGGTGCTGGTCTACCCGGGCGGCGGCATTTTGCCGATTCGCGCCTGGCCGCTGGCGTCGTACACCGCGCTGTGCCAGGGCTTGGTGGCCGACGGCTGCGCCGTGGCCGTGATTGGGTTGAAAGACGACCAGGCACTGGCCCGCCTGCTGGTAGCGCAAGTGCAGGCTGGCGCCAGCGAAGCAAGCGACCGTGAGGGGTCCCCATTCCAGCAGGGGCCGCGGGACTGGCTTCCCCAGACCGCAGGCGCAGCGGCCCCCTCGGGGGGCAGAGAGTTACACGAAGTGAACGAACCTGGGGGCCATATCGTCGACCTGACCGGCTACACCCGCTCTATTTCGGAGTTGCTGGCGCTGTTCCATGTGGCGCGGCTGCTGGTCACCAACGACGGCGGCCCCGGCCAGTTTGCCGCGCTGACGCCGATCTGGACGCTGATGCTGTTCGGCCCCGAAACGCCCGCCCTGTACGCGCCGCTGACGCCCAGGTGCCATTCGTTTTACAGCCAGTGGCCGTGCTCGCCCTGCCTGACGGCCTACAACCACCGCACCTCGTTTTGCGATGGCGACAACCAGTGCCTCAAGGTCATTCGACCTGCCGACGTGCTGGCCAAGGCGCGCGAGTGCCTGGCCGCGCCCTGAACGCCCCGCCTTATGTCAAGACTCAGAACCTTTGCCGAAACGCTGGTCGGCTTTTTGCCGCCGCGTTTCCAGCAGATGCTGCGCTGGCGTTTCATCAAGTTCGGCATGGTCGGGGGCAGCGGCACCGTCATCAACATTGCGGTGCTGTATCTGGCGCAAGAGCATTTCCTGAACAGCATCGCCGACTTTCACCTGCGGCTGAACTACTCGATCGCGCTGGCCATCAGCATCGCCACCATCAGCAATTTCTACTGGAACCGGCGCCTGACCTGGCGCGACCGGACCCGCAGCGCGCCCCAGCCGGCGCTGCGGCTGTTCGCCAAGTACGTGATGGCCGCGGCGCTGTCGATCGTCCTGCAGTCGCTGCTGACCAAGTGGCTGGCGCTGCACCTGCATTACCTGGTGGCCAACGTGATCGCCATCGTGCTGGCCAGCGTGGTCAATTTCGTCGCCAATGACAAGCTGACCTTCCGCCGCCAGCGCAAGGCGACGCATTAATCGTTTATGTCCATGACAAGCCCTGACGAAACCACGCCACCCGCCCGCCGGTCCTTCCACCGGGTCTGGATGGGCCTGGCCATTGCCGTGGCGCTGGCCTACCTGTTCGGCCTGGGCGGCGACCACATTCCGCGCAACGGCGACGAACTGGTCTATGCCAACATCGCCCGCCTGACCGCCGCCAGCGGCCACTGGCTGCCGCTGCAAAGCGCCTGGGACTTCATGCGCAACACCAAGCCGCCGCTGCTGTTCTGGCAGGCGATGGTGGCCGGCGGCTGGGGCGAGCACTGGACGCTGCTGCGGCTGCGGCTGCCCAGCGTCGCCTACACCTGGGGCATCACGCTGATGGTCGCGCTGCTGGCCTGGAAAACCGTTCGCAACGCCCCGCAGGCGGCCGGCGGCGCCACCCCCGCGCAGGGCCGCCAGCATGCGCTGGCCATGGGCGCCATCGCCGCGCTGGTGTACCTGTCATTTTTTACCACCTACCGCTATGGCCGGCCCTACCTGACCAGCGCACCCGAGACCTTCTGGCTGTTCGGCGTGTTTTTCGCCATCGCCTGGTCGCCGGCCCGGCTGCTGGCGTCCCGCTGGAAATTTCCGCTCATCGCGGGGATGGCCATCGGCATCGGCTGCCTGTACAAATCGTTTGTCATGGTGGCGCCCGTCGGCTTTGCGCTGGCGCTGTGCTACCAGGCGGTGGGCGCGCAGGTGGCGCCGTGGAAACTTTTCAGGCCCGGCATCGTCGGGGACGGTGTCCGGGTCGGCGTGATCTGCATGCTCGGTTTGGCCGTGTTTGGCCTGTGGTTTGCCCTGGATCCGCAGCCGGGCGAGGTCTGGCGCGAGTTTGTGGTCGGCGAGAACGCCGGCAAGATGAACTCGTCCAAAGGCTACTTCAAGACCGCCTTCAGCGGCGGCAGCAGCATCCTGACGATTTTGACGGGCTACTTTTCCAACGCCCTGTTCCTGCTTCCGCTGGCGGTGGGCTGCTTCGTGGCCGCCTGGCGCGGTTACCGGCAGCGCAAGGGCACGGCGCAAACCATCACCGATGCTGAAAAAATCATGTGGCTCTGGCTGCTGGCGCTGGCGCTCGTCTTCATGCTGCCCACCCAGCGCTCGACCCGCTACCTGATCCCGGCCATGCCGGCGCTGGCGGTGGTGATGGCGCTGTACTGGCACCGCATCGGCCGCATTTGGTTCAGCCTGACGCTGCTGGTCTGCATGACCGGCCTGCTGGCCATGGGCCTGATTGGCTACGGCGCGGTGAAGGCGACGCAAGACCCCTGGGTCTTGTCGCCCCTGTTCTGGGTGTTCGTGGCGGGCGCCGCGATGGCATGCCTGGCCGGCGTGTTCAAAAAATCATGGACCCGGCCGTTGGCGGCGCTGGCCGGTTTCGCCGTGGTGTTCGCGCTGGCCTGGGTGACCCATCCCTTCAACGGCAGCCTGGGCCGCTTCAAGCCCGAAACCACTGCCCTGCTGGCCGGCCAGACCGTGCAGGTACCGAGCAACTTCAACGGCCATTTCGAGCGCTACGCATTCATCATTCCCGGCGCGAAGATCAAGGACTATTTTGCCGCCCAGCCGGTCGATTTTGCCGAGGTGGAAAGCTTGTTCAAGTCCAGCCGCTACGTGCTGGTGCAGCGGCGCATCGGCCAGGCGCCCTGCGTGCGCTGCCGCATCATCGACGAGCGCTGGGACATTCGTTCGCGGCAGGATGAAAACGACGGCTTCATGGCGGCCTTCAAGACGCCTGAAACCTACTGGTACGCCAGGGAATACCTGGTCGAGCCGCTGGCGCCCTGAGCGCCCATCGGGCCACAGCGGCTTCAGCCCTGCTTCTGGAACAGCACCAGCCTGGACTCGGCGCGGAGCTCGGCCTTGTACGACACCATCGACACTTCATAGCGCGTCCCCGGCAGCGGCAGTTGCGACGCCACGGTGAAGGAGAAATTGCCGTCGCCATCGGCTTGCACCTTTTGGGTCATGGCCTCCTGGTTCAGGCCCAGCAGGCCGGCCACCGGGTTGAACGCCTGCACCTTGATCTCGACCACGGCCCCTGGGGCCGTGCGGCCGCGAACCACGGTCGTCCCGCCTTCGACGACAGCGTTGTTGGCATGGCTGGTGATTTGCAGGACCAGCGGGGCCGGTGCGGCGGCCAGTGGCGCCACCACATCGAAGGTCCACGACTTTTGCATGCTGTTGCCGGCCAGGTCACGGGCGGTCACGTCCACCGTGTGGCGGCCGGGCTGCATGTCGGCGCGGTATGAGAAAAACTGCGGCGTGATCTCGCTGTCCGGTGTCACGTTGCGGCCGGACAAAAGGATGCGAACGCTCTTGGGGTCGACGCCCACGCCGCCCGCGTCGTCAAAGGTTGCCGACACGGCAATGGTCGACCGGTCGGCGATGGCTTCGCCTTCACGGGGCGAGAGGTTGCGCAGCACCGGCGGCCTGGCATCGGCGGTCAGTCCCTGGGTCAGGTTGGTTCTGACGGTCTGGTCGCCCACCCGCAGGCTGGCCACGATGGGGCGCGATGGCGTCAGGTTGTCGGTGCGCCGCAGGGTATAGGCGGCTTCATACACGCCCGGCCGCACCTCACGCATCGGAACACGGCTGATGCCGGGAAGCTCGACCTCTGCAGCGCCGCCGGCCATGCCGTTCAGCGAAAACCGCAGTTCTGCGCCGGGTTCCACCTTGTCGATGGGGGCGACGGTGAAACGGTCGATCTTCAGCAGGGGAACCGGCGCCACGGGCGCAATCGGGGCGGCCGCCTGGGGGTTCGCCATGCTGGCCGGAAAGCTGTAGTTCGTGACCAGCCTGCGGTTGCGCAGCTGCATCGTGGCCTCTATCGGATTGGCCGGCAAGATGCGGTCCTGGCGCTTGACGGTGTAACTGCCGGTGTAGACGCCGCGCCCGGTTTCACTCAGGGGGATGGTGCGCGCCAGGCCGTTGATGCGCAGGTTGATGCGGGCTCCGCGGGTGGCTTCCACCTTGAAGGAGAGTTCGGCCCCCGCCCGCAGTCCGTCGTCGGAGGTGATTTCCAGCGCGCGCAGTTCGGGTGCGGCTGGCTGGGCGATGGCCGCGGCAGGCAGGGCAAGCAGCGCGGCATTCAAAGGCAGCAGCAAAAACAACGAGGCCACATGGTTACGAATTGGCGCATTCATGATGGAAACCTTTGTAAAAGAGATTTCTCAATGTAATGCGACCCTGCGGAATCAATGTAGGCGAACTGAACGACGCCGGGTAGGTTGACGCCGGCAGGCCCGTCAAGCCGGAACAACTCCGGTTTGACGGGCCTGCATGCCGCGTTCGCCCGGCACCCCGCAGGCATGGCAGTGCTTGGCAAAGGCGCTCTTGCGGGTAGTGCAGGCCGGACATCTGTCGTGCAGGCCAATGCCGCAATGCGGGCAAAAATCGATTTCCGGGTTTTTCAGGTCCACCGGCCGCTCGCAGCCAGGGCACACGCTTATGGACAAGCGGGCCAGCGCGGTGTCGTAGCTCAGTTCCTCGCGGCGCTGGGCATCGGGCAGCTGCTCGGCCAGTTTTTGCTTTTCCAGGTAGCCGTTCAGCGCAACGATGGCCTGGCGCCCGACCAGGACTGTGAGCACGATGCCGACGATGTAGCGCACATAGCCGCCATAGCTGGGCAGGTAAGGCACCAATTCCACGAAGAAGGCAAACAGGGCAAACAAAATAAAGCCCCACACAAAAGGCCAATAGGTACTTTTTCGCTTTTTGGCGAACAGCCAGCCGGCCAGCGCCAGCAGGGGCAGCGTGAGCGCCAGGCGGTACACAAAGACGCGCAACTCGACGCGGCGGTATTCGGCGTTCAGCGTCTGCTGCGCCGCCTGCTCCATTTCAGCCAAACTGCGGCGCTCGCGCACCGTGCTTTGCCGGGCGTCGAGCGCGGCCTGCTGCTGGGTTTCTGCCGCCATGCCGGCCGCACGCTCCCCGGCTTTCAGCCCATCGAGCGCGCGGGTGCGGGCCACCAGTTCCGGGTCCTGCTCAGACAGCTGCGTGGCGCGTCGGGTTGACAGCCAGTTGTTAAAGGTTTCACGCGCCGCTGCCGAGTCGGCCTGGGCAACCCGGCGCTTGAGCTGGGCCTGCTCCAGCGCGGCTTCGGCATCGCGCTCGGCGAGTTCGCCGGCCCTGATGCTGCCCCGCAATCCGGTCGCCGCAGGCTTGTCCATGAAATCGTCCAGCGACAGCGCCTGCTCGACCCGGGGCAGGTCGCCGACCACCGTGCCGCCCAGGCCGATCAGGAAACTGGCGAACACCAGCGCCACCAGCCACAGGCCGCGCTGCATCCATTTTTCGGTCAATCGCAGGGTTTTGCTCATGGGGCGCCTTGTTGATGGGGACTTGGGTAAAAAGGATGGCGTTGGGCGGCCACCCGGATTGACGCGCAGATACGAAGTCTGCGCTTTATTTTTCAGCTTCAGCTGCCATGGAATGGCATAGCGATTGAAGTCAAGCGTTGGCCAATGCCTGAACCCGCGCCTGCAAGCGCTCCGGCTGCGCCTCGGCAGGTGACAGCGGCGCGCCGACATTCAGCCCGACCCGGTTGAACAAACCGCGCCGAAATGGCTTGACCATGGCCACGCGCCGGCCGCCCACCAGCTCTATCCGGCTGAAAAACGACCCCCACAAATTGGTCAGCGCCATCGGAACCACCGGCACCGCCAGGCCGTCGCAGCCGGCGTTTTCCAGTATCTTCATGATGCCGCCCTTGAACGTCTGGAGTTCGCCGTCCTGGGTGATGCTGCCCTCGGGGAAAATGGCCAGCAGGTCGCCGTTGCGCAGCACCTGGGCGGCGGCCTCGAAAGCGGCTTCGTACAACGCCGGGTCTTCGCTGCGAGGCGCAATCGGTATCGCCTTGAGCAGCCTGAAGAACCAGCCCAGCACCGGCATCTTGAAAATGCGGTAGTCCATCACAAAATAAATCGGCCGCGGGCTAGCCGCCATCAACAGCACCGGGTCGATGAAACTGACATGGTTGCAGGCAAGCACCGCCGCGCCATGGGTCGGGATGTTGCGGTCACCGGTGATTTTGAAACGGTACACGCAGCGCGACGCCATGAAGGCGATGAAGCGCAGCAGGTATTCGGGCACCAGCCTGAAGATGTAGAAAGCCACCGCCGCATTGGCCAGCCCGGTTAACAGGAAAATCTGCGGAATCGTGAATTCGGCCTTGAGCAGCGCACCGGCCAGCACCGCGCTGACGATCATGAACAGCGCATTCAGGATATTGTTGGCGGCGTTGATGCGGGCACGGTGCGTCGGCTGGCTGCGCAACTGGATCAGCGCGTACATCGGCACGCTGTACAGCCCGGCGAACAGGCTGAGCAAGGCCAGGTCGGCCATCACGCGCCAGTGGGACGGCTGGGCCAGGAAGCCCGCCAAGCCCATCAACGGCGAAGGCGGCAGGCCGCGCGCGGCCCAATACAAATCGATGGCGAACACGCTCATGCCGATGGCGCCCAGCGGCACCAGGCCGATCTCGACATGGCGTCGGCTCAGCACCTCGCACAGCAGCGAGCCGGTGGCGATGCCGATGGAAAACACCACCAGCAGCAAGGACGCCACCTGCTCGTCGCCGTGCAGCACTTCCTTGGCAAAGCTAGGAAACTGGCTCAGGAATACGGCGCCGAAAAACCACATCCAGCTGATGCCCAGCATCGACCTGAACACCACCTGGTTGGTCCGGGCGAGCTGCAGGTTGCGCCAGGTTTCAGTGACCGGGTTCCAGTTTATTTTTAAACCCGGGTCGGTGGCGGGCGCAAGCGGAATGAACTGCGCCACCGCCCGTCCGGCCAGCGCCAGCAGCACGCACGACACGGCCACCAACTGCGGCCCGGTGCCGGGAACGGCCACCAGCAGGCCGCCGGCGATGTTGCCGAGCAAAATGGCGACAAAGGTGCCCATTTCGACCATGCCGTTGCCGCCGGTCAGCTCGCGCTCGCTGAGCGCCTGCGGCAGGTAGGCGAACTTGACCGGCCCGAACAGCGTGGAATGCAGCCCCATCAGGAAAGTGCAGCCCAGCAGCACCGGCACCTGGACCGCCACGTCGCCGCTCACAAAACCCGCCGCCGCGATCAGCATGATGCCGATTTCCAAATTCTTGACGAAGCGGATGATGCGCGTTTTCTCGAACTTGTCAGTCAGCTGGCCGGCGGTGGCCGAAAACAGCAAAAACGGCAGGATGAACAGCGCGCCAATCACCAGCCCGGCCAGCGCCGGCGGCAGCCAGGCCACGCCAAGCTGGTAGGTGACCATGACGGTGAAGGCGAACTTGAACAGGTTGTCGTTGGCCGCACCCGAGAACTGGGTCCAGAAAAACGGCGCGAAGCGGCGCTGGCGCAGCAGGGCGAACTGGTTCGGGTGTGGGTCGTTTACGGGCGCGGGCGCTGCAGGCACGCCTGGCAAGGTGGTTGAGGCGGGTTCGACGCGCATGTCTGGTTCCTGGCTTATTGTTGTACTGAATTTCGCAGCCAGACAAGGCGTAAGGCGGCCCCCAGGCATGCGCCTGGATGCATGGCCTGTTGCAAAGCCGGATTTTGCCCGGTTTTCCTGACACCCCGTCCGCCCGGCTGGCGGCCGGGCCGGTCAGTCCGCCGTGGTGAACACCGTCAACACGCCGGTGTAGCCATACAGGTGGTTGCGGGCTATTTCGCCGCCGGCAAAAAACCCGACCAGCGGCACGTCGCCCAGCGCGCGGCGCACGATCTGCAGTTCGGCGCTGGGCGCGCCAAAATGCGGCCCGCCGCGGCCCGAGCAACTGACATAGATCGCGCCGGCAATGCGCCGCGCCGGATGCGGAGTTGACTCGCCCTCGGGCAGGTTCAGGGCGGTCGCGACTTCGAGCGTCAGTTCTTCCGGCTCAAGCTCCTCGCGGATTTCGGCGCAGATGCGCACCAGGTCGGCGCGTGCGGCCTCGGCATGGCGTTCGCAAAATGCCAGCTTCATGCCGACGGTGACCAGCTCGGCAATGGCAACGCCGCGCCGCGCCGGGTCCAGCCCGATCAGGTGGCGCACCATGACCTCGGCGCCAAACTGGCCCGAGCGTTGCCGGACGGCGTCAATCGGCAGGTCCGCATCATGGCTCAGGCCGACCAGTGTGCTGCGCACCCTGGCCAGCGCCTCGCGCGGCTGCTCGAGCGACACGCCCAGGTCGGCCAGCAGCACGTCCAGCGCGGGCCGGCCGTCAAGTTCCAGGACCAGGTTGGCGTCGCAGGCGGTGATTTCGTAGGTGCTGGATATTGGCCTGCAGCCCTGGGTGACGCGTGACATCAGCCCCATGCCGCCGGACGCATCGCGCGCAAAGGCAACGCCGCTCAGGCCGCCGCTGAACACGCCGCAGGCCGCGCCCTGGCCCTTCAGGTTGCCATGCCCGCTGAGCGCAAACTGCACCGTGCGGCTGCGGCTTGATGCCAGGCCGCCGAAGACATAGCCGCTGTCGGTGCGCTGCGCCATCTCGGCAATCAGTTCGGCCACGTCGGGCGTTGCCGCATCGGCATGCACCAGCGCGGTGTGCGCCGTGAACAGGCCGGCGCGCGCGGGCGGCAGGGGCGACACGCCGGAAAACACGCGGTAGTGGCCGTGCGGCAGCTCGCAGAGCATCACGGCCAGGGCAGGCTCATCGAAATACTCGACGTTGTTCGACGCGATGCCGACGCCCACGGTGCCGCTCCAGTCGGTGATGAAGGGCAGCTCGGCGCTGAGGTGGTCCAGGATTTCCTGGGCCTGGGAGGCATAGTGGTCGGTGATGTACAGCAGCGCCAGGGTGGGGGCGCCGGCATAGGCAGGCAGGGCCAGGTAGCCGCGCAGTTGCGCCAGCACCAGGGCGGCCGCCATTTCCCATTGCGGATGGGTGGCGTGGCCGTAAGGAAAGAGTTTCATGACGTGAACGTGGGCAGTTGAGGGGGTGGAGGCAAGGCTCCAATGTGGCACATCACCCGCAACCCTGCCAAAGGCCGGTCTTCCGGCCAGGGCTGGCGCGTCTCAGCGCGTTGTCTTGCGCGCGGCAGCACCCGCGGCCTTGCGGGCCGGCGCTTTTGCCGGGGCCGCCGGTGAAGCGGTTTTGGCGCTGGCCTTTGCCGTACTTTTCACCGGGCTTTTCACTGCCGGCTTTTTTCCCGCTGCAGGCTTGGCCCAGCTGCTGTCCAGCGCGCTTTCCAGGGCAGCGCGGGTATTGCCGGCCAAAGTTTTTGAGGCGGTTTCAGCAATGTTTTTGGCCACTTCGGTTGCCGTCTTGACCGCATCCTTGGCCAGGCCGGCGGCCATGTTCTTGGCCGGCTCCAGGGCCGAGGTCTTGGCCACTTCCTTCATGGCTTCAGAGGCGATGGCCTGGAACTGCTGGGTCAACGCGCCCCACCACTGCATCGGGTCGGCCATGCCGGGGGCAGCGGCTGGCGCGGCTTCTGGCTCGGCCTGGGAAGCTGAGGAATCACCAGCGGCGTCCGGCGCGGCTTTTTCCTTGTTGGCCTTGAAAATCGAAGGGGGAATTTCAAGCCCGGCAAATCCCTTGGGCTTGTCGGCAGCGCGCGGTGCGCCCCCGGCCACGGCGTCGCCCAGCTTGACCTTGAAGGCATTGGCCACTTCGCCCATGTTGAAGTTCATGCCCTTGAGGGTGGCGAGCGTCATTTTTTGCACTTCAAGCGCCTGGATGGTCGCCTTGAGCGCTGCCGCATTCTGGTCGAGCCAGAACTGCACCGCCTTCAATTCCTGCACGCGCTTGTCCAGCTCCTCGACATTGAGCGTCGGCGCAATCCAGTTGCCGAGGTTGGGCAGTTGCGGCATCGCCTGTGTCGTGCTGCCGGCGGCCTGCTTGGCCAGGTTTTGCAAAAAATCAAAACCGGGCACCAGCTTGCCGAAGTCGGGAAATGAAGGGGTGTTTGCGGTGCTCATTGAAGTGTCTCCTGGCGGTTGTTGCGGTTGCGTCTGCCGGGCGGGGCGCTGTTGGGCTGGTGGCGCAACAAACAGGGCACAAAACCCGACGCAGGCACTGATTGTGCAGTCTCGCGCCCCGGCGTCAACCGGTTTTTTCAGGGGGTTTTCACGGCCTGGCCGGGCTGCTAAGCTTGCCGCCATGAAAAGCTTGTTTCACCTGGCCTTCAACGTTACCGACCTGGACGAGGCGCGCCGCTTTTATGGCGTCGTGCTGGGCTGCGTCGAGGGCCGCTCTACCGCCACCTGGGTCGATTTTGATTTTTTCGGACACCAGCTTTCACTGCACCTGGGCGAGACTTTCAAGACCGAATCCACCGGTCATGTGGGCGACCAGCGGGTGCCGATGCCGCACTTCGGCCTAGTCCTGGCGTTGGCGGACTGGCAAGCCATGGCCGCCCGCCTGGAAGCGGCCAAGACCCGGTTCGTGCTGGCGCCGCAGCTGCGTTTTGAAAACCAGCCGGGCGAGCAGTGGACGATGTTCTTTTGCGATCCGTTCGGCAACCCGATCGAGATCAAGGGCCTGCGGTCGTTTGACACGCTGTACGCCGCCTGACAAGGCTGCCGGGCCGCCGCCGGCCCTTATTCCGGCAGCTTGACTTCCTGCTCGATGGCGCCAAACAGCGACTGGCCGTTTTTGCCCTTCATGTCGATGCGCAGGGTATCGCCCGGCTTCATGAAACGGGTTTTCGGCTTGCCGTTGTCGGCTGTTTCCACCGCGCGCTTTTCGGCAATGCAGTGGTAGCCCAGGCTCCAGTCCGCGTGGCTGACCGGGCCTGCGCCCACGATGCTGCCGGCGCGAACCGCGCGGCTGCTGCACAGCTGCGACACCAGCTGGCCAAAATGAAGCGTCATGCCGGCGCCGGCATCGCACAGGCCGACCTTGCGGCCGTTCCAGGTGGTTTGCAGGTTCAGGTTCAGCGTTCCCTGGCGCCAGGCTTCGCCGGCCTCGTCAGGGGTGACGGCCACCGGGCCGAAGGCGGTAGCCGGCCGGCCTTGCACTTCACCGGCTGCGCCGCCCATGCCGCGCAGGCACAGGTCGCTGGCCAGCACCAGAAGGCGAATGGCGTCCAGCGCCTCTTCAGGGCTTGCGCCTACCGGCACGTCGCCGGTGATGACCGCGAGCTGGGCTTCAAAGTCGATGCCAGCCGCGTCGCTGCCGACCCGCACGTCATCGCGCGGCCCCAGAAAGCAGTCGCTGCCGCCCTGGCGCAGCAGCGGTTGCGGGCACCGGCCTTCTGGCCGGCTGCCCCCGGGCAGCCTGTCCAGCCGCTCGGCATGGCTGCCATAGGCCGTGCCGCTGACCCATTGGTAGGCGCGCGGCAACGGCGCCATGCAGCACGCCGGGTCGAACGGGAAGGCATGGCGCGCCTTGCCGCTGTTCAGCCGGTCGGACAAATCGCGCAGCTGGGGCGCCATGAAAGACCAGTCGTCCAGCACCTGCTGAAGGGTGTTGGCCATGCCGGTCGCATAATGAGCGGTCGAAAGGTCGCGCGACACCACGACCAGTTGGCCGTCGCGCGAAGCGTCCCTGTAGGTAGCGAGTTTCATGAAATTCCAGAATAAATGGCGGTCGATGCATCCTGACGTGCCGAGTCCCAGCGCCCCGATGGCAGGCCAGATTGTGCCGTGGCGGGCCAACCCTCCATTCGCCACGCTGGGCGTGCTGGCTGCACTGGTGCTGGCAGGCCATGCCCTGCTGCTGCAAACCCCGCCAGCCCGCTTTGGCCCCGCACAGCCGGCGGCGTCGACCAGCGCGCTGGTCTGGGCCACCCGCAGCATTTCCCTGCCCCCTGCCGCAGCGCCCCCCCCGGCGCCCGCCACGCCAGGCGCATTGCCCCGGCCGGTCCCAAAGGCTTCGCCCAAACCTGTTTCCAGGCAGCAACCTCTTGTTGCCCCTGCGCCGGCTGCGCCCCCCGCCATTGACTCCATGGCGCCCCCGATCGAGCCGCCGCCCGAGCCTGAAGGGCCGGACAGCGCCGCCAATCCGGCCAGCGTGTCGCCGCCGGGGCCCGCCCTGGAAACCGATACCGAAACGGCACCCGCGCCTGCCGCCGCAGCATCGGCCCCCGGCGCAGAAGCAGTCGTGACTTCGCCCCCGGCGGCGCCGCAGCCCGTGCAGACGCCCGTGACGGCCATGGCGCTTCCGGCCAGCGCCCAGCTGGACTACCGCATGACCGGCAGCGCCAAGGGGCTGACTTACCAGGCCAGGGGCGAACTGGTCTGGCAGAACAGTGGCGCCAGCTACAGCGCCCGCATGACGGTCAAGGCGTTGTTCCTTGGCTCGCGCACCATGGGCAGCACCGGCCAGCTCAGCCCCCAAGGGCTGGCGCCCAGCCGTTTTTCCGACAAGTCGAGGTCCGAGGTGGCGGCCCACTTCGAACCCGACAAGGGCCGGATCAGCTTCAGCGCCAATACGCCCGCCGTGCCCTGGGTTCCAGGCGTGCAGGACCGGGTCAGCATATTTTTGCAGCTCGGCGGCATGCTGGCGGGCAACCCGGGCGGTTTTGCGGCGGGTTCGACCATTTCCACCCTGACCGTCGGGCCGCGCGATGCCGACCAATGGACATTCGTTGTCGAGGGCAATGAACTGCTTCAGTTGCCTTTCGGCGAAATGGCGACTGTCAAGATATCGCGGCAGCCCCGGCGCGAATACGACCAGAAGGTTGAAATCTGGTATGCGCCGGCACTGGGCTATTTGCCGGTTCGCAACAAGATCACCCAGGCCAACGGCGATTTTGTGGACCAGCAGCTGAGCGCCCTGAGCACGCCGTGACAACCCGCGCGGCTGCAGCCCCTTGAAGTTGGCGCTATTGAGGCCATCTGCGTTAAAAGGACATCTCCATGGAATTGCTATACGAGTCGGAATCATTCGCTGTGGTGCAGATTCACGCCAACGCGCCCGAAGACCTGGCACCCCCGCCGGTCACTCCCGAGCTGGCCCGGCACGGCTATGAAATAGTGGACAAGCGCTCCGGCAAGCAGGTCTACCTGGACGGTTCCTGGGCAGAAATGTTCCAGGAGCGCCTGAACGGCTGGAAAAAGGACATCCCCACCCAGGAAGAAGTGGAAGACGCGCTGGAAGGCTACAGCGGCCTGGCGACCACGCCCGTGTCGCTGCATTGAACCGGCAGCCCGCAGCGCCCAAGCAGTCGTATTCAGCCATGCCCCCTACCCTTCATTTTCCGTTGCCCGGCAGACCTGCCTTTCTTTTGGCTTGCGCCTGCCTGCTGGGTGCGGCCGGCTGCGCGGGGCGACCCGAACTGCCGATCCTTGAGCAGACCGGCAGCCGCAGCGTTGCGCAGACGGCCGCCCGGCTGGATGCCTTGCTGCCCGCCGATGTGCTGCTGGTCGGCGAGCAGCATGACGCTCTAGCGCACCACGACCTGGAGCAGCAGATCGTTTCCAGCCTGGCGGCCCGGGGCCTGCTGGCCGGTCTGGCGCTGGAAATGGCCGACACCGGCGCCAGCACCGCGCAGCTCAAACCCAGCTCAAGCGATGAAGAGGCGCGCACGGCTTTGAAATGGGACGACAAGGCCTGGCCGTGGAAGGCTTATGGACCGGCGGTGATGACGGCCGTGCGCGCCGGCGTGCCGGTGCTGGGCGCCAATTTGCCGCGCGCGCAGATGGCGGGCAGCATGCGCGATGCCCAGCTCGATGCCCGGCTGCCCGGCCCGGCCCTGAAGGCGCAGCAGCAGGCCATCCGCATCGGCCACTGCAACATGCTGCCGGAAAGCCAGATCACGCCCATGGCGCGCATCCAGATTGCCAAGGACATCACCATGGCCGCCACCTTGCATCAGCTGCTGCTGCCCGGAAAAACGGTGGTGTTGCTGGCCGGCAATGCCCATGTGGACCGCCAGCTCGGCGTGCCGCAGCACCTGCGGGCCGACCTGGCGACCAAGACCCTCCGGCTGCGCGCAGGGACAGGCAGCGAACAGGCCGGGGCGTTCGACAGCGTCTGGACCACGGCCGTCCTGCCCGAGACCGACTACTGCGCGGGGCTGAAAACGCAATTGACCTCGCCCGCACAGTAGGCTGGTTTTGAGCGGATCGGCACCCGCCCTCAGGCGTGCTTGCGAACCGCGTCGGACACCACATTGACGATGCGGTCGATGTGCTCTTTTTCAATGATGTAGGGCGGGCAGAGCACGATGTTCTCGCCGGCCGGCCGCACCAGCACGCCATGGTGGAAGCAGTCCATGAAGATGTCGAAAGCCCGCTTGCCCGGCGCGCCGGCGACGGGCGCCAGTTCCACCGCGCCGGCCAGGCCGAGGGTGCGGATGCCGACCACGTTGGGCAGCCCCTTGAGGCCGCTGTGCATCGCATCGCCCAGCACCTTGCCCATTTCACCGGCGCGTTCAAACAGTTTGTCCTGCTTGTACAGTTCCAGCGTGGCAATGGCCGCCGCGCAGGCCACCGGATGGCCGGAATAGGTGTAGCCGTGGAAGAACTCAATGGCGTATTCGGGGCTGCCGGCATGGGCGTTCATCATCGCGTCGTAGATGCGGTCGGTGCAGACCACGCCGCCCAGCGGAATCACGCCATTGGTCACGCACTTGGCAAAGTTCAGCATGTCGGGCACAACGCCGTAATAGTCGGCGCCGAAGTTGACGCCCAGGCGGCCAAAGCCGGTGATCACTTCGTCAAAGATCAAGAGAATGCCGTGCTTGTCGCAAATCTCGCGCAGCCGTTTGAGGTAGCCCTTGGGCGGCAGGTACCAGCCTGCGCTGCCGGCCACCGGTTCGACGATCACGGCGGCAATGTTGCTGGGGTCGTGCAGCGGCAGGATGCGGTTTTCCAGCTCAAGCAGCAGGTCTTCGGTCCATTCAGGCTCGACGCCGTTGATGTACGCATGGCTCACCGGGTCGTGAATGAAGCGCAGGTGGTCCACACGCGGCAGCAGCGCCGCGCCGTACACCTTGCGGTTGGACGGAATGCCGCCCACGCTCATGCCGCCGAAGCCGACGCCGTGGTAGCCGCGTTCCCGGCCGATGAACACATTGCGGTGGCCCTCGCCGCGCGCCCGGTGGTAGGCCAGCGCCACTTTCAGCGACGTGTCGGCCGCTTCCGAGCCTGAATTGCAGAACAGCACCTTGTTCAGGTCGCCCGGCGCCATGGCGGCGATCATCTCGGCGGCCTTGAAGGCCTGGTCGTTGCTGGCGTTGAAAGCGGTGGCGTAGTCGAGCGTGTCCAGCTGCTTTTTGATGGCCTCGTTGATGGGCTTGCGGTTGTGGCCGGCGGCCACGCACCACAGGCTGGAAATGCCGTCGATCAACTGGCGGCCGTCATGCGTCGTGAAATGCATGCCGTCGGCCGCCACGAAAATCCGCGGATCCTTGTTGAAACTGCGGTTGGGCGTGAAGGGCAGCCAGTGGTGGTCCATGTTGAAGTTCTGATAAGCCATGCATTCTCCTGGGTGAATAAGCTGAAGCGAGGTTCAAAGGCAACGACCGACTCTGCATTCTGGCACCATGGTCGGCACGGCTTGCGCATTCCGTTCGCAAGCTCCACTGGAGCAGGGTCACCTGCGACAATCCAGGCCCTATGAACCCTGCTTACATCCTGACCCTTTCATGCCCTGACCGCCCGGGCATCGTGCATGCCGTGTCGGGCTTTTTGTTCGAGCATGGCGGCAACATTGAGGAAGCGGCGCAATACAGCGATCCCAGCACGGGCCTATTTTTCATGCGGGTGCAGTTTGCCTGCGTCCAGCAGACGCATGCGGAGCTTTCCAGCCGCCTGACGGTGTTTGCCGCGCCGATGCAGATGGACTGGAAACTGCACGACACCGCGCAGCCGATGCGCACCGTTCTCCTGGTCAGCAAGGAGGGCCATTGCCTGAACGACCTGCTGTTCCGCTGGAAATCGGGTTTGCTGGCGCTGGACGTACGCGCCATCGTCTCCAACCACCGCGAGTTTTACCAGCTCGCGGCCAGCTACAACATTCCTTTCCACCACCTGCCGGTCACGGCCGCCACCAAGGCGCAGGTGGAGGCGAGGCAACTCGACATCATCGAATCCGAGGGCGCCGAGCTGGTGGTGCTGGCGCGCTACATGCAAATATTGTCGAACGACCTGTGCGCCAGGCTGGCGGGCCGGGCGATCAATATCCACCACTCGTTTCTGCCGAGTTTCAAGGGGGCAAAACCCTATTACCAAGCGCATGACCGGGGCGTAAAACTGATCGGTGCCACTGCCCATTACGTCACCGCCGACCTGGACGAAGGCCCGATCATCGAGCAGGACGTGGCGCGGGCCGACCATGGCAAGACCGTGGAAGACCTGACCACCATGGGCCGCGACACCGAAAGCCAGGTGCTGGCCCGGGCCGTGAAATGGCACAGCGAGCACCGGGTCATGCTCAATGGGCACAAGACTGTGATATTCAAATGAGCCCCCACGGTCGCTCACTGCGTGTAGCTCCCTGCCCCCCGGAGGGGCCGCTGCGACTGCGGTCTGGCAAAGCCAGTCCCGCGGCCCCTGCTTGGACACAGGGAAGCCCCCTCGGTCGCTATGCTTGCGAAATACCTGCCGGACTTACTTACCTGGGTTTGCAATGACTTCCCAACATGGCCTCTAGCGCTCGAATTCCGCCCATCCAGTGCCTGCTGACGTTTGAAGCCCTGGCGCGGCTGCGCAGCGTGACGCAATCGGCCGAGGAACTCTGCGTCACGCCCAGCGCGGTCAGCCACCGGGTCAAGCAGCTGGAGCAGATCATCGGCACCAAACTGTTTGGCCGGGCCGATTTTTCGCTAACCACCGAGGGCAGCGAATATCTGGCGCATGTCCGCGAAGGGCTGGCCACGCTGCAAAAGTTTCCCGGCACGGCGGGCCACAGCGCCACCCCGGGCAAGCGCAAGCTGCGCCTGGCGGTCACGCCGACCTTTGCCCGCTCCATCTTGATTCCGCGACTGCGCCAGTTCACCGATGCCTACCCCGAGATCGACCTGACCATCCAGGTGTCGATTCCACTGCTGGATGTGGTGGCCGAGGATTCGGACCTGATCGTGCGCTTTGGCACCGGCCGCTATGCCGACCTGGAGCATGTCTGCCTGCTCAACGACGAGGTTGTCCCGCTGGCCTCGCCGACTTTTTTGCGCGAGCACGGGCCGTTCGAATCGGCCGAAGACCTGCTGGGCGAAAGCCTGCTGCGTTCCCCGCTGGAGCCGTGGCGCACCTGGTTCGCCGCCAACCACCTCGACTGGCCCGAGCCGGTCGAGGGCTCGCAGTTCAACGACATCGGCCTGCTGTGCGATGGCGCCGCCGCCGGCATGGGCATTGCCCTGGTGCGCCTGAAGCTGGGGGCGCCATGGCTGGAAAACGGCTCGCTGGTGCACCTGGACACGAACGAGGTTTTCAGCCGCAAGGTAGCCAGCCCCCATGCCCATTACCTGTGCTGGCGCACCGGCACCATGGACCGCTGGGAATGCGCGGCGTTCGCCGAATGGCTGCGCAAAAGCCTGGTGTAGGGCTTGCCGGCATTGGGCCCTTGATCAGGCTTAGCGCAGCCGCGTTGCATGGCAATGCCTTTCGGCGCGGGCAAGTCGCATGCTTGGCTTGTTACGTTACAGCGCTCTGACCTGCCGGGCTGGGCATGCCGCCCGCCTGAAGCGATCGCCCCTGGCATTTCACACTGGCCGTTAAAAATCTTCACCCCTTACAGGTCGGGTTGCACTAAAGTCTGCTTTCAATGAGGGATTCCCTGCCATGAACGCATCCGCTTCCACCCAACAACTTTCTTCCCTTGAGCGCGCAGAGCGCCAGTCGCAGGTGGTCCGCGCCTTGCAGGCCGTTCTGCCCGGCCACGCGCTGCTGTGGAACCGCGAAGACACCACGCCTTACGAATGCGACGGGCTCACCGCCTACCGCGAGCGGCCGCTGGTGGTGGCGCTGCCCGAAACCTACGCCCAGGTGCAGTCGGTGCTCAAGGCCTGCCATGCGCTCGATGTGCCGGTGGTGGCGCGCGGCGCGGGCACCGGGCTGTCGGGCGGCGCCATGCCGCACCGGATGGGCGTGACCCTGTCGCTGGCCAAGTTCAACAAGATCTTGAAGATGGACCCGGCCAGCCGGACCGCCGTGGTGCAGGGCGGCGTGCGCAACCTGGCGATTTCCGAGGCCGCCGCGCCGCACGGCCTCTACTACGCGCCCGACCCGTCGAGCCAGATCGCCTGCACCATCGGCGGCAACGTGGCCGAGAACTCGGGCGGCGTGCATTGCCTGAAATATGGGCTGACGGTGCACAACGTGGTCAAGGTCAAGGGTTTCACCATCGAAGGCGAAGAGGTCGAGTTCGGCGGCGATGCGCTCGATGCGCCGGGCTACGACCTGCTGGCCATCGTCATCGGCAGCGAAGGCATGCTGGCGGTGACCACCGAAGTCACCGTGCGGCTGATCCCCAAGCCGCAGCTGGCGCGCTGCATCATGGCCAGCTTCGACGACCTGCGCAAGGCCGGCGACGCGGTGGCGGGCGTGATTGCCGCCGGCATCATTCCGGCCGGGCTGGAAATGATGGACAAGCCGATGACGGCGGCGGTCGAGGACTTTGTGCACGCCGGCTACGACCTGAGCGCGGCGGCCATCTTGCTGTGCGAGAGCGACGGCACGCCGGAAGAGGTCGAGGAGGAAATCGGCCGCATGCGCGCGGTGCTGGAACTGTATGGCGCCACCGCCATCACCGTAAGCCAGAACGAGGCCGAACGCCTGCGCTTCTGGAGCGGGCGCAAGAACGCATTTCCGGCGTCGGGCCGCATCAGCCCCGACTACATGTGCATGGACTCGACCATTCCGCGCAAGCGCCTGGCCGACATTTTGCTGGCCATTGCCGACATGGAAATCAAGTACGGCCTGCGCTGCGCCAACGTGTTCCATGCGGGCGACGGCAACCTGCACCCGCTCATCATGTTCGACGCGAACGATGCCGACCAGCTGCACCGCTGCGAGCTGTTCGGCGCCGACATCCTGGAAACCAGCGTGGCCATGGGCGGCACCGTGACCGGCGAGCACGGCGTGGGCGTGGAAAAGCTCAATTCCATGTGCGTGCAGTTCTCGGCCCAGGAAAACGAGCAGATGTTCGGCGTCAAGCGCGCTTTTGATCCCAAAGGCCTGCTTAACCCCGGCAAGGTCATCCCGACCCTGAACCGCTGCGCCGAGTACGGAAAAATGCTGGTGCGCGGCGGCAAGATCTCCCACCCGGACCTGCCGCGTTTCTGACCGTCCTGCCTGCGCCTTGCATCCATGCGCCACAGCCAGAAACATCACGTCCCATGAATGCGCTGCGCGGCATGGTCTGGCTGCTGGTTTTTCAATCGGCTGGTGAATTGCTGGCGCGCGGACTGGGCTGGCCCTTGCCCGGGCCCGTCATTGGCATGGTGCTGCTGCTGCTGGCACTGCGCTGGCCGGCGGTGCAAAAGCCGGTGGGTGAATGCGCGGCCTTTTTGCTGTCGCACCTTTCCCTGCTCTTTGTGCCTGTCGGCGTTGGCGTCATGACGCATCTTTCCCTGGTCAGCCAGTATGGCGTGCGCATGCTGGCCGTGGTGCTGCTTTCCACCTGGGCCGGGCTGGGGGTGACCGTGCTGACGCTGCACCTGTTCAGGAACCGCCCGCCTGCGCCTCACGGCGCGCAGTCTCCAGGCCAGGATGCCGATGTCTGACTTTGTGCAGCTTTGGGTGTACCTGTCGGCCACGCCGCTTTTCGGCCTGACCGCGACGCTGCTGGTGTATGTGCTGGCGCATGCGCTTTACGCCAGGGCTGGCCAGGCGCCTTGGGCCAATCCGGTGCT
Organism: Polaromonas sp.; assembly: GCA_028292045.1. Taxonomy (GTDB): domain Bacteria; phylum Pseudomonadota; class Gammaproteobacteria; order Burkholderiales; family Burkholderiaceae_C; genus Polaromonas. The sequence goes on along the minus strand of JAQGMZ010000076.1, from coordinate 5,680 downwards.
GTGGTCGGTTGTTGCCCTGGCTTGCGGCCTGCTGGCCACCGGGGTTTCGTACCCGGCCTACTTCGCAGGCGCCCAGTTCATCCATTTCCTGCTCGGCCCGGCGGTGGTGGCGCTCGGCTGGCCGCTGTGGCTGCGCCGTGCGGAGTTGCGCCAGCGCTGGCGCCGGCTGCTGGTGGCTGCGCTGGCCGGCGGCACGGTGGCGGCAGCTTCCTCGTTGCTGCTGGGAAAATTGCTGGGCCTGCCCCAGGAACTGATCCTGTCCCTGGTTCCCAAGTCAGTGACGGCGCCCGTGGCCATGGGCATTGCCGAGCAAATTGGCGGCATTCCGGCGCTGGCGGCCGTGTTCGCGGTCATCACCGGGCTGGTCGGCGCGCTTTGCGGCAAGTACCTGTTTGCCGCCCTGCGCATTCCGACCGACAGCCAAGGCTGGGCGGCCCGGGGGTATGCGCTGGGCACGGTGTCGCACGGAATTGGCGCAGCCCGTGCCATGCAGGTCGATCCGGATGCCGGAGCGTATGCAGGCCTGGCGCTGGGCTTGCAGGTCGTACTCGCCTCGCTGCTGATTCCGCTGGCGTTCAAGCTGTTTTAGCAGGGCGCCGGGCGCGCCGAAAGCAGGTCTTCCCGGCAAGGAAGCGTAAAAAGCTTAACCAGCGAACCCGGTCAAGCCGCCTGCAATCCGGACTTGTTGAGCACAGCCGCAGGCTTGCTGTTGCCGGCCTGGGTGCCAAAGACTATGTCACCGGAAATCTGGCCGCCCTCTTCCACCACGAGTTTGCCGTAGCGGATGGTGCCGGTGACCTTGCCGGTGGCGTAGATCACGAGTTTCTGGCGGGCCACCAGGTTGCCGTTGAATTCACCCCGAATTTCAGCAATCTCGATCTCGGCCGAACCTTTGAAAGCCCCCTGCTCCGCAATCTGAATGACGCGCGAATTCATGGTTGCCTCGACCAGGCCTTCAACCACGAGCGTGTCGCAATCCGTGATCTCAACGCCCTTGAGCTTGATGTTCGGCCCAACCGTCAGCTTGCTGCCGCTTTCACGCTCCTGGCCGGCCGCAGGAGCCGGCTCCAGCATTTGAGGCCGGGCCACGTTCGGGCTGGCGGGGGCCGCAGGCGAACCGGCATGCAGCGAACCGGGCGCAGCCGGGGATGCGGCCCCGTAGCTGTTACCTGGACCAGGGCGTGCACCGGAAGTGGGAATTTCATTTTCTCGTTTGCCAAAAAACGGTGTAGCCATGGGTCATCCTTCAAAATCATTCATCCTACGTTGCGAAATAACCCAAAAACCCGGACCAATTGCAATAGAAGTAACCAATTAATTTGCCGCCGGCAGTGGCCGCGGCGAGTATTGACTGAGCCTGCGCAGGAACAGAGACAGCCGTTTCGCATCATGGGACAAATTGGATTTAGCCACTGGTCACATAATGGCTGCACGCCAATGCGCCCGAAAAAGTAGCAGGAAAGACCTTTTGCAGAGATGGTCAGCGCAGGGCCCGGAAAGCGGTTGTTATCAAATGCGGGCACGACCCCGACAGGACACAAGGACCTCTGGATGACGAAAGTTGATAGCCTGCTGTTGAGCAACATTGACAGCCAAGGCGCTGCTGGCACATTGCGTGATTACTTCATGACCGCTGCCTGAGCCTGCACTGCATGCCAACCGCCGCCCAACAGGCTGCCCACCTGCTCGCCCTGGCAGAGCGCATTGCCCAGACTGGCAGCTGGACCGTCAGCCTGAAAAGCCCGCAGCGCCTGGCTTTTTCCATGGGGTTCTCGGCCATCGTCGGCCTGCTGCCCAGTGAATCGATCACGCTGGACGAGTTCAAGGCCCGGTTCGCGCCCGATTTCCGGGACCGCGTCGAATGGCTGATGGCGCAGTGCAGCCAGTACGGCGTCGGTTTTGACGAGGAATTGCCGATCGACACGCCGGTTTCCCGCAGGTGGGTGCGCCTGGCCTGCGAGGGTGTGCAGGATGCGCGCGGCCGCATCAATGGCCTGCAGGGAATGGTGCAGGATATTTCAACGCGCAAGCAGGCGCAGCAGGAAACCCTGCACCTGACCATGCGGCTGAACACCACGCTGGCCAGCATCACCGAAGCCTTTGTCACGCTGGACGGCCATTGCCGCTTTACCTACCTCAACCCGGCAGGCGAGCAGTTGCTGCGGCACAAGACGTCCGAACTGATTGGAAGGGAAATCTGGCTGATCTTGGTCAACGACAAGAACCAGCGCCTGCGCCAGGAGCTTCAGCGCACCATTGCCACCAACCGGCCGCTGGAATTCGAAGATTTTTACCCCGGCCTGGGCAAATGGCTCGAAGTGCGGGCCAGCCCCTTTGCCGAAGGCCTGGCGGTGTACTTTCGCGACATCAGCAAGCGGCGCAAATCCCAGGAGCAGCTGATGTTGCTGGAAACCTGCGTCTCGCGGCTCAATGACATCGTGCTGATTGCCGAGGCCCAGCCGGCGCACAGGAAAGTGCCGTACATCGTGTTCGTCAATCCGGCTTTCGAGCAGCACACGGGCTACAGCCGGCATGAGGTCCTGGGCCAGACCCCCAGCAAACTGCTGGGGCCGGGCGCCGCGCAGGATGAATTCGGGCGCATGGCCAAATTACTGGCGCGCCACCGGCAGACCCGCAGCGAACTGCTGATCTACCGAAAGAACGGCAGCTGCTTCTGGCTAGAACTGGAAATTGTGCAGGTTGCCGCAACCGCCGACGAACTCATGCACTGGGTGGCCGTCGGCCGGGACATCACGCAGCGCAAGTTCACCGCGGACGCCATTCACCAGCTGGCTTTCTATGACCCGCTGACCAGCCTGCCCAACCGGCTGATGCTGTTGAACCGCCTCGAGCAGGTGATGTCGCAGAGCGTGGCGTTGCGCCGAAACGGCGCACTGATGTTCATTGACGTGGACAAGCTCAAGGTGCTGAACGACACCTTGGGCCACGACATGGGCGACCTGCTGCTGCAGCAAGTGGCCGAACGGCTGGCAAGCTGCGTGGACGCCACCGACACCGTGGCGCGGCTGGGCGGCGATGAATTTGTCGTGCTGCTCGAAGACCTGGGCGATGATGCGGCGGCGGCCACCCATAAAACCCGCTTGCTGGCAGAAAAAGTTCTGGCGCAATTGCGCGAGCCCTTCGACCTCGCCGGGCACCAGCACTACACCACCTCCAGCATCGGCGTGACTTCCCTGACCGGCCCGCATGACAGCGTCAGCGAAGTGCTCAAGCAGGCCGACCTGGCCATGTACCAGGCCAAGACCACCGGCCGTGATGCGCTGTGTGTGTACGACCCCGAGATGCAGTCGGCGGTGGATGCCAATGCGGCGGTCAGCTCCGAGTTGCACACCGGCCTGCGCAGGCACGAATTTGTGCTGCACTACCAGCCCCAGGTTGACCGCCAGGGCCGCGTGACCGGCGTGGAGGCCCTGCTGCGCTGGCAGCATCCCAGGCGCGGGCTGGTCATGCCGGCCGACTTCATACCGATGGCCGAAGAAAGCGGGCTGATCTTGCCGCTGGGCCAGTGGGCGCTGGGCACGGCGTGCGAACAGCTGGCTGCCTGGGCGAAATCCCCGAAGGCCTCCGGCTTGAGCCGTCTGAGCATTGCGGTGAATGTCAGCGTGCGCCAGTTCCGGCATCCCGACTTTGTCGACCAGGTGATGGCCGAGATTCGGCGCACGGGCGTCAAGCCAGAGTACCTCAAGCTCGAACTGACCGAAACCCTGCTGGCCGACGGCATGGAGGTGACCCTGGCCCGGATGGGAACGCTCAAGGCGCTGGGCGTCACGCTGGCGCTTGACGATTTCGGCATGGGCTACTCGTCGCTGTCGGCGCTGAAGCGCCTGCCGCTGGACCAGCTCAAGATTGACAAGAATTTTGTCGCGGAAGTGCTGACCGACCCCGCCGATGCCGCCATTTCCCGCACCATCATCACCCTGGCCCACAGCCTGAACCTGGAGGTGGTGGCCGAGGGCGTGGAAACCCAGGCCCAGCAAGATTTCCTGATTGCCCAGGGCTGCGACCAGTTCCAGGGCTTCCTGTTCTCGGTGCCGCTGCCGATCAGGGAGCTGAACGACTACCTCATGGCCGCCCGGCTGCCCCGCAAAGCCGGTGCGGCCAAGCGCCAGGCGACCTAGCCCCGGCTCCCAAAGATGGCGCTTCCCACCCTCACCATGGTGCTGCCGGCTCGAATGGCCGCTTCCAGATCGGCGGTCATGCCCAGCGACAGCGTGTCCATGGGCAGCGGCACGACGCCCGCTGCGTTGACCTCGTCAAAAACGGCCTTTGCGCGTTTGTGCAGTTCGCAGGCGGCTTCAAAATCAGCAGCAGGCTCGGGAATGGCCATCAGTCCGCGCAATACCAGGCGCGGCAGGTTTGCCACTTCCCGCGCCAGCGCCAGCACCTCGCCAGGCGCCAGCCCAGACTTGTTCGCGCCGCCATCGACATTGACCTGCAGGCACACCTGCAGCGGCGCCAGCCCGTCCGGTCGCTGCTCGCTCAGGCGCTGTGCGGTCTTGAGCCGGTCCACCGACTGAACCCAGTCGAAATGGGCGGCCACCAACCGCGTCTTGTTGCTCTGCACCGGCCCGATGCAATGCCACTCGAGCTTGCCGCCATTCGCGTCGGGCGGGCCTGCGCGGCCAGATTCCCAAAGGCGCAAGGCCTCGATCTTGTCAACGCCCTCGGCAATGTAGTTTTCGCCAAACGCCGTCTGGCCGGCCAGGACGGCTTCGGTCACCGCCGCGGCGCCAAAGGTTTTGGACACGGCCAGCAGCCGCACGCCGGCCGGGTCGCGTCCGGCGGAAAGGCAGGCGGCATTCATTCGTTGGCGAACAAGACGGAGGTGATGCGCAATCGTGGTCATAATCCGACTGTAATGCCGGATTTAACCTAGATCCGGCTTGGATGTAACCTTGAGGATCTGCCAGTATGGACATTACGCAGTTGTTGGCCTTCAGCGTCAAAAACAAGGCATCCGACCTGCATCTTTCAGCTGGCCTGCCACCGATGATCCGGGTGCACGGCGATGTGCGGCGCATCAACATCGAGCCGCTGGACCACAAGGAAGTCCACGCCATGATGTACGACATCATGAACGACACCCAGCGCAAACAGTATGAAGAGTTCCTGGAGGTCGATTTTTCTTTCGAGATCGACGGCCTGGCGCGTTTTCGGGTCAATGCCTTCAACCACAACCGCGGCGCCGGAGCGGTATTGCGCACCATTCCCTCCAAGATCCTGACGCTCGAGCAATTGGGCGCGCCCAAGATTTTCGGCGAGCTGGCGCTCAAGCCGCGCGGCATGGTGCTGGTCACCGGGCCGACGGGCTCCGGCAAGTCAACCACCCTGGCAGCCATGGTCAACTACCTCAACGAGACCGAATACGGCCACATCCTGACGGTCGAGGACCCGATCGAGTTTGTCCACGAGTCCAAGAAATGCCTGATCAACCAGCGCGAGGTCGGTCCGCACACGCTGAGCTTCGCCGCTGCCCTGAAGTCCGCCCTGCGTGAAGACCCCGATGCCATCCTGGTCGGTGAAATGCGCGACCTGGAAACCATCTGGCTGGCCATGACCGCCGATGAAACCGGCCACCTGGTGTTCGTCACGCTGCACACGTCCAGCGCGGCCAAGACGGTCGACCGGATCATCGATGTCTTCCCCGCCGAAGAAAAGG
>JAQGMZ010000226.1 GCA_028292045.1 Polaromonas sp. | reverse complement strand
GGAACCAGTCGCGGCAGGTGATGCGGTTGCCGGTCCAGTTGTGAAAGTATTCGTGGCCGACCACGCTTTCGATGTTGGAAAAGTCAACATCCGTCGCGGTGGCCTGGTTGGCCAGCACGTACTTGGTATTGAAGATGTTCAGGCCCTTGTTTTCCATCGCGCCCATGTTGAAGTCGCTGGTGGCGACGATCATGAAGCGTTCCAGGTCCAGGGGCAGGCCAAAGCGCGCCTCGTCCCAGGCGACCGAATGCATCAGCGAAGCCATCGCATGTTCGGTCTTGTCCAGGTCGCCGGGGCGCACGTACACCTGCAGCAGATGTTCCTTGCCGGCGCGCGTGGTGATGCGCTGCTCGCGCGCCACGAGCTGGCCGGCCACCAGCGCAAACAGGTAGCTGGGCTTGCGGTGCGGGTCGACCCACTGGGCAAAATGCCGTGCACCACTGATGCCGTCTTCCAGCGGCCCGTGGGCGACCAGGTTGCCGTTTGACAGCAGCACCGGGTATTTCAGCTTGTCGGCGCGCAGCATGACGCGGTAGCTGGCCATCACGTCCGGGCGGTCCAAGAAGTAAGTGATGCGCCGGAAACCCTCGGCTTCGCACTGGGTGAAAAATGAATCGTTGCTGACGTACAGGCCCATCAGCTTAGTGTTCTTCGCCGGGCAGGTGGTGGTGAAGATTTCCAGCTCGAAGGCATCGGGCAGGTTGTCCAGCACCAGCTGGCCGCCTTCCATCCTGAACGAGGTGCCCTGGCCGTTGACCAGTACCCGCGACAGGTTGAGTTCTTCGCCGTCGAGCCGAAGCGGCTGCACCGGCACCTCAGGGTTGCGGCGCAACGCCATCTTGTTGAGCACGCGCGTTTTGACCGGGTCCAGGTCCAGGCACAGGTCGACCGTGTCGATCCAGTAGGCCGGGGCGACGTAGTCGGCGCGGTTGATGGACACGGCAGCGCCGGGTCCGGTTCCGTCAGGCATTTGCAGCATGGCTGGGTCCTAAAAATTCCAGTTGTTAACAACAGGCGGCACGCGCCGCCCTCAAACGCCCTGTTTCAGGGACGCTTCGATAAACGGGTCCAGGTCGCCGTCCAGCACCTTTTGCGTGGCCGACGTTTCGTAGTTGGTGCGCAGGTCCTTGATGCGGCTGTTGTCCAGCACATAACTGCGTATCTGGTGGCCCCAGCCGACGTCGGTTTTGGTGTCCTCGAGCTTCTGCTGCGCTTCCTGCTGCTTGCGCAGTTCGAAGTCGTACAGGCGCGAGCGCAGGCGCTTCCAGGCGACATCGCGGTTGCCGTGCTGGGAGCGGCCTTCCTGGCACTGCACCACGATGCCGGTGGGGATGTGCGTCAGGCGAACGGCCGAATCGGTCTTGTTGATGTGCTGGCCGCCGGCGCCGCTGGCCCGGTAGGTGTCGGTGCGCACGTCCGCCGGGTTGATGTCGATCTCGATCGAGTCGTCGATCTCGGGATAGACGAACACCGAGGCAAACGAGGTGTGCCTGCCGCCCGACGAGTCGAACGGCGATTTGCGGACCAGACGGTGCACGCCGGTTTCGGTGCGCAGCAAGCCAAAGGCGTATTCGCCTTCGATCTTGATGGTTGCGCCCTTGATGCCGGCGGTGTCACCAGCGGACTCGTCTTCGATCGTGGTGGCGAAGCCCTTGCGCTCGGCATATTTAAGGTACTGGCGCAGCAGCATGCTGGCCCAGTCGCAGGCTTCGGTGCCGCCGGCGCCGGCCTGGATGTCGAGGAAGCAATTGAGCGGGTCGGCCGGGTTGTTGAACATCCGGCGAAATTCCATCTTCTCCACCTCTGCGGCCACCTGGGCGGCTTCGCCTTCGATGGCGCGCATGCCGGCTTCGTCGTTGTCGTCCTTCGACATGGCGAACAGTTCAGTGTTGTCCGACAGTTCCTGCTCCAGCCGGTCAAGGATGAGCACCACGTCTTCCAGCGATTTTTTCTCGCGGCCGAGTTCCTGTGCGCGCTTGGGGTTGTCCCAGACTTTCGGGTCTTCCAGCGCGGCGTTGACTTCGTTCAGTTTTCGGGCTTTGGCAGGATAGTCAAAGATACCCCCTGAGTTCATTCACCCGGTTGCTCAGGTCTTGAATCTGGTTGGAAATAAGGTTGATGTGTTCTGCGTCCATGGGGAAATTCCTGTCGTTCTGTCGTTATCTGGGTTCAATCGCCTATTTTCTCACGGCGCCGCACACCACACCGCCGCGCCACCGGGTTGGCACGCCAAGTCGGTGGCGCTTCAGCCGTTCAGGCCAGAAACGCTTCGATCAGTTCTGCCAGCACTACAGGCTGGTCATGGTGCAGCATATGGCCCGCGTCCTCGACCACGGCCACGCGGGCATCAGGCACTTGCGTGAGCCGCCCGTGGTACTCGCCCAGTGAATACTTGCCCTTCCACCACTGCGCCATCGAGTCGCTGGCCGCTTCCACAGCCAGCACCGGCGCGCTGATGCACCGGTAGATTTCCTGCGTTTCATCGGCCTGGTACAAGTGCGCGCTGACGATCTTGTGCGCCGGATTGCCCAGAATCTGCCACCGGCCCATGGCATCTGGCCGGGCCCAGTGGCCCGCCAGCCACTGGGCCTTGTCAGGCGCGAGCCGGGGGTTGGTTTTCATCAGCCGGCGGGCCACGGCGCTTACATCGTCGTAGGTTTTCAGGTCCATCTCGCCGCGCTGCAGGCTTTTCAGCCCATCCATCCACGCGGCATAACGGCCGGGCGCCTGGTTCGGAAGGCTTGCCGGCAGGCCGAATCCTTCCAGGTTGACGAGTTTGCGGATGCGCGCCGGACGCGCGCCGGCATACACCATGGCCACATTGCCGCCCATGCTGTGGCCCACCAGGTCAACCGCCTGGCCGGGTGCGAAGTGGTCAAGCAAAAAGTCGAGGTCGGCCAGGTAATCGGCAAACCAGTAGTTGTCGGTCTGCCAGCCATCGGGTGACAGGCCGGTTTGCCCGAAACCGCGCCAGTCGGGCGCGAGGATCGTGCGGCCTGCTGCAAATTCGCTCGAAAAAGCATCGACCATGAACTGGTAAGACGCCGCCACATCCATCCAGCCGTGCAGCAGAACTAAGGGAGCCTCCACGCTTGTCGCTTCGCGTACTGCGCTGCCCCGCGAGGGGGCCGCTGCGCCTGCGGTTTGGCAAAGCCAGTCCTGCGGCTCCGGTTGGGGCAGAGGTAAAGCCGAGCTTGTCTGGGGCGGCGCGGCATTCCAGATGCGGACGTGGTAATCAAGCCCCCGTATAGGGACAAACTCGCTTCGGGAAATTCGGGTTTCTTTGTACATTGGACGCACATCATAAGGAGACGCGTGTTGAAAAGCAGTCAAGACAGCGACAAGAACAACCACCTGCCGGAGCAGGACGGCATCGACCACTACGAGAACCTGCACCGCGGCTTTCGGTGGCAGGTCGATGAATACTTCAACATGGCCGAGGTCTGCTGCAACCGGTGGGCCAGCGCGCAGAACAACCAGGCAGGCACATCAAAAGATATAGCTATTCATGCCCACCAGACAAGCGGAAAAACGGTTTCCTTTACTTATCTTGAGCTAAAGCAGGCGGCCGACGCGCTCAGCCATGCGCTGGCCGCGCTGGGCGTTGCAGTTGGCGACCGGGTGGCCATCGTGATGCCGCAGCGCTTCGAAACCGCCGTGGCCTACATGGCGGTGCTGCAGATGGGCGCGGTCGCCATGCCGCTGTCCATGCTGTTCGGCCCGGAAGCGCTGGCGTTTCGCCTGCAGGACAGCGGTGCGGTGCTGGCCATTTGCGATGAAAGCTCCATACAGAGCATCCAGTCGGTCAGGGCTGAATGCCCGGCATTGCGCACGGTGGTGGCCGCAGGCAGCGCGGCGGGGCAGGGCGACGTGGACTACGCGGCCAGCGTGCAGTCCCAGCAGGGGGCATTCACCGCCTTTAAAACCCGGGCCGACGATGCGGCCATCCTGATCTACACCAGCGGCACGACCGGACCGCCCAAGGGCGCGCTGCTGGCGCACCGCGCGCTGATCGGCAATTTGCCAGGCTTCGTCTGCAGCCAGAACTGGTTTGGTTTTGATGGCGCCGACAACAAATCGACCGATGCCGTGTTCTGGAGTCCTGCAGACTGGGCCTGGACCGGCGGCCTGATGGACGCGCTGCTGCCCGCGCTGTACTTTGGCCGGCCCATCGTCGCTTTCAATGGCCGCTTCAGCCCCGAGCTGGCCTTCAGCCTGATGGCGCAGCATGGCGTGACGCACACCTTTTTGTTTCCCACTGCGCTCAAGGCCATGATGAAGGCATTTCCCCGGCCGCGCGAGCAGTTCAAGCTGAAACTGCAAGGCCTGATGAGCGCCGGCGAGGCCGTTGGCGATGCGGTGTTCGACTACTGCCGCCAGCAGCTGGGCGTGACGGTGAACGAAATGTTCGGCCAGACCGAAATCAACTACGTGGTGGGCAATTGCAGCAAATTCTGGCCGGCCCGGGCAGGCAGCATGGGCAAGGCCTACCCGGGGCATCGGGTGCAGGTGATCGACGACGACGGCCGCCTATGCCCGGTCGGCATTCCGGGCGATGTGGCGGTCAACCGGTATGACATCCACGGCGACCCGGACCCGATTTTTTTCCTGGGTTACTGGAAGAACGAGGCCGCTACCCGGGCCAAGTTCACCGGCGACTGGTGCCGCACCGGCGACCTCGCAAGGTCCGACGCAGACGGCTACCTCTGGTACGAGGGCCGCGCCGATGATGTGTTCAAAGCCGCCGGCTACCGCATCGGCCCGGGTGAAATCGAAAATTGCCTGGTCAAGCATCCGGCAGTCGCCAACGCCGCCGTCGTGCCCAAACCCGACGCAGAGCGCGGCGCGGTGGTCAAGGCCTATGTGGTGCTTGCGCCCGAATTGATGGCAAAACGCGCAGGCACAGCAAGCGCGACAGCCCAATTTGACCAGCAACTGATTGCCGAACTGCAAGCCCACGTCAAAAAGATGCTGGCGCCTTACGAATACCCCAAGGAAATCGAGTTCATCGACGCACTGCCCATGACCACGACCGGCAAGGTGCAGCGCCGGGTGCTGCGGCTGCAGGAAGAGGCGCGTTTCAAAAACGCCTGAACCGTTTGCCCGCCGAGGCTAGAAGTGAAAAAAGCGCCCTGAGGCGCTTTTTGAAATCAACCCACCAGGCGGAAATTAACGCGGAGCTGGCTCGGCAACATAGATTTCAACGCGGCGGTTTTTGCTGCGGCCCTGGTCACTGCCGTTGTCGGCAATCGGCTCGCGCGAACCGCGACCATCGGTCGCAATGCGCTGGGCTGCCACGCCACGGCCCACCAGGTAGTCGCGGGCCGAGTTGGCACGGTCCACCGACAGCGGGTTGTTGATGGCGTCGGAGCCGGTGCTGTCGGTGTGGCCAATGATGGACACCGTCGTGATCGGGTTCTGGTTCAGGCTGGTGGCGAAATTGGTCAGCACAGGAGCGAAGTTGGACTTGATGGCCGAACGGCCCACGTCGAACGACACATCGCTTGGAATGTCCAGCTTCAGGCGGTTGTCCTGCGTCTGGCTGACGCCGATGCCGGTGCCGGCCGTGGCGCGTTCCATGGCGATCTTCTGGTCCTGCATTTTCTTGGACCAGATGTAGCCACCGCCTGCGCCAACCGCGCCGCCCAGTACCGCGCCCTGCGCAGCGCCCTTGGAGCCGCCAGTGGCCGCACCCAGGACTGCGCCGGCCAGCGCGCCGATGCCCGCGCCCTTGGCGGTTCCCTGCTGGGTCTCGCTCATATTGGCGCAGCCTGACAAGACGGCCATGGCCAGGGTTGCACAAAGGGCGGTGGAGGTAAATACTTTTCTCATAAGGGACTCCTGAAAATAATAATGGTTTGCGGTTCAACAAGCGGATTAGAGCGCCAGTGTGGCAATACTAAACGTTTCATGTGTGTTGAATTGTCAGACAAGCCCGCTAATCCGGGTGTGGCAGATTCATTTTCCCAGCCTTTAAACTGGTGTCTTTGGCCGTTGCAGGACAATGCCGGCACTTTTGCACGTAACTTCACACTCATTCACTCTATTTTTATGAATAAAGTTCAACTCGGCGCCAGCGACCTGCTGGTCACGCCTGTCTGCCTGGGCACCATGACGTTTGGCGAGCAGGTCGATGAAGCCGATTCGCACGCCATCCTGGACCGCTCGCTGGAACGCGGCGTCAATTTTCTGGACACGGCTGAAATGTATTCCGTCCCGGCGCGCGCCGAAACTTTCGGCGTGACTGAACAGATCATTGGCAATTGGCTAACCCGAAACCCCGGTGTGCGCAACCGACTGGTGTTGGCGACCAAAGTGGCTGGCCCGTCGCGCGGCATGCCCTGGGTTCGGGAAGGCACGGGGATGACGGCCGCAGATATCGCCGCGTCCTGCAACGCCAGCCTGAAGCGCCTGCAGACCGACGTGATCGACCTCTACCAGATCCATTGGCCCGAACGCCATGTGCCCGCCTTCGGGGCGATGTACTACGACCCTGTACAGGAACGGACCCTGACGTCCATTCATGAGCAGCTTGAAGCCCTGGGCCAGCTGGTCCGCCAGGGCAAGGTGCGCTACATCGGCCTGTCCAACGAATCGCCTTTTGGCGTGCATGAATTTGCCCGCCTGGCCGAACAGCACGGCCTGCCACGCGTGGCCACGGTGCAAAATCCGTACTGCCTGATCAACCGCACGGTCGAAAACGGCCTGGACGAAACCCTGCACCGCCTGGGCGTGTCCCTGCTGGCCTATTCACCGCTGGGCTTTGGCCTGCTGACCGGCAAGTACGACGCGTCCGGCACCGAAAGCGCCGACGCACCGCAGACAGGCCGGATTGCCAAGTACGAATCGATACGCAAGCAGCGCTGGGGCCGCCCTGAGGCCTTGGCCGCCGCCAGGCGCTACAACCAGCTGGCGCGGGACAATGGCATGAGCCCGACGCAGCTGGCCCTGGCCTTTTGCTTCACCAAGTGGCAAGTGGCCAGCACCATCATCGGCGTCACCTCGCTCGCGCAGCTTGATGAAGACCTGGACGCCTATGGCACGGCCTTGACTGCCGGGGTTCTGGAAGAAATCAACGCAATTCGCTGGGAAATCCGGGACCCGGCACTGTAATGCGCACGCCATGCAGACGCTTTCATGGCTAAAAGAGAGCATGTGTCCGAAACCCCGGCCACGCAGTTGTTGAAGGCGAACAACGTCGCCTTCACCGAACATCCCTATGCCTACCTGGCGCATGGCGGCGCGCAGCACTGTGCCCAGGTGCTGGGGTTTGACCCGTTCACCGTCGTCAAGACGCTGGTGATGCAGGACCAGGACGAAAGGCCGCTGCTGGTGCTGATGCATGGCAACCGCAAGGTCTCGACAAAAAATCTGGCGCGCCAGATCGGCGCCAAGTCGGTCGAGCCCTGCAAGCCTGAAGTTGCCAACCGCCACAGCGGCTACCTGGTTGGCGGCACTTCGCCTTTCGGCACGCGCAGGGCGATGCCGGTGTACATCGAGGAAAGCATCCTCGGTTTGCCTGAAATTGCCATTAACGGCGGTCGGCGCGGTTACCTGGTGCGCCTCGACCCGCAGGCCTGCGTCACCCTGCTGGGCGCAAAACCGGTGCAATGCGCACTGGCTGAACAACAACTAGGAGAATGACTTTGAACCTCGCCTACTTCCCCGGCGCCACGCTTCTGGCCTACCTGCTCGGCTCGCTGTCGTTCGCCGTCATCGTCAGCAAGGCCTTCGGCCTGAACGATCCGCGCAGCTACGGCAGCAAGAACCCGGGCGCGACCAATGTGCTGCGTTCGGGCAACAAGGCGGCGGCGGTCGTCACGCTGCTGCTCGACGGCCTGAAAGGCTGGCTGCCGGTGGTGCTGGTGCGCTGGTTTGGCGGCAGTTACGGCTTGGGCGACGGGGCCGTGGCGGCCGTGGGGCTGGCGGCTTTCGCCGGCCATCTTTACCCGGTGTTTTTTCAGTTCAAGGGAGGCAAAGGCGTGGCCACGGCGGCCGGCGTGCTGCTGGGCATCAATCCCGTGCTGGGACTGGCCACGCTGGCTACCTTCGGCATCGTGGTGTTCTTTTCGCGCTATGTGTCGCTGGCATCGATGGCCGCTGCCGTGTTTGCACCATTTTTCTACCTGCTGGGCGACCGTGCCGCCTGGATTGTCGACAAATCCATCGTACTGGCGCTGGTGGCGATAGCCGTACTGCTCGTATACCGCCACCGCGAAAACATCGGCAAGCTGATCAAGGGATCTGAGTCGAAACTAGGGGCGGCCCGGCGGATTGGAAAATAAATTCAGGCATCGCAGAATTACCTGGAATTTAATCGTTGAAATTTTTGCAACAATATTTTAGTTCCATGAATTTTTTATTATGGTATTTATTCCACAAAGTGAACACTTTTTAACATTTTTGTTCACTGATTGTTATAGTTCCTGCAAGTAGTTTTATGTGTCGCGGCTCTTGATGCAGCACGTGTGAAAAGCTCTTGTGGTCTGACAACGGCCCGATGCAGCATCTTCTGCCGTTGTCATCCAAGGAACGTTACGTTGAATGCAAGCACTCCCAGCTCTGGGAAGCCGCGAGGTGGCCGTCTCAACGAGAATTTGGCGTTGTGCGGTAGCCGCGCATATCACGGCTTTACCCTGCTCGAATTGATGGTGGTAGTGGCCATCGTTGCCATCCTGAGTATGTTGGCCGCTCCATCATTGACCCGTTTGATGCAATCGAACACTATCTCCAGCAATGTCAATACCTTCATGGCCGACCTGCGTTATGCCCGCAGTGAGTCCATTCGGCGCGGTGGCAGCGTGGTGATGTGCCGCAGCGATGTCCCGGAAGCCGTCAATCCGGTTTGCAATACCACTGCCGGGCCTCATGGAAAGGGCTGGGTCAGCGGCTGGCTCGTTTTTGTGGATTCGGACAACAGCGTTGACAAAGCATCCAGCGAACTGCTGTTGCGCCTGCAGTCGCCCTTGCGCGGCATGGACTCGATCACCGAAAACGACATCAATGCATCGACCAAGTTTCGGTTTACGGCCACCGGACGGCTGTTCAATGCGTCGTCGGCTACGTCCATTCAATTCGGAGGCAACGTATTTGCCTCTGATGTACGGCGTATTTTGTGCATAAACCCTGGCGGCCGGGCTCGAATTGCAGGAGACGGCAACGCATCTTGCGGTGCTGACAAATGATGGAAAAACCGCCCGTTCACCCATCCCGACAACATGGCGCCATGCTGATAGAAGTGCTGGTTGCCATGTTGCTGCTGGCAATTGGCATGCTGTCACTCGGCGCCACCATGGCGGTTGCAGTGCAGATGCCCAAACTCTCAAGCTTCCATGCAGCAGCTGTCAATTTGGCGGCTAGCCACATTGACCGAATTCGGGCCAACCCCGGCGGATTCGACAGTTACAAAAAACCCCTGAATGAGTCAGGCTGGTCATTTGCGCCCATCGAATCAAACGATTGCGTTTACCCCGAATGCACTGAAAGCTCGCTGGCCGCCATGGACGATGCAGCTACCCGGAAAGCCGTGCGCATCGCACTTCCGGCCGGCGATTTGCTTGTTACCTGCGACAGTGCAACGTGTACTCGAAATTCGCATGGCAACTTGTGGATTGTTTGGCAGGAACCCAGCACCTATGCCGTACTTGATCCATCAAGCTCGGACAATTGTCCTGCCCAGGTCACGCAGGTCTATACCTTGCCCAAGCCGCGTTGCCTTTACATGGGGTTCAAGGTATGAACCGGCAAAACCGGTTTGCGGGCCAGCGTTTTTCGAACGGGTTTTCGCTGATCGAGTTGATGGTGTCGTTGGCCATCGGGCTGCTCATTGTCACAGCCGCTTTTTCGGCGTACCTGGGCGCCTCGGGGGCCGGCAAAGCCGCTGAATCGCAAGGGCGCATGAATGAGGATGCCCAGGCTGCATTGACCATTCTGGTTCAACAGCTGCGCATGGCGGGTAATAACCCGCAGCAGGCTGACCGATCTGACAAGGCAGGCCGCAACCCGGTCTATTCGCCTTACCCCGGGGTATTCATTCCGTTGCCCGCATCGTTTTCGCTTTCGGCTTTCAGCCTTCGTGGCTGTGACGGGAAATTCAGCAACCTGGCCATGGCAGGCAGCCTTGACGCACTTACGTGTGCACCGGGAAGCAACGCCTCGCCGGACTCCATCGCGGCAAGTTATGAAGCGGATGCGTTCAACAGCATTGCAGCAACTGATTGCCTAGGCGCTGCATTGAGTCAAATCAACGCAACTTTCGTTCCTCCCGAATCGTCAAATGGCCCTTATTTCGTATCCGGCAACGTGTTTTACATCGATACCTCAACGTCCATCGTTTCACCCAGCCTGTACTGCAAGGGCAATGGCATAGGCAGCGTTGCCCAGCCGCTGGTTGAGAATATCGAAGACCTGCAACTCTCCTATGGCGTCGTGAAGTCCACCACCGCTGCTGCCGATGTCAGCACTGCAGCCATTGCCGGTTACTTGCGGGCCGATGAAGTTATCAGCCAATCCGCTATGGCCGCACTGGCTGATGATGCCGAGCGCTGGTCCAAGGTAATTGCCGTACGTATTTGTGTACTGGTGCGCAGTGAAAGGCCGGTGGTGACTGACGCGGTGTCTGCCCGGTACCTTCAGTGTGACGGGACCATGAACACGGCGCCGCCCGATCTCCGGCTCCGGCGCGCCTACTACGCCACCGTGGTGATGCGAAACCGGCGGCTTTGAACCATGACTGAAACGACCTGCCCCCTGAACGAACTAACTACCGGCACCTGGTGAAATCAAGCATGCTCCAAACTGCCGCCTTGCCGCTACCCCAACGCGGCGTGGTGCTTGTCATTTCCCTGGTCCTGCTGGTATTGATTTCCTTGCTGGCCGTCACCAGCCTGCGAAACGCCGGATCTTCTGAAAATGTTGCAGGCAATGCGCGCACTGCCGAACTGGCCACTCAAGCCGCTGACATTGCTTTGCGTCATTGCGAAGCTTCGGTTCTGAAACTGCAATTGAACGCCTATGGCGACACCGTATCTCCGGAAGCAACGTACGCCACGACCTTTGGCGCTGCCAATATCTTGCCTGCGATGGACCCGCCGACATGGCAAAGATTAGCCACCTGGGACAGCGTTTCAATGGCCAGTTTCGTGCTTCCTTTGTCTGCGGTCAATCAAACCGGCGTCGCCGCGACCACCTACAAGCCCCCACCCGAATGCATGGTTGAACAGATATCTACCGCAGGTGCGGCGGCCGGGCCTCAGTTTTACGTAATCACGGCGCGCGGTTTCGGCCCTGAAGTAGGTGCTGCCAATGCTGTCCGAAGCCGTCCTTCAGGCAGTGAAGTATGGCTGCAATCCCATATTGAACTTCAATAAAACTTCTCGGCATTCCTCAGGTGATGCCGTGGCTCTGCAGGAACTTCCCATGATCTTCAACCTTCGAACAACCCTGGCTGACGTCTGCCGTCTATCAGGGCATGATGGCCGACGCCAGTGCTTGTCCAGATTGGGCGTGCTGTTCTTGTTGCTCACCTGCTTGCCGTCAAAAGCGGCCAACTTCAACTTCCCGGGCGGCCTCCCTTCCAACTGCAGCGGGAGCTACGGAAATTACACCTGCGGTGACTTGGTGCTGGGCGCAGGCGACACCCTGACCATTGAGTCTGGCACGGTCACCACCATCAGAATCAATGGCGACTTGACCACCGGTGACTCCAGCAGCATCAATGCCGGGGGCTCGGCTTCCATCCTGAAATTAGTGGTGGCAGGGGTCACCACCCTCGGCGCAAAATCCTCGGTGGTTTCGGATATTACGGGTGTTGGCGTCATCAACATTGGCGATAAAAACACTGTGACTGGCACGTTGACGACTGACAACGCTGCCGTGAACTTGGGTGACAAGTCGAACGTTACAGGTTCGATCTTCACCAGGGTCACGGGCGTCATCACCATTGGTAATAACTCCACCGTGAGCGGTAGCCTGAATACGGCCACAGGGGCCATCAATGTCGGCGACGGCAGCACAACGGGCGCCTTGATCAGCGTCAGCGCAGGCGCCATCACCACCGGAGCCGCCAGTGTGACCAACGGAAGCATCTCGACAGGCGCAGGTGCGGTAACCACAGGCGCCGCAAGCAAAGTGTCCGGCAGCGTGACCACCTCGGTGGGCGCCATCACCATCGGTGCAGGGGGCACGGTGGGCGGCAAGGTCAACAACCTGGACACCAGCACGGCAGGGGCCGTGACGGTTGGCGATTTTGGCACCATCACCGGAGTAATCCTGACGGGAGCCGGGGCGGTCACCTTGGGGGAAAGTGCTCAAGCGGCCGGTATCGCCACCCAAGACGGTGCCATCACAGTCGGTACTTTAAGCACGGTGAGCGGTTCCTTGTGCACAGGCAATTCGGGAGCTATCACCGTAGGCGCTAGCAGCAAAGTCGGGGGCAATGTCATCACCA
>JAQGMZ010000223.1 GCA_028292045.1 Polaromonas sp. | reverse complement strand
AGATGCCGATCAGCGGCAGGTTCAAGATCACCAGCATCGCATTGCCGATCCACATCGAGGCGATCAGGCCCCAGAACAGTTCGGGGTTGCTGGTCATCACCTGCGGGCCGGGCTGGATGTTGTGGATGGTCATGGCGCCCACCATCAGCGCCATGACAACATTGGACGGAATGCCCAGGGTTAACAATGGAATGAACGACGCTTGCGAACCAGCGTTGTTGGCCGCCTCAGGACCTGCCACGCCGCGAATGTTGCCCTGACCGAACGGCACTTCGCCTGCCCTGCCCTTGACTTTTTTCTCCAGCGTGTAGGACGCAAAGGCAGAAAGCAATGCTCCCCCTCCTGGCAGGATACCTAACGCACAACCGAGCGCGGTGCCGCGCAACACGGCGGGCGTCATGTCCATGAAGTCCTGCTTGGTTGGTAACAAGCCCTGCACCTTGACGTTGAACACCTCACGCTTGACCTCGAGCTGGGCCAGGTTGCTGATGATTTCGCCGTAACCAAAAATACCCATCGCAATAGCCACAAAACCAATGCCATCGGTCAATTCGGGCACGTCAAAACTGAAGCGGGCAACGCCTGAATTGACGTCAGTGCCGACCAGGCCGAGCAGCAAACCCAGCAAAATCATGCCGACGGCCTTGAGTAGAGAGCCTGAAGCTAGCACCACCGCACCAATCAGGCCAAGCACCATCAGGGCAAAATACTCAGCTGGACCAAACTTGAAGGCCAACTCCGTCAACGACGGGGCAAAAGCGGCGATCATCACGGTGCCTACACAGCCGGCAAAAAATGAGCCTAGGCCGGCAGCAGACAGCGCCGGCCCTGCACGTCCTTTTTTGGCCATCTGATGGCCGTCAATACAGGTGACGACGGATGAGGATTCGCCCGGCAGATTCACCAAAATAGCGGTGGTCGAGCCGCCGTACTGGGAGCCGTAGTAGATACCGGCCAGCATGATCAGTGCTGACACTGGAGGCAAGGCGTAGGTGGCTGGCAGCAGCATGGCAATGGTGGCCGCAGGGCCGATTCCCGGCAATACCCCAATCAAGGTGCCTAGCAGGCACCCTACAAAGGCATAGATCAGGTTGATCGGCGTGAACGCGACGCTAAAGCCCAAGGACAAATTTGATATCAGATCCATATTTTTTCCTCCTCAGCCTGTGATGAACTCAGGCCACACGGGGAACTGCAACTTCAGCGCCATCACGAATGTCAAGTAGCTGCCAATGGCCAAGGCGGTGGCCAGGACCAGCGTGGGCTTGAATTTCCAGTCCGACTGGGCCATGCTGGCAATGAAGGTCAGTGCATAAATCGCAACGATCAGTCCGAATGCGGGCAGGCCAACAGGGCGCAGACCGGCCAGTAACAGGCCAAACACCACGTTGGCGGCAATGATGAAAAAAAGCGGCCGGTACGCCCACTTTCCGATTTTTTCCTCAAGCGTGTGCTGCGCCACCAGGGTTTTGAAGACAATCACGCATCCCACCAGCGCCATCAAAAGGCCTAGCATCAGGGGAAAGTATCCCGGACCCATGCGTGCGCCCGATCCCACGGTGTAGTTGGTCGCACCCCAGGCAAAAGCCAAGCCCGCCACCATGAACATGAGCCCAGAGTAAAAGTCCGGCTGGTTTTTGATTGTCAAAGTATGTCTCCACGAGTTGAAAAATGGATCAGTCTGGCCTGCCGGAGCAGGATTTAGTGATGTGTGTGGAGCCGAGCAAAGATGATGCGGATCTGCGCATCTTTCGCGACTGCAAATTGACCGGCGCAAGGCGGTGGAGACTATTCGTCACCCGCCGCTCACTAGACGCCCATCACGCATATCGCGGTCCTGATTCCGCCGCCGCGCGACCATGGCGTGAACAAGTCACTGTGTGACTTTTGCCAGCTATGGACTTCGCAAGCCTGTCAGCATAGGAGCATGCATCACTCAAGTTAAGTCGTATTAAAATAAAATTCAGTTCGAAAAATGCGAATTATGGTTTTCCCTGATTCGTAAATCGGCTAAGTGAAAATTGCAGGAAAGCCCGGCGGCGGCGTCTAACTTGGCAAGCAGCCAACGTCAACCGGGTCAACTAATCTCTGTTTTGAATTACCTGCAATCTGAGGGTCGGATTTGCTTGTGTGAACGAGAACCGTTCATTTGCTTAAAAGACTACCCGGCCACGGTGCGCAAGCGGGTGATTTCATTGGTCCTTGGAAAAAAGCTGGGTGTGAATCAAGCCCAATGTTTTGGCGTAAAAGCTACCTGAAGTGTCGCTTTGCCTAAAATTGTGCTCCAAGTGAATAGTTGCGCCTTCTTTTCCAGCCCTTGCCTTTGGGGTTGCGAACTGGTTTGTCAGTGCGTCAGAGAACAGCGCTCAATTCCACGCCCACCATGATCCTGCCATGCGCTTCTTCAAACTAAGGTAAGTAGTCTTTTAATCAAATAAACGGCAAGCTCGACCAATCCAATCTTTTTTCCATCTCACCCACCTAAGATAAGATGCATTATCTCAGGGGAAAATCGGGCAGTCAAAACACCCGCCTGCCAGCGCCTTCATAAAAACTCATGCCTGACAAGCACTTACCCGAGCTTTCTTTCTCCTTGCCAGGCTACGCCCTCCCCCATAGCAGCCCCGTAAGGCGCTTTTTGGGTCTCGCCCTGCCCAGTGCCCTGGCACTGCCACTGCGGACGCGCCATGCGCGTCCTGACGACCCAAAAAATTGGCCCTGCGGCGCAGAGCGTGGAGTTCTGCCGGTGACCGCCATGCCCTCCTTTAGCACTTCCCCATCGGCGTCCATGCCTTGCGCATTGCCCGCAAGTACCCGTTTTGGTTTTCGTATGGGACGGCTCCATTTTGCGCACTTTCGCGCTTAGGCCAAAGGGCTGAGCTTGACCGACTCGGCCCGGCGCTACCTAAGGGTCGAGCATGGTCACCAAGCCTTTGCTGCGCATCAGCAAGCCGTTGAGGCGGTACGTTCGGTGGCGCGCCACCAGGATGATGGCGCCTGGCGGTTGGTGGGGCTCATGATCGGGACCACAGGAGGCCAGCCGCCCCCGGCCTTGGCCGAGTTTATCGATGTGCATGGACTGGACGGATTTTCGCAAAGCGAGGCGTTTGCGCTCTACGAGGAAGCCTTTCCACCGGATCGTCGAGCAGTGCGCAGCCAGCGTTTGCGCGAACGCCAGTTAGCGCGGCTGCACCGGTTGGAGGGCTTGGCGGCTGAGACTCCGCAGCCTTCGGATCTGGTGGCCAGCTGGTTTGACGATTCCCTGGGTGCCAAGTTGCTCACCGCCGGCATGGTCACGCCAGGCGACTTGAACGCCCGTATCGGCACTGGTGGGGTCTGGTGGTGCGCCCTATCAGCCATCGGCGTAGCCAAGGCCCGGCGCACCGAGCGCCACCTTGCTGGCGCGCCAGGCGCAGTCGGCCAAGCCGCTGTTTGTCCTCAATGCAACGCCGGCGCTCGTTGACGCGCCCTGTCAGGCCGCTGCAACTCTGACAGGCACTACTTCCGCCTGGGTGCTGGCGGATGGAGAAGCCCCAGCATTGAACCGCCATCAGCCCGCCATCCCTGCCCCGCCCTCGCTGCTGGGCGCCGCCAGCGACCTTCAGGCTGTGCAGCGCTGGATTGAGGCCCGCCGCTTGCTGCTGTGGCTGCAGTACGAAGGACATGGGCCCCAGGGGGCACCTGGGCGCATATGCAAGTTCCCGACTGCACCGCCTTCATGGCGTTTTTACAAAATATCCCGCTGCGCTGGATCTCCCGCGTTCGCGCCTCGCCTGGCCAAAGGAGCTGGGCCCCGTTTTGTGGGCAACTGTCGCATGCCAACTGCCGCCGGGCCGTCGGCAGCGTTGCTTCGCTATTTGCCTGGCTACAGGCCGCGCAGTACCTAAATGCCAACCCTTGGTTGCTCGTTAACCACCTGGCCGGCGACGACCCAGGCCAAAAAATGCTGGACAGCAAAGCATTGAGCGAGGTGGCAATGGACGAGGTTTTGCTTTATATCGATGCCCAACCGCCCTCACCTTCGCGGACACGCATCCGTTTTATCTTGCGCTTCGTCGAGGCTGTCGACCTGCGCCTGGAGCCTGATGGCTGGAACGGTTGGGTATTGCAAGTGCACGGCAAAAGGGCGAAAAACCGGCCGGCGGCCATGCCCGGACAGGCGCTGGGGCGCACTGCAGGACTATTTGATTTCCCGCGGCCTTGGCTCGGTACAGACGGCGCCGCCTGTAGCGCCTCTGCTGGCCGCCACACGCGACCCGATGGCACCCCTTGGCTACCAGGCGCTGTACGAGCACGTCAAGGGTTGGCTGGCTCGGGCAATGCGGGCGTTAAACCTGCCGTCCAGCGAGCGTGTGCGCTTGGCGGGAGCGACTGCACACTGGCTGCACCACATCTTTGGCACCCGGGCCATTGCCCGGGAGGTGCCTCCTAATGTCATCCAAGCACAAATGGGGCACGCCTCGATTCAAACCACCACGGCCATTTACGGCAGGGCGCCTATCAGGCGCAGGGTCAATGCATTGGACAAGGCGTTCGGCTGAATGCACCGCCCTGCCCGCCTTTAGCCTTGAAAATCACATCGGCAGTCAATGCGGGGTGTCCAAGAAATCCTGCAGCATCCGGGTCAGTGCCGCATGCTGGGCAGGGGATATGGAAGATTTAAAGCGGACCATGACCCGGCCCCTGGAGTCGGTGGATACGGTTGCCATGGGCTTTCCCCGTTTGCCAAGCGTTACCTTTTGCGAAGTTTCTCCTGTTAGCGGCTGGCTTTGCGCTGCATGTGAACCGGACTGCTTGTTGACTTCTTCGTCTATAGGCTGCGCGGAAGTCAACAATTCAAAAACTTCCCGTGCGTTGAGCTTTTTTTTATTTTTTTTCAAATAGCTTGCTCGGTGCGTTATTGCTTCAGGATCTAGCTGTAACCGGTCAGTGAGCGGCTTGGCCCAGCGGTACTGAATTTCCAAAGGGCTAGGGAACGCATCAACAATGCCCATGGGCAACCTGGCCAGTGCCAACGCTTTGCCGATCAATCCGGTATCACGCCCTACAGCCGAAGCTAGCCGCGCGTTAGAAGTAAACAACCCCTTATCCAATGCCTTGGCATACATCATTCCCTGTTCCCATGGCGAAAGGTCTGCCCGCAGTCTATTTTCCCGGTCCATGTCAACGAACAGGTCTTTTTCAGTGGTTTCCTCAATCAACGCTAGAACTGGAATTTCCAGTTCCAGACAGGCCCGGTGGCGACGGTGTCCAAAGACGATTTCATATTCATAAGGGGGGTTGAACGGTTCAACCCCTCCTTTTTGCAACATATCCGCAACGTGTTCAGTTTGTTTGACAAGTCCGGGGTCAGTCTGCACAGATATCACCGGACGGACTTTGATGGCTTGTACATTGCCTCCGGCGTTTTCTATCTCCGCTTTCAAACTGGCAAATTCAACAGACCGGAAAGAATCCTCATGGCGGTTTGCCCAAATGGAAGGCTTGATTGTTCGCGGATCAAGAAGACGCGCCGGTTTTGAACCTTCGTGCTTGACATACTCGGCGCGTAAGGATTCCAGTTCAACCCTCACTTTTGATTCATCAACCACAAATTGGGCCATACCGCCAATAGCCGTGCGCGGACGACCGGGATGCTGAGTTTGCACAGACACTGCTGATGGTCCGGCAGGCAAGCTAATCGACTCGCCTTTTTCAAATAATTTGCGCGACATAGTTAATTGAACCCCGATTTTCGATTGGCAGAATCCCGAAGCCACACTGCGTGCACCAAGCGCTCCACATAAGCCACCAGGCTGTCATAAGCTTCCCTTGCACGCTTGTAGGTACGAGCTGATCCGTCGTACCGAGAAATATCGTAGACAGTGGCAAACTCGGCACTAGAGGTCGAAGTCACAACAGTTTTGGGAATTTCAACCGGCAACACTTTGTCGCCATACGTGGAGATGATCCATTTGCGGACCATCGCGCTTGCAGCATCGGTTTCTACCCGGGACAAAAGAACACTGATGAAATCATAGGTTTTGTCCAGTCGGCCGCTGCCTGCCAAACTTTCCGACAAATCCGCAAACAAACTCCAGAATTGCGCACCGGACGCGAAATCCAGGGCATTTGGCGGAAGCGGCATGATGATGCCATTGCTGGCCATCAATGCGTTGACCGTCCCGTATGACAGGGCGGGAGCGGTATCGATGATGATGACATCGTAGTCTTCACGCACTTCGTCAATGCCTAGGTTCAGGACATTCCAAAATTCAAAGCCTTCTTCGCGCACTTGCCGCGAGGGCAGGGTAAATTCAATGCTGAATAACAGCGGCGCGGCGGCCACAAGGTCAATCCCGTCCCAGTAGGTTGGCCGAATGGCGTAACGAATGGACTCTTCTTCCCCTGAAACCAGCAGCAAGAAAGTATCCTTGTCCTCAACGTCCAGGTCGGGTAGCAAACCCGTCAGCGTGGTGAGCGAACCTTGCGGGTCTGCATCGATGAGAAGGATGCGGTGGCCCAGCAGGGACAGGCCTTGCGCCAAAGCCATTGCCGTCGTGGATTTGCCAACGCCTCCTTTGAAGTTTGCAATGCTGATGACAACCGCTTCAGCGCCTTCAGGCCGGAGCTGGCTGCTGCGCACCTCCCGTACCCATGCACGCGTTTCAGCGAGTGTGAATTCTTTTCCGCGTCGTTCCGGTTTGCTGACACCCTGGGGCAGGGTGCCCTGCTCATCATTTTTCATTCTGTAGGCAAAAGGCCCACGGTCCATTCCGCACAGCGTTGCAACTTCCGTCTGGTTGTACGTTGGGCTCAGTTTTCGAGCGGTTGGAGCGAGCATTGCCGATCTCACGGCGCTAACCATCTCGCTTGCCCTGGCTGCCTGCTGAACAATGTCATTCATCGTCATGGGCTGCAGCAAATTTTCACTAACGGTTTTCATATGCTTATCTTTTATTTAAATGCACGCACCACGCGAGTTTGCGCAATTTTCGTTTGTAGTCAAAATTTATGCAAACTTTTTCAGAAAAATCCTGAAGTTGCTCATGTTAGGTACACAAACCTGGCTGTACAACAGCCGCAATGCAGCTGACGGGTTTATAAAATTTCAATACATTGAATACCATTAATACCTTTAGGTGCCAAATTTCTTAATAAAATCAAACACTTAACCTAATTATTCGAGCTTTTTCAGGAGTACATCGAGCTACTTCAGGAGTTTATGGCAGTGAATACAGGGTAGAACCGAACAGTTTCAGGCCATGGGCTGGGTGGATACGGGATGCCGCGATTGCGCCCTGAATAACCACATAGTGGACCAGATTGGGCGCATAGAGCGCTCTGCTGTGTATTTTTGGCATGTGCTTTTATGGCTGACATGAGAAACTTCAGGAGAATTTAAGCCGGTTTTACGCATGCCAATAACGCATTGTCGTGTTTGCAATAAAAATTTGACATGAAATGACTTGTTCACCTCAATTCAATTTGCGGTACAGTTAGCTCCATGAAGCCTGTCGAAGCTGCCAGCCAAACGCAAACACGCGAAATCGACCTGAAAAAGCCAGTGACTGCACTGGCCATCACTGCGAAAAGCGAGCGTATTTCCGCATTGGCGCGAAAAACCTACAACGTCTTGCTCCACTTGTCGCAAAATGACAGGGAAGCGGGCCATGATCGCGAAATTCATTCGGCCCCGCTTTCCGACATCGTTCATCTGCTTGAGTACGACTCCAATGATTTGAATTTGATCAAGAAGCATTTGAAGTCCATGATTTCGACAGTGGTCGAGTGGCAATCTCCAACGGCAGGGGAGGGCACGGACTGGGAAGCATGCGGCCTGCTGGCGCATTGCAAGATCAGAAAGCAACGTGCCGAAGTTTGGGTTGACTGGTCTTTTGCCGTAAATTTGCGCAGCGAACTGCTCAACCCCACGATCTTTGCGCGCATCAAGATGGAAGTGGTTTCCCAACTGCGAACGCATCCGGCCATCTTTTTGTACGAACTGGCTTGCAGGTATCAAAACATAGGCCGCAGCCCGCGACAGGCCTGGCGCTGGTGGCATGACCCCATGACCGGACGAATTCCGGACCACGACAGGCTGGAGAAACTGGAATATTCCTTTTTCAAGCGCGACACCTTGAAACCGGCCATTGCCGAAGTCAATGCCGCTTCGCCTTTTGACATTGAACTGGTGGAACACAGGCGCGGGCGGTACATTTCCGAGGTGCAATTTCTGATCAGGAAAAAAGCAGGAGAAGCTACGGCGCAGCGCAAAGCACCTGAAAAGGTGGATTTCCAATCTTTCCATCTTGCGCGCCAGCTTGGCATTCCTGATGATCGCATCGAGCACATTGTGGAAACCTATGGCAACGATGCATTGGTCACGGCGTTGCCAGAACTGTCGCGTCGCGTGCAGTCTGCCTACCCCGAGCCGGTAAGAGACCCCACACGCTATCTGGTGTCAATCATGCCCAGTCATGCAAGCCAGGCGACGCGTACTGCGAACGAGAAAGTCGCCAATGCTGTGCCTGCTGGCAGCCCAGCGCTGGCTTCTAAAACGCAACGCCAGCTTGCCTGGCGCAATGCCTGGATAGCCGAGCGGCTCACCGTTATTGAAACCGACTTCAAGGCCATGTCAACAACCGAGCAAGAATTGCTGACTCAGCAAGTGATCAATGCCATGGAAACTGCCGGGCTTCATTCCCAGATCATCAAGCGCCTGAGAAAAGATGGCTGGCAGCACCCGTTGGTGAAGTCCAAGTTCTTGGGCACTTACGCCGAGGCCGCGTTCGGTTCCACTTGGAACCAGCCCAGCGACAAGGAGCTTTTAACAGTGGCTGCCACGCACGGCGACGCTGGCATGCTTTAGTTGTGCATGGAAGGGTTTGTAAAAGATTTGTCAGCCCGGCGCTGGCCATGCTAGGCGAAAGCAATTCAAAGTAAGCAATGCAATGGCACTGAAGCCGGCCAACCGGGTGTTCTTGCCGTCCAGGCAAGGGGGCAACCGGTTCTCAAACGGAGTAACAACTACCCGCGTCAATACGTTTGTTTCAGGCGATCAAAGCCGGCATCGCCAGCCTGGATCAATTTTCCATCGGTGGTAATCCGCGTACCATGCACTTGAAACTTTTACGGAACAACGGGCTTTATTCACGCCAAACGGCTTTTTCCATGGACACCACTTCTGCTTACATTCCACCCAAGATCTGGTCTGACACCAGAAAAAGCGGTGGCCGCTTTGCCGGGATCAATCGCCCGGCAGCTGGTCCCACCCATGACAAAGATTTGCCGGTCGGGCGCCACCCGCTGCAGCTTTATTCGCTGGGCACACCCAACGGCGTCAAGGTGACGGTGATGCTGGAGGAACTCCTGGCCGCAGGACATGCTGGCGCCGAGTACGATGCCTGGCTGATCCGCATACAGGACGGCGACCAGTTCAGCAGTGGATTTGTCTCGGCCAACCCCAACTCCAAGATCCCGGCGCTGGTCGATCGCAGCGGGTCGACGCCGATCAAGGTGTTCGAATCAGGCGCGATCTTGACGTACCTTGCCGAAAAATTCGGCGCCTTTTTGCCCCTGGATGGCGCCCGGCGTGCCCAATGCCTGTCATGGCTGTTCTGGCAGATGGGCAGCGCGCCGTTCCTGGGCGGAGGCTTTGGCCACTTTTATGCCTATGCGCCGGTCAAGATCGAATACGCCATCGACCGGTACGCGATGGAGGTCAAGCGCCAGCTGGACGTGCTCGACCGCCGCCTGGCCGAGTCTCCTTATTTGGCAGGCGAGGAGTACACCATTGCCGACATGGCGGTCTGGCCTTGGTACGGCGCCCTGGTCAAGGGCCAGTTGTACGAAGCAGGGGAATTTCTGCAAGTCCAGGCGTACACCCATGTGCTGCGCTGGACCAACCAGATTGCCCAGCGTCCGGCCGTGCGGCGCGGCCGCATGGTCAACCGCATCGTGGGCGTTCCATCGAGCCAATTGCACGAGCGCCACGACGCTGGCGACTTCGACACCCAGACCCAGGACAAGCTGGCTGCGCCGCTTTGATGCGCGGCTGACTTTCCCGTTTTACCTGATCTTGTCATTCAAGCGGAATTTAACCATGATCACTCTGTACGACTGCGCCACCGCGCCCAACCCGCGCCGCGCCCGCATGTTCCTGGCTGAAAAAGGTCTTGTCTTTGAAACGGTCCAGGTGGACCTGAGGAACTCCGAGCAATTGGGCAGCGCCTACCAAAAAATCAATCCGCAGTGCACAGTCCCCGCGCTGCGCACGGAGGAGGGCGACATGTTGGCCGACAACGCGGCGATCACGGCATACCTGGAGGCGCGTTACCCAGAGCCGGCGCTGCTGGGCGCCACCCCGAACGACAAGGCGCAGATTGCCAGCTGGAACTGGCGTGTCGAGTTCGAAGGGCTGCTGGCCGTTGCCGAAGCGCTGCGCAACAGTGCGCCGTCCATGGCCAACCGGGCGCTTGCGGGCCAGGTGGACTACCCGCAGATTCCCGAACTGGCGCAGCGCGGCTTGGCCAGGGTGCAACAGTTTTTTGACATGCTCAACAATCGCCTGGCTGACCGCGATTACATCGCTATCGACCGTTTCAGTGTGGCCGACATCACTGCCGTGGTCGCCGTGGACTTTGCACGCATCGTCAAGATCAAACCCGGCGAACAACATCCGCATCTGCAACGCTGGCGGGCGGCCATGGCGCAGCGACCGTCGGTGTCGCTGTAGGCCAATCAGCACTGCATCTTTATTTGACTTGGCAAGCCACTCGATATCGGCAACGTCCTCTGAAAATTTCAAGAGCCAGTCGATCCCATTTGCAATCCAGCCTGGCAAGAAGAACGCATTTGCTGCTGGACAACACTGATGTCGCGCGGCATTCCCATCCACTGCAACAAGAACATCGCAATAGCGCGGCGGGCCGGCCAACTGGCTGCTGAGGTGCCTGGGGCATGGTCGAGCGCCACGTAGTGCCGGGAGTTAGCAGAATTGGCGCTTCAGGCCAACGGTGAACTCCTGGAGCCTTGACCTCCCCCGTGTGAAAAGCGGGCGTGCCAGAGCCGCGCCCCGTCAGGCTTTCGGGCTTCGCCCCTTGCCCGTGCAACCGGTTACGGCCTTAGCGGCTTCGATCCTGCGCGCTGCGCTTACCAAATGCGGGAGCGGGGAGGGCGGTTGCAGATTTTTTGACCGTACCACGCCGTTCTCGCCGTCAAGTTCTGCGCGCGCTGGCGGCAAGCCGGGTGCGCGGCAGCAATGCGCTGGCCGCGCCGCAGGATGTGCGGGATTTCCTGGGTGGCCTGGAGCACGAAGTGTTCGCCGTGCTGCATCTGGACGCAGGCAAGCGGGTGAACGATTACGTCGAGCTGTATTGCGGCAACTTGACACAGACATCGGTGGATCTTTCGTTGAGCAGACCCAGGTATTCAAAGTCTTCCAGGGTCTTGTAGGGCAGCTTTTTATACAGCGCTGGCGCGGTGGCCAAGCCAATATGGTGCACCGGGAGCGATGTAACCATCGGCAGTGGCGCGCGCAACGCGCGCTGCCCCGATGGTGCTACTCGCACCGGCCGTGTTGTCGACGATCACGGTCTGGCCTAGCGGCTTGTCCGGAAATTCTGCCCAAGCCATCGTGCCCACCGTGGAAAGCCCGGTGATGGCAATCGCAATGCTTCGTTTCAGGTAGCTCATGGATTTGTCTCCTGGGTACGGTGAAAATCAATTAGGCCGACAGGGCCTGCATATGGGCATAGAGATCGGCCTTGCCTTCAAAGCCAATGCCGGGCAGGTCGGGCAGCGTCACAAAGCCGTCAACCACCTTGATGCCGTCGGGAAAGCCGCCGAAGGGCTGGAATAGATCGGGATAGGACTCGTTGCCGCCCAGGCCCAGGCCCGCGGCAATGTTCAGCGACATCTGGTGGCCGCCGTGCGGGATGCAGCGGCTGGCCGACCAGCCGTGCTCTTTCAGCATGTCGAGCGTGCGCAGGTATTCGACCAGGCCATAGCTCAGCGCGCAGTCGAACTGCAGCCAGTCGCGGTCGGGACGCATGCCGCCGTAACGGATCAGGTTGCGCGCATCCTGCATCGAGAACAAATCCTCGCCTGTCGCCATCGGGTTTTTGTAGTAGTGGCGCAGCGTGGCCTGGAGCTCAAAGTCAAGCGGGTCGCCCGGCTCTTCGTACCAGAACAGGTCGTACTGGGACAAGGCCTTGGCGTACTGGATCGCGGTGTCCAGGTCAAAGCGGCCGTTGGCGTCCACGCAAAGCTTCTGCCCGTCTTGCAGCACTTCCATGATCGAATCGATGCGGCGCAAGTCCTCGTCGAGCGAGGCGCCGCCGATCTTTTTCTT
>JAQGMZ010000214.1 GCA_028292045.1 Polaromonas sp. | reverse complement strand
CTTCATGGCGCATCAAAAAATCCCAGTACAGGGTGGTGAACGGACAGGCTTTGTCGCCCACCGATTCGGCCGGGTCGTACCGGCAGCCCTTGCAGTGGTTGCTCATGCGCTGGATGTACTTGCCGGTCGCGGCATAGGGCTTGCTGGCCATCAGCCCGCCGTCGGCGAACTGGCTCATGCCCAGCACATTGGGGAGCTCGACCCATTCCACCGCATCGACATACACGGCCAGGTACCAGCCATGCACCGCTTGCGGCTGCACGCCCAGCAGCAAGGCGTACAGGCCGGTCACCATCAGCCGCTGGATGTGGTGCGCATAGCCGTGCGCCAGGGTCTGCGCGAGGGCGTCGCGCAGGCAGGCCATGTCGGTTTCGCCGGTCCAGTAGAAATCGGGCAGGGCCGATTGCGCGTCCAGTGCATTGTGGCCGGCATAGTCAGGCATCCGGGTCCAGTAGACGCCGCGGACAAATTCGCGCCAGCCCAGGATCTGCCGGATGAACCCTTCGACTGCTGCCAGCGGGGCATGCCCCGCCCGCCAGGCGTCCTCGGCGGCCTGAACGACCTCCCGGGCACCGAGCAGTTTGAGGTTCATCGACGACGACAAATGCGCGTGGTACAGCCAGGCTTCGCCTTGCCACATGGCGTCTTCGAAACGCCCGAACAGCGGCAGGCGCTGCGCAATGAACGCCTCCAGCGCCAGCAGGGCCTGGGCGCGGGTGACCGGCCAGCCGAAGGTATCGAGCCGGCCGGGATGGCCGTCAAACCGGCTGTTGACCAGCGCCATGACTTTCAGCGTGGTGGCGTCTGGCGCAAAAAAGCGGCGCGGCGGCAGCGCGCCGGGCCCGGCCGCGCCAAACGATTCACGGTTGTCGGCATCAAAGTTCCACTGCCCGCCGACCGGCTTGCCGCCTTCCATCAGGATGCCGTGTTTGGCGCGCAGTTCGCGGTACCAGTATTCCAGCCGCAACTGCTTGCGGCCCCCGGCATGCGCCGCAAACTCGCGAACGGTGCTGAAAAAATTCCGGTCGTCGCGGATGTCGAGCGCCAGGCTTGACGCCTTGGCCACGGCGCGCAGGGCCTGCAGCACCCGCCAGTCGCCCGGCGCCGACATGACCAGGGCTTCGGGCGCCAGCGCATCGATGGCGCCCTGCAATTCGGCGGCCAGCGTGCCGCGGTTGCCGCCGTCGTCCAGCCGGGTGTAGTGCACCGTCCAGCCCCGCAGGCGCAGCGATTCGGCAAAGTGGCGCATGGCGCTTAAAAACAGGGCGATGCGCTGCCTGGCCGACCACACATGGGTGGACTCCTCGGCCACTTCAGCCATCCAGACCGCATCGCGTCCGGCATCAAAGCCGTCAAAGGCCGACGACTGTTCATCCAGCTGGTCGCCCAGCACCATGACCAGGTGGCGCAACCGCCCCGATTGCGCGGGCCGGACCGCCATGGGCACGGCCTGGCCGCCGGTCATGGCGTGGTGCCGGCGGACTTTTTCCTGGCGCGGCAGGCATCCGAGCAGTACAGCACCCCGGCCCAGTTTTTTGCCCAGGCCTTGCGCCAGCTCATGGTGCGGCCGCACACGGCGCACAGCTTGCAGGGAAGCGCCTGCTTGTTGCCCTTGAAGTCATTTTTCATCGCCCGATTGTGTCAAGACGGCGGCTTGCGGCGCAGCAGGGCCGCGCTTTCAAGGGTTTTTAGGCTGGGCGGTCCCTGCGCAAATCCGCCACGCCGCCCGCATGGAAAAACAGGGGCGGCTTGTTATTTCTCCAGCATCCACTGGATGAAAAACTTGGCGACAAAGCCCACCATGCCAAAGGCCAGGCCGAGAAAGATGACAAAGGTGCCGAACTTGCCCGCCTTGGACACCCAGGCCAGCTGGCCGATGATGAACAGCATGTAGAGCATGAAGGCCCCGACGCCGAACGACAGTCCGAAGGCGGCGACCTGCTCTTCCGTGAAGCCGAACATCAGGCGCCCTTCTCAGGCGGGAGCCGTTCAGGCAAGGTGCTGGCATCCACCAGGTCGCGGTAGGCGTGCCAGCTGGCATGGCCCAGCAGCGGCACGACCACCACCAGGCCCAGCAGCAGCGTGGCAAAGCCCAGCAGGCTCAGGCCCATGATGAGCGTTGCCCACAGGGCCAGCGCCACGGGATGGGTGAGCACCGCCTGCCAGCTGGTCAGCACGGCTTGCAACACATCGACACGGCGGTCCAGCAACAGCGGCATGGCGATGACGCTGGAGGCAAAAATGGGCGCCGCCAGCAGGCCGCCCAGGGTCAGCCAGAGTTCAAACAAGGGTTGGCCCGGCGCCAATACGACGTGGCGCAAAAAATCCAGCGGCGTGTGGATGGGATGGGTGGCCAAAAGCGTGATCAGCGCGGCCGATGTCAGCACCCAGCCGGTGCCCGCCAGGGCCAGCAGCAGGCCAAAGCGAACCAGGCTCCAGTAACCCCCGCGAACCGCGTAACGCGAGTATTGCCACTGCGTCCAGGTACTGGCGATGAGCCGCCAGTTCACCGCCTCGCCGCGTTCCAGGGCCCGGCTCATGGCATACAGGCTGGTCGCCAGCACCGGGGCCACCACCAGAAAGCCCGAAAAGGCACCGGCCAGCAGCCAGAAGCGGTCGTGCGCCAGCAGCAGCAGCAGGCCACCGAACAGGGCCGGCACCAGCCCATGCAGCAGGCTCATCCAGCCGCAGCGCCGCAGGTCCTGCGCGCCGCGCCGCAGCCAGCGCAGGGGCTGGCCCGGCCTGATGGCGCGCATAACAGGCAGCGCCAGCACGCTGCGGCCGGCGCGCGGCTGTAGAGGCGGGGACGGGGTCGGGGTCGGGTGAGGAGGCACGGTGGATTCGAAGCTTACCTGCAAATGCCGGGTTCCCAGCCGGATTTGCGCGCAATCTGCCTGGCAGATGCGGCAGTGTTGACCCTTGTCAAGGAAGGGCTCCTTGTCCGGGCGCATCATGAACCCCTGCCCCTGAAAGGAGACGCACCCATGACCCCGCAAGAAGCCGCCCCCTACCGCCGCCAGTTGTCAAAAATGCGCGCTGCGCTGGCAGCGCAGATGGACACGCCGGACAGCGCCGAAGACGACGCCGCCTATGTTGAGCGCAGCGATGATTCCAGCGCGCAGCTTGCCGCCGAGCGCGAATTCGAATCTTCTTTTGATGAGCGGGAAGGCGCGGAGCTGGCCATGATCGATGCGGCCCTGGCCCGCATAGAGGCAGGCACCTACGGCGAATGCGCCGACTGCCGCCAGGACATTGCCGCCCCGAGGCTGCAGGCCAGCCCCGAATCGCCCCGTTGCATCGCCTGCCAGCAAAAAGCCGAACGGCGCGGCGCCGCCTGAAGCCGGGTTATCGCCGTTCCATCAATTTCGCAACCCCTCGTGCCCAGGGCATTTGAACAATGCCCGAACCGGGCGGTGCGGCACCAACCGGCTTCTGCCCATTTTCATGACGCCTCCCCGCCCGCCCCCGCAGACCGGCCCGCCGCCCGCAGCGCCTGCAATGTCCGTTGATAGCACTGCCCCGGATGGCGAACTGCCGGCCATGGCCATACCTTACGCACCACCACCGCGCACGGGCCCGCAGGCCGTGATGCGGCCCACCGGTCCGGCTGCCCCGCTGGCCTGGCTGGTGGCCGGATGGGGTGATTTGAAAGCCCACCCCGGCATTGGGTTTTTTTATGGCGTCTGTTTCTGGCTCATGGCCGCCGCGCTGGGGGCGGTGTTTCGCGCCCGGCCTGAATACACGCTGAGCCTTGCCTCCGGCTGCCTGCTGATCGGTCCCTTCATGGCCATGGGCCTGTATGACGTCAGCCGCCGCCGCGAACAAGGCCTTGTGCCGGAGCTGGGGGCGTCGCTGACCTGCTGGGACCGCTCGCTTCGCAGCATGAGCCTGCTGGTGCTGGTGCTGGTGCTGCTGGTGCTGGAGCTGCTCTGGGGGCGCGCCTCGATGGTGGTTTTCGCGGTATTTTTCAATACCGGCATGCCTTCGGCCAGCGGCGTGCTCAACGCCGTTTTCAACCCCGCCAACCGGGCATTCGTCGCCGTGTACATGGTGGTCGGCGGGCTGTTCGCCGCACTGGTCTTTTCCACGGCGGTGGTGTCCATTCCGATGATCCTGGACCGCGACACCGACGCGATTTCTGCAGCCATCACCAGCATCCAGGTCACGGCAACCAGCCCCGGGGTGATGCTGCTGTGGGGGCTGCTCATCGCGGCGCTGATTGCCATGGCCCTGCTGCTGCCCGGGGGACTTGGCCTGCTCCTGGTGGGGCCGCTGCTGGGCCATGCCAGCTGGCATGCCTACCGTGGGACTGTCGGCTGGCAGGAGGCGCCAGGCGCAAACCCCTGAGCGCATCGGGCTTGAAGCCGGCGACCTCGAAGTCCTTCATCCAGCGGTCCGGCGTGATCAGCGGGTAGTCGGATAGTCGGAGCTGAACGAAAAAGAAGTCGGCGCGCTGATCTTCGGCACCAATGGCCGACGCATGCAGGGCGGCCTGGCCGGCCTGAGCGATTCCGCCAGCCTGCGGGCGGTGATGCACAGCGCGCCGGTGCAGGCCAAATCTTGCGGCGACGGCCTGCCGCTCGAAGATTTCGCCCGCGCGCCAGATGTCTCAGGCAATGTCGAAGCGGTCCAGGTTCATCACCTTTGTCCATGCCGCCACAAAGTCCTGCGCAAACCTTGCACCGGCGTCGGCGCTGGCATACACCTCGGCAATGGCGCGCAGTACCGCATTGGAGCCAAAGACCAGGTCGACGCGGGTGCCGGTCCACCTGGGCGCACCGGTCTTGCGATCGTAGCCTTTGTACTGGTCGTTGCCCTCCGGTGCCGGCTTCCATTCGGTAGCCATGTCCAGCAGGTTGACGAAGAAATCGGTGCTCAGGGTTCCCGGATTGCGGGTCAGCACGCCGTCCACGCTGCCGCCAGCATTGACTCCCAGGACCCGCAGGCCTCCGACAAGCACGGTCATCTCGGGCGCGGTCAGCGTCAGCAGCTGCGCCCTGTCGATCAACAGCGCTTCGGCGGGCACGCTGTAGCGCGTCTTCTGGTAGTTGCGAAAACCGTCGGCTGCCGGTTCGAGCATGTCGAAGGACACCACGTCGGTCTGCGCCTGCGAGGCGTCCATGCGTCCCGGCGTGAAAGGAACCTTGACCGCCTGGCCTGCGGCACGCGCCGCCTGCTCCACCGCGGCACCGCCCGCCAGCACGATCAGATCGGCCATCGAGATTTGCTTGCCGCCGGCTTGACCGGCATTGAAATCGCCGCGGATCTTCTCCAGCACGGCAAGCACCTTGTCCAGCTGCTCCGGCTGGTTGACCGCCCAGTTCTTCATCGGCTCGAGCCGGATGCGCGCGCCGTTGGCGCCGCCGCGCTTGTCCGAGCCGCGAAACGACGATGCGGAGGCCCAGGCCGTGGACACCAGCTGCGGCACCGTCAGGCCCGACGCCAGCACCTGCGACTTCAGGGTTTCCACATCCTGTTCGTCGACCAGTGCGTGGTCGACTGCGGGAATGATGTCCTGCCAGATCAATTCTTCAGCCGGCACCTCGGAGCCCAGGTAACGGACGCGCGGCCCCATGTCGCGGTGGGTGAGCTTGAACCAGGCCCGCGCGAAGGCATCGGCGAACTGGTCGGGGTTGGCCAAAAAGCGCCGCGAGATCTTTTCGTATTCCGGGTCCATGCGCAGCGACAGGTCGGTGGTCAGCATGGTCGGCGAAAGCCGCTGGGCGGGGTCGTGCGCATGCGGAATGGTGCCGGCGCCCGCGCCGTCCCTGGCCACCCACTGCTGCGCGCCGCCGGGGCTTTTTGTCAGCTCCCATTCGTATTTGAACAAGTTTTCGAAGTATTCATGGGTCCACTGGGTCGGTTTGCTGGTCCAGGTGACTTCCAGGCCGCTGGTGATCGTGTCGCCGCCCTTGCCGGTGCCAAAACTGTTCTTCCAGCCAAAGCCCTGCTGCTCCAGGCTGGCCGCCTGCGGCTCGGCGGCGACATGGTCGGAAACGCTGGCGCCATGCGTCTTGCCGAAGGTGTGGCCGCCGGCGATCAAGGCAACCGTTTCTTCGTCGTTCATGGCCATGCGGCTGAAGGTGGTGCGGATGTCGTGCGCGGCCGCGACCGGGTCGGGCTTGCCGTCCGGGCCTTCCGGGTTGACATAGATCAGGCCCATCTGCACGGCGGCGAGCGGGTTTTCCAGGTCGCGCGTGTGGCTCACCTCGCTGTTGTCGTCGGCCGAGACCACGCCCCGCCCTTCAACGCCGGGAGAGCCCTGCGAATAGCGTATGTCGCTGCCAAGCCATTTGGTCTCGCGGCCCCAGTACACGTCCTGATCGGGTTCCCACACGTCGGCGCGGCCGCCGGCAAAACCGAAGGTCTTGAAGCCCATGGTTTCCATGGCCACGTTGCCCGTCAGCACGATCAGGTCGGCCCAGGACAGTTTTTCGCCGTACTTCTGCTTGATCGGCCACAACAGGCGGCGGGCCTTGTCCAGGCTCACGTTGTCCGGCCAGCTGTTGAGCGGCGCAAAGCGCTGCTGGCCACGGCCGGCGCCGCCACGGCCGTCGCCGACGCGGTAGGTGCCGGCGCTGTGCCAGGTCATGCGGACAAAGAGACCCCCGTAATGCCCGAAGTCTGCGGGCCACCACGCCTGGGAATCAGTCATCAGGGCGGCAAGGTCTTTCTTCACCGCCGCCAGGTCGAGGCTTTTGAACGCCTCGGCGTAATCAAATTCCTGCCCCATCGGGTTGGACCTGGAGGAATGCTGTTGCAGCAGGTCCAGGCGCAGTTCATTGGGCCACCAGTCGCGGTTGGCCGTGCCAACGCCGGCAGCTGCAATGAACGGGCACTTGGCTTCGGTATTTTCGTGACGCATGGCGTACTCCTGTTGGTCTCGGTGATGTGAAAACTGAATGTCACGGCCATTGTGGCGCACCACTGCTGCGGTGGTGATTGGCTAACTTTATCGGCGCCATAGCGGCCCAGCGGCCCAGCGGCCCAGCGAGGCTACACGCCGGTAGGCGCCGTAACCGGCTTGCCACGGCTACCGTGCCTGCCGCAGATGCCCGGCAGCTCTCTGCCTTCTGCCCTAAACCCAGCCCTGCTTCCAGACTTCCTCGTTCTGCAGCTCGCGCCATGCTACCCGCCGCGTGTTTCGCGAAAAAATGGCCTCGATGTCCACCCACTCGATTTTCTCGGCCGCATCTTCAGGCGCAGGAACGACGTACGCCACCAGAAAATGCTTGTCCTTGCCCACGGGGCGCACGGCCGTCCATTTGCTCAGCAGCAGTTTTTTGGGATTCAGGGGGTTCATGCCGGGCAGCGGTGTTCAGTCTTTCAAGCCGGCCGGCGGTCTGGCGCCCAATTCGGCGGCGAGGGGCGCCGTGCGCGGCTCCCGGTCCTGCGTTTCCTGAGGTGTTTGCTGTCCGGGCGGCAGGCACATTTTTTCACCGTCCCAGCGTTGTCCGCACCAGCAAAAGCCCTCCGCGTTGATCATGCAGGTGCCGGTTCCGCAGCATCGGGTGTCGTCATTTCTCATGGTTTGCCTGGCCTTTGCGGGTTGGGTTTCACAGCTTGACGGGTCCGGGGCCTTGTTGACGGCCCGGAAGGCCAACGGTAATTGCAGACTGTGCGAAAGACGTTGGCTTCAGGCCTTGGGCAGGGTCACGCCCACCTGGCCCTGGTACTTGCCGCCCCGGTCCTTGTAGCTGACTTCGCAGACATCGTCCTTGTCGCTTTCAAAAAACAGCACCTGCGCGCAGCCTTCGCCGGCGTAGATCCGTGCCGGGAGCGGCGTGGTGTTGGAAAACTCCAGCGTCACATAGCCTTCCCATTCGGGCTCGAAGGGCGTGACGTTGACGATGATGCCGCACCGGGCATAGGTGCTTTTGCCCAGGCAGATGGTCAGCACGTTGCGCGGAATGCGGAAGTACTCCAGCGTTCTGGCCAGTGCAAAGCTGTTGGGCGGAATGATGCAGCTGTCGCCGTGCATGTCGACAAAGCTTTTTTCGTCGAAATTCTTCGGGTCGACCACGGTGCTGTGGATGTTGGTGAACACCTTGAATTCAGGCGCGCAGCGGATGTCGTAGCCGTAGCTGGAGGTGCCGTAGCTGATGATCTTGTGGCCGTCCCGCTCGCGGACCTGCTTCGGCTCGAAAGGCTCGATCATGCCCGTGGTTTCGGCCATGTGGCGGATCCATTTGTCGCTCTTGATGCTCATAGTCAGTGCTCTCCCATGCGGCCGATTGTAAGCAGCAGGCACCGGCCGCCCTGCGGTGCAGATCAATGGTCATGAGACGTAAAAAAAGCCGGGACAAAGCCCGGCTTTTTTGCGCTTGGCGCGGCGGTTCAGCCTCCGCGTGCCTTCTTGGTGGCGGCGGTTACAGCGGAGGTGCCGCGCTTGACAGCCGACTCCAGGGCCTCTTCCATGCTGGTGGCAGCGGTCTTCAGGCCCTGGCTGATGCTGGCGAAGGCTTGTGGCGCCGGATGGGCTTTTTCCAGGGCGTCCACCGTGGAATGGAACTGCGCGACGCCCAGGGCGGTGACTTCCTGAAGATTGCGGGTGGCAATGGCCAAGCCGTTTTCAGCCGATGCCTTCATGGCTTCAAAGGCAGATTTCGGCTCCTTGACGCTTTTGAAGGATTCCATGTTTTGGGCCATGGCGGCTTGCGCGGCCTGGGCCTGCTTTTGGGCCAGTTCGCCCCAGGCTTTCAGGCTGTCCATGGCTGGCTTGAAAGCCTCTCCGGCAGCCGCAGGGTTGAACTTCTCTGCATTTTCCTTCATGGTTTTTGCGATGGATTCGAAAGAGGTGTTGTTGAACATGGGAAGCCTTTTAAAAAATGTTGCAGTGCAGCAATTATGCACTGAATGGAAAATTTTGGGGGGCCAGGCAGACGCGATTAGGCACGCCTGACTAGCAGCGCACGCCTTGCCGGCAGGCCATTCGGGCGATCAACCGAAAACAGGGCAAGCCCGGAATTCAGCCGGCCTGCGAAATCACGGTAGTCTCGACCAGCCGGTCGTCGCCCAGCACGATCATGGAAAACAGCAGCTCGTCCAGGCTGGCGGCCTGCGCGGCCCGGCGGGCCAGCAGCGGTGTGGCCTGGGGGTTGAGCACCACGAAGTCGGCCTCGCAGCCCGGCAGCAGGTTGCCTACCACGCCGTCCAGGCCCAGCGCCCGGGCGGCGCCGGCGGTGTGCTGCCACCACAGATCTTGCGGACTCAGTGAAAGGCCGGGCTTGGTCTGCCCTTCGCGGCCCACGTAATACGCCGCCAGCATGGTGTGAAACGGACTGAACGAGGTGCCGCCGCCCACGTCGCTGGCCAGCCCGTAGCCAAAACCCATCCGGTCGGCGCCGGCATAGTCGAAAAACCCGCTGCCCAGGAACAGGTTGCTGGTCGGGCTGGCCGCAGCGGCGGCGCCGGTGTCGCGCATCAATGTCCGGTCTGCGTCGTCAAAATGGATGCAGTGGGCGTAGATGGCGCGCGGGCGCATCAGGCCGAACTGCGCATAGACGCTTAGGTAGCTGCGCGCCTCGGGGTACAGCTGACGCACCCAGGCGATCTCGTCCCTGTTTTCAGCCACATGCGACTGGATCCACACGTCCGGGTATTTCACCGCCAGTTCACCCGCCCCGTGCAGTTGCGCCGCGCTGCAGCTGGGAACGAAGCGCGGCGTGATGGCATAGCCCAGCCGGTCCACGTTGTGCCAGCGCCGGATCAGCGCTTCGGTGTCCAGCAGGCTTTGTTCAGTTTCGTCGCGCACGCCATCAGGCGAATGCTGGTCCATCAGCACCTTGCCAGCGATCAGGCGCAGCTGGTTTTTTTGCGCCTCGGCCAGCAGCGCGTTCACCGATTCGGGGTGCGATGAGGCAAAGGCCAGTGCCGTGGTGACGCCGTTGCGCAGCAGTTCGGCTATGAAAAAAGTAGCTGCCTCGGCACTGTGGCCTTGCGCAGAAAAACGTTTTTCTTGTGGAAAAGTATGATTTTCCAGCCACGGCAGCAGCCCTTCGGCGGGCGAGCCGATCACGTCGATCTGCGGAAAGTGGATATGCAGGTCGATGAAGCCCGGCACAATGATGCGGCCGGGGAAATGCGTGGTCGGCACACCGGCAAACCGTGGCGCCAGCTCGGCATGGGCACCAAGCGCCTGCACCACCTGCCGGCCCCGGGCATCGGGGCCGACGACCAGCAGGCCGTCCACCTCCAGAACCGCCCGGCGGACCGCCGGGTCGGGAAAATAAAGAATCGAGGCGCGGTAGGCTTTCATGGCGTCTAGATTAACGGATCAGCGCGGCCGGGTCAGCCGGCAGCCGTCGCCGATCGACTCGCGCCAGACGCGTACCGACGACAGCGCAGGCAGCGCGGGCAGCAGTTTGTTGAAGATGAACCGGCACAGGTTTTCCAGCGTGGGCGGGCCCAGGCCCCGCACTTCGTCAAGCAGGTGGTGGTCAAGCTGCTCGCGCAGCAGAGCCACTTCGCGCCGCACCAGCCCCAGGTCCATCACCATGCCAGTGGCCGGGTCGGGCGGGCCGGTCAAAAACACCTCGGCGTGGTAGGTGTGGCCGTGAATGCGCCGGCTGCTTTCCGTCTCAATTGCACGGTTCAGCGTGTGCGCGGCGTCGAAAAAAAAGGTCTGGCTGATTTCGCAGTCCACGGTCGCCAGGGCAAAGTCGGTCATCGGATGCCCGTGATCTTATGGGTTTGCAGGCTGAGCCGCCAGGCGGGCTGGGCCAGGCACAGCGCAATGCAAAGCTCGGTGTTGCGCAGCCGGTCCGGGCTGTCCATCGGCTGCAGGTAGCGGTGGGTGAAGCGGGCGGCTTGCAGTTCGGCCCAGTCAAGCGCCGGCTGCGGCCAGACCACCTTGAGTTCATGGCCTTCGCGCTGGACCCAGGGCGCGCCGGCCTTGGGGCTGACGCAGATCCAGTCGATGCCCGGCGGCGCGGCGATGGTGCCGTTGGT
This sequence comes from Polaromonas sp., assembly GCA_028292045.1. Taxonomy (GTDB): domain Bacteria; phylum Pseudomonadota; class Gammaproteobacteria; order Burkholderiales; family Burkholderiaceae_C; genus Polaromonas. The sequence continues at coordinate 7,380 of JAQGMZ010000214.1, read as the reverse complement.
TTCCACGGCGATCTGAAAACCGCGCGCATGCAACGCATCGATCAGCGCGGCATCGACCTGCAGCAGCGGCTCGCCGCCGGTCAAGACGACGAAACGGTGGGCGCTGTCGCCCGCCGGCCACTGGGCTTCGATCTGGCGGGCCAGCGCATCGGCCTCCCTGAATTTACCGCCCAGCGTGCCGTCGGTGCCGACAAAATCGGTGTCGCAAAACCGGCAGACGGCCGCGCTCCGGTCCTGCTCGCGGCCAGTCCACAGGTTGCAGCCGGCGAAACGGCAAAACACCGCAGGCCGGCCCGCATGGCTGCCCTCGCCTTGCAGGGTGTAGAAAATTTCCTTGACCTGGTAGCTCATGCGGCGCTCCAGTGGCACAGGCACGGCAATGAAAAGGCGGAAGGCGGCAAACAGGCGGCCACGGGCATGGCGGCGAGGTTTTTATACATGGTAGTCCTCTACATGGCCCCGGATGAATGAAAAAACCAGCGCGCCGGGGCAGCGCGCTGGCAGAACCGCGTATTTTAACGTTCCACGGCATGGGCGCGCATCGGGTAGGCCTTGGCCATCCAGGCAAACACCCCGGCGCCCACCAGCAAGGCGCTGGCGGCAATCTGCAGCGACAGGGTAAAGCCTTCGCGGGTGGTGGCGGTGTGCCGGAGCAGCAACGCCACCAGGGGCGGGCCGGCAATCTGCCCGACGCTGTAGGCCGCCGTCAGCAGGCCGATGAAGCTGGATGCCGTGGCCGGACGCAGGCGCCGCACTTCCTGCAGCCCGAAAAAGGTGATGGCGGTGAACGGAATGCCCAGCAGACAGCTGCCGATGGCAAAGCCGGCCACGCTGGGGCTCCACAGGCTGACGGCGATGCCCAGCGCCTGCACCGCATAGCAAGCGCTCAGGCGCACCCGCATGTCGCCGCTGTTCGGCAGTCGCGTGGCCAGCAGCGCGCCCGTCATGACGCCCAGGCCGAAAAGCGGCCAGAACAGGTCCAGCCAGCCGGAACCCGGCAGCGCCGCGCGGGCGATGACCGGCAAAAAAGTGGCGCTGATGATGTAGCCGAAACCGGCCAGGCTGTAGGCCAGGGTCAGCACGGCCATTTCAGCCGGGCCGTGGTGCGCGGCAGGAACGGTGCCGGTTTGCGGGGCTGGCGAGCCGAGCGCGCGCAGCCGGTCGACGCCGCCCCGCAAGATGCGCCAGACGCTGGCCGACAGCCCGAAGGCCAGCACGCCCAGAATCAGCCAGCCTGTGGCCGCCGACCAGTGCCGGGCCACCATGCCGCTGGCCAGCAGGCCGCTGACGATGATGCCCGCCCCCGGACCGGCGTAGATGATGCCGCCCATGGCGGGCACGCCCAGCCGGCCCAGTTGCGCCAGGCACCAGCCCGAGGTGTAGACAAACACCACGGCGCTGGTCACGCCGGCGGCAAAGCGCAGGCCCGGCCAGGCCGCTGCATGCGGCAAGGCCATCGCCAGCGTCAGGGCGCCGGTGGCCAGCAGCCCGGCGCGCACCAGCGACGAAAAGGCCAGCGCAGGCAGCCAGCGCAGGCGCGCCCAGAGCCAGGGCTGCAGGGTGCAAAAAATCGCGCCCAGCATGTAGCCGAGGTAGTTGGCGCTGGCCAGCCAGCTGGCGCCCGGCAGGTCGACCACGCCGTCGCTGAGCATCATCGGCAGGATGGGCGTGAAGGCGAACCGGCCGATGCCCATGGCCACGGCCAGCGCCACCAGCCCGGCCAGGGCGACCGGCCAGGCGCCCACCGGGGAAACGGCGGGCCGGCCCGCCTGGTGTCCTGTCAGCGCCATTCAGCGGGGTTTCTTGTCATGCGCGGCGCCTATTCGAAAGACGCAAAGGTTTCGTCCAGCAGGGCGACATGGCGCGCCTTGGCCGCCTCGTCAATGAAGCTGGCCTCGAAGCTGTTGCGCGCCAGCCGGTAGGCATGTTCGGCGCCGAGCGGGCCGGCGGCAAAGGTCTGGGTGAAGTTCTCGTTCAGGTAGCCGCCAAAATAGGCCGGGTCGTCGGAATTTACCGTGGCCGCCAGCCCGGCGTCCAGCAGCTCGCGCAGGTTGTGGCTGGCCAGGTCGGGGAACACGCAGAGCTTGAGGTTGGACAGCGGGCAGACGGTCAGCGCAATGCGGTCCTGGGCCAGGCGCTGCATCAGCAAGGCGTCCTTGCTCGACTGCACGCCATGGTCGATGCGCTCCACCTTGAGCACGTCCAGCGCGGTCCAGACGTAGGCGGGCGGGCCCTCCTCGCCGGCATGGGCGACCAGGCGAAAGCCCAGCTCGCGGCAGCGCGCAAACACGCGGGCAAACTTTTCGGGCGGGTTGCCGACTTCGCCGGAATCCAGGCCGATGCCGATGATCCTGCTTTGAAAAGGCAGGGCCTGCTCCAGCGTTTCAAACGCTTCTTCTTCGCTCAGGTGGCGCAGGAAACACAGGATGAGCAGGGCGCTGATGCCGAACTCGGCCCTGGCATCGACGCAGGCGCGGTGCAGGCCGTTGACGACCGTTTCCATGGCCACGCCGCGCGCGGTGTGCGTCTGCGGGTCAAAAAACAATTCCGTGTGAACGATGTTGTCCTGAGCGGCCCGGACGAAATAGGCCATCGCCATGTCATAAAAATCCTGCTCTTCCAAGAGTACGCTGGCACCGGCGTAGTAGATGTCGAGAAAGCTCTGGAGGTTGGTGAAGGCGTAGGCGCTGCGCAACGCGTCCACGCTGGCATAGGGCAGCGGCACGGCATTGCGCCTGGCCATCGCAAAGATCAGTTCGGGCTCCAGCGAGCCTTCGATGTGGATGTGCAGCTCGGCCTTGGGCATTTGCCGGAGCAATGCGGGCAAGCGGTCGGCGGCAACGGGTTTGACGCGGTTCATGGCAACTCCAAAAAAGAAAAGGCTGCCCGGGGGCAGCCTTCAAGTATCTCTGTTTTGCGTCCTTCCCCGGCGGAAAAGGACGCAAGACCGGCATCAGCCGCCGGGCACCTTGCCTTCGACGCCCTTGACATAGGTTTTCAGGCCGCCCAGGAACTTGTCGTCGGCCACGACGTCCTTGCCCAGCAGTTCCTTGCCGGTGTTGTCCATGATCGGGCCTTTCCAGATGGAAAAGCTGCCGTCCTTCAGGCCGGCCCTGACCTCGTCAACGCGTTTTTTGGTCTCGTCGGGCACGTCGGCGGCAATCGACACCATGTCAATCGCGCCTTCCTTCACGCCCCACCAGGCGCTGGTTGCGCCGGTCCACTTGCCGTCCAGGGCTTCGCCCACGGCCTTCACATAGTACGGGCCCCAGTTGATGACGGCCGAGCCCAGGTGGGCCTTGGGACCGTAGGCGGTCATGTCCGAATCCCAGCCGAAGGCGCGCTTGCCCATTTTCTCGGCGGTCTGCAGCACGGCCGACGAGTCGGTGTTCTGGAACAGCACGTCGGCGCCGCCGTTGATCAGGGCGGTGGCGGCCTCGGTTTCCTTCGGCGGGTTGAACCATTCGTTGACCCAGACCACCTTGGTCTTGACCTTGGGATTGACCGACTGCGCGCCCAGCGTGAAGCTGTTGATGTTGCGCACCACCTCGGGAATCGGCACCGAGCCGACCACGCCCAGCGTGCCGGTCTTGCTCATCTTGCCGGCAATCACGCCGGCCATGTAGGCGCCCTCGTAGGTACGGCTGTCGTAGGTGCGCATGTTGGCGGCGGTCTTGTAGCCGGTGGCATGCTCGAACTTCACGTCCTTCAGGTCGGCGGCGACCTTGAGCATCGGCTCCATGTAGCCGAAGGTGGTGCCGAAGATCAGCTTGTTGCCCTGTCCCGCCATGTCGCGGATGACGCGCTCGGCATCGGCCGACTCGGGCACTTTCTCGACAAAACTGGTGACGACCTTGTCGCCGAATTCTTTTTCTACCGCCTTGCGTCCGTTGTCGTGCGCATAGGTCCAGCCGCCGTCTCCGACCGGGCCGACGTAGGCAAACGCGATTTTCAGGGGCTCGGCCTTGGCCGGGGCGGCGGCAGCGGCAGGCGCGGCGGCGGGCGCCGGCGCCTCTTCTTTCTTGCCGCAGCCCGCGAGGGCGGCCGCAGCCACCGTTGAAAGGGCAGCCAGCTTGAGCAAGGCGCGTTTTTGCAGGTCTGTCATGTCATGTCGCTTTCATTCAGGAAGTCAAAAAACCGGTGACGGTCAGCTTGGGAAACAGGCAATTATGGCGCCGGAACACTCAGGCGCCGGGGTAAAACGGCTTGCCGATGGAAGTCGGCATGTTCACGCGGATCCACAGCGGATTGCGCGAAATCAGCACCAGCACCACGATGGTCGCCAGGTACGGCAGCATCGACAGCAGCTGGGTCGGCACGTTCACGCCCAGCCCCTGCAGATGGAACTGCAGCATGGTCACGCCGCCGAACAGGTAGGCTCCAAGCAAGACCCGGGCCGGGCGCCAAGTGGCAAACGTCGTCAGGGCCAGGGCGATCCAGCCCTTGCCGGCAATCATGCCTTCGACCCACAGCGGCGTGTACACCAGCGACACATAGGCGCCGGCCAGCCCGCACAGCGCGCCGCCGGCCACCACGGCGGCCAGGCGGATGCGCCGCACCGGGTAGCCCAGCGCATGCGCCGACTCGGGGCTTTCGCCCACCGAGCGAAGCACCAGGCCGGCGCGGGTGCGGTACAACAACCAGGCCAGCCCCGCCGCCAGCGCCATGGCGATGTAGACCATCGGGTGCTGGCGGAACAGCGCCGGGCCGATGAATGCAATGTCGGCCAGATAAGGAATCGGGTAAAGCGATTGCTCGGGCAGCTTTTCCTGAACATATTTGATGCCGGCAAAGGCCGAAAAACCGGCGCCGAACAGCGTCAGCGCCAGCCCGGTGGCGTACTGGTTGGTGTTGAGCCAGATCACCAGCCCGCCAAAAACGGCCGCCAGGAAGGCCCCCGCCGCCATGCCGGCCGCGAACCCCAGCCAGGTGTTGCCGGTGTGCACCACCACGGCAAAGCCGGCGATGGCGGCGCAGAGCATCATGCCTTCGGCGCCCAGGTTGACGATGCCGGCTTTCTCATTGATGAGCAGGCCCAGCGCGGCAATGGCGAGCACGGTGCCGGCGCCCAGGGTCGAGGCCAGCAGCAGGGCAATGGAATCCATCAGCGGCCTCCTTCGGTAGCAAGGGAATTCGGTTTGAAGAACCGCAGGCGGTAGGCGATCAGGGTGTCGCAGGCCAGCAGATTGAACAGCAGCAGGCCCTGGAACACGCCGGTGATCGACTTGGGCAGGCCCAGGCGCGACTGCGCCAGTTCGCCGCCAATGTAGAACATGCTCATCAAAATGGCCGAGAACACCACCCCGACCGGGTGCAGCCGGCCGACGAAGGCGACGATGATGGCGGCAAAACCATAGCCTGCCGGCACATAGGGCGTGAGCTGGCCGATCGGCCCGGCCACTTCCAGCGCCCCGGCCAGCCCGGCCGCGCCGCCCGACACCAGCAGCGCCACCCACAGCGCGCGGCGCGACGAAAAGCCGGCGTATCGGGCGGCTGCCGGGGCCAGGCCGCTGACTTCCTGCGCAAAGCCGGCATAGGTGCGGTACAGGTAGAGCCACAGCGCGCCGACGCCGAGCAAGGCCAGCAGGATGCCGACGGTGACGCGCGAGCCCTGCATCAGCCGGGGAATCTGGGTCACGGCGTCAAAGGTGCGGGTTTGCGGAAAGTTGTAGCCGGCCGGGTCTTTCCAGGGGCCGAACACCATGTAGTTCAGGATCAGGTCGGCCACGTACACCAGCATCAGGCTGACCAGGATTTCATTGGCGTTGAAGCGGTCGCGCAAAAACGCGGTGATGCCCGCCCAGGCCATGCCGCCGAGCACGCCCGCCGCCAGGATGGCCGGAACAATCCACGGTCCGGTGGTCCGGTCGGCCAGCAGCGCCACGCCGCCGGCCGCCAGCGCGCCAATGACGAACTGGCCTTCGGCGCCGATGTTCCAGACGTTCGAGCGAAAGCACACCGCCAGCCCCAGCGCAATGATCAGCAGCGGCGTGGCCTTGACCAGCAGTTCGCCAATCGCATAGGGCGACTTCAGCGGCTCCCAGAAGAACACCTGGAGGCCCTTGACCGGGTCCTTGCCCAGCGCCATGAACAGGCCGATGCCGATGGCCACGGTGATCAGCAGCGCCAGGAGCGGCGAGGCGTAGCTCCAGAAGGCAGAAGGCTGCTGGCGGGTTTCCAGCCTCATGCCGCGTTCCCTGCCACTTGTGCTGGCGCCCACAGGCCGCTCATCCAGAGACCGACTTTTTCTACCGTGGCGTCGGCGCGCGGCAGCGAAGGCGACAACTGGCCCCTGGCCATGACGTACAGCCGGTCGCAAATTTCAAACAGCTCGTCCAGCTCTTCGCTGACCACCAGCACCGCGCAGCCGGCGCCGGCCAGCTTGAGCAGTTCGCCGCGAATCTGGCGGGCCGCGCCCACATCGACGCCCCAGGTGGGCTGCGACACGATCAGCAGCGCCGGGCCGGCGTCGATCTCGCGGCCCATGATGAATTTTTGCAGGTTGCCGCCCGACAGCGACTTGGCCGCCGCCTGCGGCCCGCCGCACTTGACCTGGTAGCGTTCGATGGTCTGCCGGGCCTGGGCCTGCAGCCGCCTGATGCTCAGCCACCCGCCCGCGCCGACCGCATCCCGGCGGGTCAGCAGCAGGTTGCGCGCCAGCGACAGCGACGGCACGGCGCCGCGCCCCAGCCGTTCCTCGGGCACGAAATGCAGGCCGAGCCGCCGCCGCCGGGCCGGGCTCATGCGGCCAACGCCCTGGCCCTTGACCACGATGGCGCCGCTGGCGGCGCGGATGTCCTCGCCCGACAGCGCGTACAGCAGTTCCTTTTGCCCGTTGCCCGACACGCCGGCAATGCCGACCACCTCGCCGGCGCTCACCTGCAGCGCCAGCTGGTTCAGGTCCACGCCGAACTGGTCTTCCCTGGCCAGGTCGAGCTGCTTGACCTCCAGCACGATGCTGCCGGTTTTCACGACGCGGCGCGCCAGCGCGGGCGGCTCGGCGCCGATCATCAGGCGGCTGAGCGAGGCGTTGGTTTCCTCGCGCGGGTCGCATTCGCCGGTCACCTTGCCGCCGCGCAGCACGGTGCAGGCGGTGCACAGCGCACGGATTTCGTGCAGCTTGTGGCTGATGTACAGGATGCTGCAGCATTGCGAGGCCAGCTTGCGCAGCACCACGAACAGCTTGTCGACCGCCTGCGGCGTCAGCACCGAGGTCGGCTCGTCGAGGATCAGCAGCTTCGGGTCGGTCAGCAGCGCGCGGATGATTTCCACGCGCTGCATCTCGCCGACCGACAGCGTATGCACCGGCCGCGACGGGTCGATGTCGAGCCCGTATTCGCTCGCCTTGGCGGCGATGCGCCGCGTGACTTCGGCCAGCGC
>JAQGMZ010000192.1 GCA_028292045.1 Polaromonas sp. | reverse complement strand
GCGTCAACGACGTGGCCGACCGGGATTTTGACCGCCACGTCAAGCGCACGGCGCAGCGGCCGGTGACCAGCGGCGCGGTGTCGGTGAAGGAGGCGCTGGGGCTGGGCGCGGTGCTGGCGCTGCTGGCCTTTGGCCTGGTGCTGACGACCAACGCCGCCGCCATCGCCTGGTCGTTCGCCGCGCTGGCCGTCACGCTGGTGTATCCGTATGCCAAGCGTTTTGTGTCCATGCCGCAGGCGGTGCTGGGCGTGGCTTTCAGCTTCGGCATTCCGATGGCGTTTGCCGCCGTGCAGTCGCGGGTGCCGCTGCTGGCCTGGGTTCTGCTGCTCGGCAACCTGTTCTGGGTGATTGCCTACGACACCGAATACGCCATGGTCGACCGGGACGACGACCTGAAGATCGGCATGAAAACCTCGGCCATCACGTTGGGCCGCTTCGACGTGGCGGCTGTCATGTTCAGCTACCTTGTTTTTATATCAATTTGGGCTCTTGCGCTTTTCCCGTATTCGCAATATGCTATATATTTAATAGCACTCGGGCTGGCGCTGGCGCAGGCGCTGTGGCATGGCTGGCTGATTCGCAAGCGCGAGCGCGACGGCTGCTTCAAGGCCTTTCGCCTGAACCACTGGCTGGGCTTCACCGTGTTTGCCGGCATTGCGCTGTCTTACGCCGTGCGTTGATTGCTATGTAAACGATAGCTGCTTGCGAGTGTTCTGTCTGCGCAAATAGGCAATTTGATGCGCATGCCGGTCAGGCGCCAAACTCGTCGCCCATCTCACCTGCGCGCAGCCGGGCAGCCTGCATGGCCTGAATGAAATGCGCCTGGATGCCGCTTTGTTCCATGGACATGAGCGCCGCATGGGTCGTGCCGCCCTTGGACGTTACCCGGGCGCGCAGCACGTCGGGCGGTTCGGTCGCCTCTTTCGCCAGTGCCGATGCGCCGACAAACGTGCCCACCGCCAGCTGGTGCGCCTGCCCGGCGCTCAGCCCCATGGCGGTGCCGGCCTGGACCATGGCCTCTATGAAATAAAACACATAGGCCGGGCCCGAGCCTGACAGCGCCGTGACGGCGTCGAGTTGCGCTTCCTGGTCCAGCCACAGGAACTCGCCGGTCGTCTGCACCACGCGCTCCACGGCCAGCCGGTCTGCGTCGGTGGCGGCGGTGCGGGCGTACAGGGCGGTGATGCCCTGGCCGATCAGCGCAGGCGTGTTGGGCATGGCGCGCACCACGCGCTCGGTGCCCAGCCAGCCGGCAATCGTGTCGGAACGGATGCCCGCCGCCACGCTCAGGTGCAAGGCAGACGGGGTATGGGCGCGGCTCTGCCTGGCTGCTTCATGAAAAGTCTGGGGCTTGACGGCCCAGACCACCAGCGCGGCGCGGCGCAGCGATTCGCCAGGGGCTTCGCTGACTTCAACCTGGAACTGCTGCGCCAGTTTGGCACGCTGTTCGGCAAACGGCTCGATCACCTGGATCTGGTGGGCCGCCAGGCCGCGCCGGAGCAGGCCGCCGATGATGGCACTGGCCATGTTGCCGCCGCCAATGAAGGCGATGTGTTCGCTGCGGTTGTCCTGAACTGAGGCTGGCATGGGCATTTCCTGGTTTTAAAAGGGCGGCGCCGGATTGTCGCCCAGGCCCTGGTTAAATTCATTGCACCACCGTTTGGCGAACGGCGTGTTCCCATTGCGCCATCAGGCTGGCTGCGCGCCGGAGGTCCAGCGTGGGCAAAAAGGTGCGTTCGGCCCGCCACAGGCTTGAGAGCTCGTCCGTGCTGCGGTACACGCCGCTGGACAGGCCGGCCAGGTAGGCCGCGCCCAGCGCCGTGGTTTCCGTGACCGCTGGACGAATCACCGGAATGCCCAGCAGATCGGCCTGAAACTGCATCAATAGATCGTTCACGCAGGCGCCGCCATCGACGCGCAATTCAGCCAGTGGCGCAGCCCCGGCGGCGACCGCATCGCGGCTCATGGCGAGCAGCAGGGCGGCGCTCTGGTAGGCGATGCTTTCCAGTGCTGCGCGCGCAATGTGGGCCACGGTCGTGCCGCGGCTTAAACCGGTGATGATGCCGCGCGCCTCGGGTTTCCAGTAGGGCGCGCCCAGGCCGGTGAAAGCCGGCACCATCATCACGCCGCCCGAATCGGGCACGCTTTGCGCCAGCGACTCGACCTCGGCGCTGCCCTTGATGGCGTTCAGGCCGTCGCGCAGCCACTGCACCACCGCCCCGCCGACGAACACGCTGCCTTCCATGGCAAATTCGGTTTGCGCCGTGGGCTGCGCCGCGCTGGTGGTGAGCAGGCCGTTGCGCGACAGCTGGAACCGGCTGCCGGTGTGCATCAGCATGAAGCAACCGGTGCCGTAAGTGTTCTTGGCCATGCCGGCCTTGAAGCAGGCCTGGCCGAACAGCGCGCTTTGCTGGTCGCCTGCGACGCCGCCGATGGCAATGGCGTGGCCGAGCAGTTCGGGCCGCACCTCGCCGAAATGCGCGCTGGAAGGTTTCACCTCGGGCATCAGCGAGGCCGGAATGTCCAGCAGCGCCAGCAGTTCGCCGTCCCACTGGTTGCCGTGCACATTGAACAGCATGCTGCGCGACGCATTGCTCACATCGGTGGCGTGCACCGCGCCGCCGGTCAGCTGCCAGATCAGCCAGCTGTCGACGGTGCCAAAAGCCAGTTCGCCGCGCTCTGCCTGGGCGCGGGCGCCGGGCACGTTGTCCAGCAGCCACTTGAGCTTGGTGCCGGAGAAATAGGCGTCGATCAGCAGGCCGGTGCGCGACTGGATCAGCGCCTCGTGGCCCTGCTCGCGCAGCCGCGCGCAGGCGGCTTCGGCGCGCCGGTCCTGCCAGACGATGGCGTGGTGCAGCGGCTGGCCGGTTCTGCGGTTCCACAACACCGTGGTTTCGCGCTGGTTGGTGATGCCGATGGCCCGGATGTCGCCGGCCTTCAGCCCCGCCAGGTCCAGGGCCCGGCGCGCCGTGGAAAGCTGGCCGCGCCAGATTTCCAGGGGGTCGTGCTCGACCCAGCCAGGCCGGGGAAAAATCTGCGGCAACTCCTGCTGGGCCTGCGCGACGAGATGGCCGTCCGCATCAAACACAATGCTGCGGGAACTGGAAGTGCCCTGGTCGAGCGCAAGCAGATAGGTCATGGATTGAAGGGGTGGAAATAACGGAAGGAGCAGGTTTCAGCCGTGGGCAATGTCGCAGGTGACACCGGCCTCGGCCAGCAGGCCGGGAAAGGGATCGGGCGGCGCGCTGTCGGTGAACAGCCGGTCGATCTGCGACAGCCGCGCCAGCTCGACCATGGCGGGCCGGTTGAACTTGCTGCCGTCGGCGGCCAGCCAGACCTGCCGGGCATGGGCGATGATGGCCTGCGCCACCTTGACCTCGCGGTAATCGAAGTCGCGCAGCGTGCCGTCGGATTCGATGCCGGAGATGCCGATGAGCGCGATGTCGACCTTGAACTGGCGGATGAAATCGACCGCCGCCTCGCCCACGATGCCGCGGTCGCGCGGGCGCACGACGCCGCCGACGACGATCACCTCGCAATCGGCGTTGTCGCACAGGATGGCCGCCACATTGAGGTTGTTGGTGATGACGCGTAGCCCCTTGTGGTGCAGCAGCGCCTTGGCAATCGCCTCGGTGGTGGTGCCGATGTTGAGGATCAGCGAGCAGTCGTGGGGCACTTCGCGGGCCACCGCGCGGGCGATGCGCGCCTTTCCATCGGCATTCAGGCTTTCACGCTGCTGATGGGCAATGTTCTCCACCGTGGAGCTGGGCACCCGCACGCCGCCGTGAAAACGCGTCAGCAAGCCGGCCTCGGACAGCCGCTGGACATCGCGCCGCACGGTTTGCAGGGTGACGTCCAGTTTGTCGGCGAGTTGCTCGACGGATGCCGAGCCTTGGCTGCGAACGACTTCAAGGAGTTTGAGTTGCCGGGGATTGGAATTCACTGGAATAAACGATGTGGCAGAGGTGAATCACTTTATAGGGAACATAAAAGAAAAAAATAAGGGAAAACTATGAGTTAAAAAAATCAAAAAAGAAGAAAATGGAAAGAATTGGAACATCAACAATGGCTGCAAGGAGTATTTTTGTCGTTCACACTTCATTTTGATGCGCCCATGCATTTCGCCTGTTTCCCGGCCGGCGTCGGGTTTGCTGTCGCGTCGGATTCGCGCTGTCATGACGGAGCGGCGTGATGCAGCTGGCGCTTGATCAGGTCAGCAAGAAAGTCGGTCCCGAGCAGTGGCTTCATGCCATGAGCCTGGCGCCGCGCAGTGGCGAGGTCACGGTGCTGCTGGGCGCCACCCAGGCCGGCAAGACAAGCCTGATGCGCATCATGGCCGGGCTGGACGTGCCGACCCAGGGGCGAGTGCTGGTCGATGGCGCCGATGTCACCGGCGTCGGCGTGCGCGAACGCAACGTGGCCATGGTGTACCAGCAGTTCATCAACTACCCGTCGCTGAAGGTGGCCGACAACATCGCCTCGCCACTCAGGCTGCGGGGCGAAAAAAACGTCGACGCCACCGTGCGCAGCCTGGCCGAGCGCCTGCATATCGAGATGTTCCTGGATCGCTACCCGGCCGAGCTGTCGGGCGGGCAGCAGCAGCGGGTGGCGCTGGCGCGGGCGCTGGCCAAGGGCGCGCCGCTGATGCTCCTCGACGAGCCGCTGGTGAACCTGGACTACAAGCTGCGCGAAGAACTGCGCGAGGAGCTGACGCAGCTGTTCGCCGCCGGCGACTCGACCGTCATCTACGCCACCACCGAACCGGGCGAGGCGCTGCTGCTGGGCGGCTACACCGCCGTGCTCGACAAAGGCGAACTGCTGCAATACGGACCGACGGCGGAAGTCTTTCATTCACCCCGGTCCCTGCGCGTGGCCCGCGCTTTCAGCGATCCGCCGATGAACCTGATCGCGGCCCTGCCGGCGGCAGGTGGCGTGCAGCTGGCCGGCGGCCCGACGCTGGCGGTGGCGCTGCCCGACGCACCGGCGCAGAGCCTGGCATCGCTGACCGTGGGCATTCGCGGCAGTTCGCTGCGCGTGTCGGCCCGCGCCGGCGACGCGATGCTGCCCGGCAAGGTCGAGCTGGCCGAGATTTCAGGCTCCGATACCTATGTGCATGTGGCCACCGGGGCGGGCGAGCTGGTGGTCCAGTTGACCGGTGTGCATTATTTCGAGCTGGGCGCGCCGCTCACGCTCTACCTTGATGCCGCGCAGGTCTATCTGTTCGACGCTGCCGGCAGCCTGCTGGTGGCGCCGCTGCGAAAAGGGAGGCGCTGACCATGGCCCGCATTGAACTCGACCTAGCCCATGCCTACCGGCCCAACCCTGTGCAGGACAGCGACTATGCCTTGCTGCCCTTGAAAATGATCTTTCGCGATGGCGGCGCCTATGCGCTGCTCGGGCCCTCGGGCTGCGGCAAGACCACCTTGCTGAACATCATTTCGGGCCTGGTCGCGCCGTCGCAGGGCAGCGTCAGGTTCGACGGCGTCGACATGACCCTCGCCACGCCGCAGCAGCGCAACATTGCCCAGGTGTTCCAGTTTCCGGTGATCTACGACACCATGACGGTGGCCGAGAACCTGGCCTTTCCGCTGCGCAACCGCAGGGTGCCTGAAGCGCAAATCAAGAAGCGCGTGACTGAAATTGCCGAAATGCTCGACATGAGCGGCCAGCTTGACCAGCGCGCCTCCGGCCTGGCGGCTGACGCCAAGCAGAAAATATCGCTCGGCCGGGGTCTGGTGCGGCCGGACGTGTCGGCGGTGCTGTTCGACGAGCCGCTGACGGTCATCGACCCCCACCTGAAATGGCAGCTGCGGCGCAAGCTCAAGCAGATTCACCATGAGCTCAAGCTGACGCTGATCTACGTCACGCACGACCAGGTCGAGGCCCTCACTTTTGCCGAGGAAGTGGTGGTCATGACCCGGGGCAGGGCGGTGCAGACCGGCTCGGCCGATGCGCTGTTCGAGCGGCCGCGCCACACTTTTGTCGGCCACTTCATCGGTTCGCCCGGCATGAATTTCCTGCCCGCGCACATGGACGGCAGCGGGGCGCTTAGCGTGGCCGGGCTTGCGTTGGCGCCGCCCGCCGGCAGGCCGCTGCCTCAAGGCCGGTACAAGCTGGGGGTGCGGCCCGAGTATGTGGCGCAAACCCTGGCGCATGACCGATCGGCGCTGCCATTCAGGGCAGCGATGGTGCAGGACATTGGCACCCATGTGATGCTGACCGCCACGCTGGACGGCCACACGGTGAAGGCGCGCCTGCCACCCGAGGCCGAGGTGCCTGAAAAGGGGCAGGAGGTCTGGCTGCGCGTCATGGGTCCCCACACCTGCTTTTACCGCAATGAAGAACTGGTGGACGCATGAGCACGACAACCAAACCCGTCAACCAGAAAGCCTGGTTCCTGATTCTGCCGGTGCTGGTCTGCGTGGCCTTTTCGGCCATCATTCCGCTGATGACGGTGGTCAATTACTCGGTGCAGGACATCATCTCGCCCGAGCGCCGGGTGTTTGTGGGCACCGAATGGTTTGCCGCCGTGATGCGCGACGAAGACCTGCATGCCGCGCTGTGGCGGCAACTGACCTTTTCGCTGGCCGTGCTGGCGGTCGAGGTGCCGCTGGGCATTGCCCTGGCCTTGTCGATGCCCGCGCAAGGCTGGAAAGCCTCGCTGGTGCTGGTGCTGGTCGCGCTGTCGCTGCTGATTCCCTGGAACGTGGTCGGCACCATCTGGCAAATTTATGGCCGCACCGACATCGGCCTGCTGGGCGCCATGCTGCAAAAAGCCGGTTTTGACTACAGCTATACCGGCAATGCGGTGCATGCCTGGGCCACGGTGCTGCTGATGGACGTGTGGCACTGGACGCCGCTGGTGGCGCTGCTGTGCTACGCCGGGCTGCGCTCGATTCCCGATGCCTACTACCAGGCGGCGCGCATCGACGGCGCCAGCAAGTTCGCCGTATTTCGCTACATCCAGTTGCCCAAGATGCGCGGCGTGCTGATGATCGCGGTGCTGCTGCGCTTCATGGACAGCTTCATGATCTACACCGAGCCGTTTGTGCTGACCGGTGGTGGCCCGGGCAATGCCACCACGTTCTTGTCGCAGTACCTGACGCAAAAAGCCGTCGGCCAGTTCGACCTGGGCCCGGCGGCGGCGTTTTCCCTGATCTACTTTTTGATCATCCTGCTGCTGTGCTTCATTTTGTACAACTGGATGCAGCGCGTCGGTACCCAGGCAAAGGAGGGCGGCCATGAATAAGCCCGGATTCCAGGCACGGACCTTGTTCCTTGTGGCCTACATCGTCTTTGCGCTGCTGCCCATCTACTGGATGGTCAACATGAGCTTCAAGACGAATGCTGAAATCCTGTCGAGCTTTTCGTTTTTTCCGCAAAATTTCACCTGGGACAACTACAGAACCATCTTCACCGACCCGTCCTGGTATTCGGGCTACATCAACAGCCTGATCTATGTGGCCATCAACACCGTGATCTCGGTGTCGGTCGCGCTGCCGGCGGCGTATGCGTTCTCGCGCTACAGCTTCCTGGGCGACAAGCATGTGTTTTTCTGGCTGCTGACCAACCGCATGACCCCGCCCGCCGTGTTCCTGCTGCCATTTTTCCAGCTGTACAGCACGGTGGGGCTGATGGACACGCACATTGCCGTGGCGCTGGCGCACCTGCTGTTCAATGTGCCGCTGGCGGTGTGGATCCTGGAAGGTTTCATGAGCGGCATTCCGCGCGAGATCGATGAAACCGCCTACATCGACGGCTATTCCTTTCCCGGTTTTTTCATGAAGATATTCCTGCCGCTCATCAAGGCCGGCGTGGGCGTGGCGGCGTTCTTCTGCTTCATGTTCAGCTGGGTCGAACTGCTGCTGGCGCGCACGCTGACCAGCGTCAATGCCAAGCCCATCGTCGCCACCATGACGCGCACCGTATCGGCTTCGGGCATGGACTGGGCCACGCTGGCGGCGGCCGGCGTGCTGACCATCGTGCCGGGCGCCATCGTGATCTGGTTCGTCCGCAACTACATCGCCAAGGGCTTTGCGATGGGACGGGTGTAGCCATGGAGCCGAACGACATGAAGCAAGGAAAACACCATGTTTGAGTGGATGGCCTGGACCACGCCGGTGGCGGTGTTTTTCA
The DNA here is from genome assembly GCA_028292045.1 of Polaromonas sp. Lineage (GTDB taxonomy): Bacteria > Pseudomonadota > Gammaproteobacteria > Burkholderiales > Burkholderiaceae_C > Polaromonas. The sequence goes on along the minus strand of JAQGMZ010000192.1, from coordinate 6,644 downwards.
GCTGCATCGTGCTGATGCTGGCGGGCATGACCGTGTGGGAGCTGAAGTCGCCCACCCGCTTGCGGCGCGGTTTCCTGCCCCTGGAAACCACGCGCGGTGACCGCCTGTTCATCGGCCTGCTGGGCGCGGCCTATATCAACCTGATGTTTGTCGGCATCAGCGGCAGGCTGGCGGAGTGGCTGGGCCTGGGCGCCGACCCGTCGATCTGGATCAGCTTCGGGCTGTCCATGGCGTGGCTGGCGCTGGTGATGCGCAAAGGTTGACGGCTGGATTTTGACAAAAGGCAAAGGCTCGTTCTTCCCCGGAGCCGAAAAAACCTTCAATCGTGGGGAGTGAACCAATGAGGAGACAAATCATGAAGATGCGTTACAACGTCCTTGCACTGGCTGCGGCCTGCGCCGTGGCCGGCCCCGGCTGGGCCGACGAAGCCGCCGCCAAAAAGTGGATAGACAGCGAATTCCAGCCCTCGACCCTGAGCAAAGAGCAGCAGCAAGCCGAGATGAAGTGGTTCATCGACGCCGCCAAAAAACTGCAGGCCAAGGGCATCAAGGAAGTGTCGGTCGTGTCCGAAACGCTCACCACCCATGAATACGAATCCAAGACGCTGGCCAAGGCGTTTGAAGAAATTACCGGCATCAAGGTCAAGCACGACCTGATCCAGGAAGGCGACGTGGTTGAAAAGCTGCAGACCTCGATGCAGTCGGGCAAGTCGATTTACGACGGCTGGATTTCGGACTCCGACCTGATCGGCACCCATTACCGCTACGGCAAGATCATGTCGCTGACCCAGTACATGAACGGCGCGGGCAAGGAATTCACCAACCCCGGCCTGGACCTGAAGGACTTCATCGGCTCCAGCTTCACCACCGCGCCCGACGGCCAGATGTACCAGTTGCCCGACCAGCAGTTTGCCAACCTGTACTGGTTCCGCGCCGACCTGTTCGCGCGCAAGGACCTGCAGGACAAGTTCAAGGCCAAGTTCGGCTACGACCTGGGCGTGCCGCTGAACTGGAGCGCCTACGAAGACATTGCCGAGTTCTTCACCAATGACGTGAAGACTATCGACGGCAAGCCGATTTATGGCCACATGGACTATGGCAAGAAAGATCCGTCGCTGGGCTGGCGCTTCACCGACGCCTGGTTGTCGATGGCCGGCACCGCCGACAAGGGCATTCCCAACGGCATGCCGATCGACGAATGGGGCATCAAGGTCGCGGCGGACAAGTGCACGCCGGTGGGCGCTTCGGTGTCCCGCGGCGGCGCCACCAACTCGCCGCCAGCCGTCTATGCGCTGACCAAGTACATCGACTGGATGAAGAAATACGCGCCCAAGGAAGCCATGGGCATGACTTTCGGCGAATCAGGCCCGGTGCCGGCGCAAGGCCAGATCGCCCAGCAAATCTTCTGGTACACGGCCTTCACCGCCGACATGACCAAGCCGGGCCTGCCGGTGGTCAATGCCGACGGTTCGCCCAAGTGGCGCATGGCGCCCGGCCCGAACGGCCCCTATTGGAAGCAAGGCATGCAAAACGGCTACCAGGACGTGGGCGCCTGGACTTTCTTCAAGAACCATGACGCTAACAAGGTTGCGGCCGCGTGGCTGTATGCGCAGTTCATCACCGCCAAGACCACTTCGCTCAAGAAGTCCATCACCGGCCTCACATTTGTCCGGGACAGCGATATCCGCTCTGAGTATTTCACCAAGAACGCCGGCAAATACGGGGGCCTGGTCGAGTTCTACCGCAGCCCCGCGCGCGTCGCCTGGACGCCAACCGGCACCAATGTGCCTGACTATCCGAAGCTGGCGCAGCTCTGGTGGAAAAACGTCGCCGAGGCCGTCACCGGCGAGAAAACCCCGCAAAAGGCCATGGACACGCTGGCCGAGGAAATGGACAACGTGATGGGCCGGCTGGAGCGCGCCGGCATGGCCAATTGCGCGCCCAAGCTCGCCGCCAAGGGCGACCCGGCCAAGATGCTGAGCAATGAACATGCGCCGTGGGCCAAGCTGGCCAACGAAAAGCCAAAAGGCGAAACCATCAACTACGACAAGCTTCTGCAAGCCTGGAAAGACGGAAAAGTTCGCTAAGACACAGCCGGCCGCAAAAAGCACCGAACACGTTCTTTCTGCGGCTGGAGTCGCCTGCCAAATGAAATGACCACAAACGGAAGTTCCAGTTCATGATGACCAACCCGGAATTGCCCGCCCCCACCCAGCGCAAGGCGTTGATGGACCGGCTCGCCCGGCCGCACCGCTACGACATGGCCGTCATCGGCGGTGGCGCGACCGGCCTGGGCGTGGCGCTGGATGCGGCGGCGCGCGGTTTTTCGGTCGTCCTGCTCGAATCGCACGACTTTGCCAAAGGCACATCGTCCCGCGCCACCAAGCTGGTGCACGGTGGCGTCCGTTATCTGGCCCAGGGAAACATCTCGCTGGTCCGTGAGGCGCTGCATGAGCGTTCGACGCTGCTGGCCAATGCGCCGCACCTGGCGCAGCCGCTGGCCTTCGTCATGCCTTCCTACAAATTATGGGAATCGCCTTTCTATGGCGTGGGGTTGAAGATCTACGATGCGCTGGCAGGCAAGGCCGGCTTGGGCCATACCGAATTTCTAAGCCGCTCCGAGACCCTGGAGCGCCTGCCCACCTTGCAGTCCACAGGACTCAAAGGCGGTGTCAAGTACTGGGATGGCCAGTTTGACGATGCCCGCCTGGCGCTGGCGCTGGCGCGCACGGCCGCGCGGCAGGGCGCGTTGCTGGTCAATTACTGCGCCGCCACCAGCCTGATCCATGAAAACGGCAAGCTCGCCGGAGTGCTCGCCAGAGACCAGGAAACCGGCGACGATATTGAGCTGCGGGCAAGCTGCGTGGTCAACGCAACCGGCGTCTGGGTCGACCAGTTGCGCCTGCAGGACGGAGAGTCCATTGGCCGGAAAGCCAGACCGATGGTTGCCCCCAGCCAGGGGGTTCATATCGTGGTGGACCGGGAGTTCCTGCCAACCGACCACGCCATGCTGATTCCCAAAACAGAAGACGGCAGGGTGCTGTTTGCCGTGCCCTGGCTTGGGAAAATCATTTTGGGCACGACCGATACGCCGCGCGATGACCTGGCACGCGAGCCTTTGCCCTTTCCGGAAGAGGTCGATTTCATTTTGCGCGAGTCGGCCCGCTACCTGAGCCGCGCCCCTGGGCCGGCAGACATCAAAAGTATCTGGGTGGGCCTGCGGCCGCTGGTCAAGCCGGCCGACGATGACGCCGACAACACCCAGGCCTTGTCCCGCGAGCACACCGTGCTGGTCAGCAAGAGCGGCCTGGTCACCGTGACGGGCGGCAAGTGGACCACCTACCGGGCCATGGCCGAGGATGTGCTCGACAAATGTTTTGCCGCCGCGCTGCTGCCTGCAAAGCCAGGCGCTGTCACGACGCATTTAAAGCTCGTGGGCGCGCAGACCATGGCCCAGAAGATCAGCGATCCGCCCGGGATTCATCTGTATGGCACGGAAGGCTCGGCCGTGCACGCCCTTCCAGGCGCTGACAGGATGCTGGGCGGCGGGCTGACAGAAGCCATGGTGCGCTTTGCTGCGCGCACGGAGTACGCCCGGACGGTGGAAGACGTATTGGCGCGACGTTCAAGGCTGCTGTTTCTCGATGCAGCGCTGGCCAAATCGCTTGCAGCCGAAGTGGCTCTTTTGCTGCAGCAGGAAACCGGGGTTGACCCGCAGCTTGAATCCTTCGAACGGCTGTGCGAGCAATACCTGAGTTTTTCACGCTAGCGGATTGCTGCCAACTGCTTTGTCCGATCAGGGTGTGCAGTTTTAAGGCGTTTCCGTGGCAATTTATCAAAAATAACCAAGCTTGGCGGTTGACAGGCATCAATTCATTGGTAATAATCGTGGGCTTCGCTATAAAAGGCGAAGTACTTCTGCCCAGCGGAAGCACTGCGAGTGGTTTGCGGTGTGGACGACGGGCCCAAGACTGATCGGCAGGCGGTTCGCATCAAGCGGGCTGCCAATTGTCGGTGCAAGTTGGGAACCAATTTAAATGATTCAAACGCAATCCAAACTCGATGTTGCTGACAACACGGGTGCTAAATCCGTGATGTGCATCAAGGTGCTGGGCGGATCCAAGCGCCGGTACGCCAGCGTTGGTGACGTCATCAAGGTGAGTATCAAAGAAGCCGCTCCACGTGGCCGCGTCAAAAAAGGCGAGGTTTACAGTGCTGTGGTCGTTCGCACCGCCAAGGGCATCCGCCGCGGTGATGGCTCGCTCGTCAAATTCGACGGCAATGCAGCAGTGCTGCTCAATGCCAAGCTGGAGCCTATCGGTACCCGCATCTTCGGACCAGTGACGCGCGAGCTGCGCACTGAAAAGTTCATGAAGATCGTGTCCCTGGCTCCTGAAGTTCTGTAAGGACCCCAGGCAATGAACAAAATTCGCAAAGGCGACGAGATCATCGTGATCACCGGTCGCGACAAGGGCAAGCGCGGCACGATCACGCAGCGCATTGATGACAGCTATGTGCTGGTGGATGGGATCAACTTGGTGAAAAAACACACCAAGCCCAACCCGCTCAAGGGCACCACAGGCGGCATCGTTCAAAAAAGCATGCCGATTCACCAGTCCAATGTCGCCATTTCCAATGCGGCATCGGGCAAGGCGGACCGTGTTGGAATCAAATTGCTGGCTGATGGCAAGAAGACGCGTGTCTTCAAGTCCAGCGGCGAAGTAATTAAGGCTGCATAAACATGGCACGCTTGCAAGACCAGTACCGCGAGAAAATCGCGCCCGCCCTGATTGAAAAATTCGGCTACACGACTCCGATGCAGGTTCCCCGCATCACCAAGATCACGCTCAACATGGGTGTGAGCGAGGCGGTCGCCGACAAGAAGGTCATGGACAACGCCGTGGCCGACATGGCCAAGATCACAGGCCAGAAGCCTGTGGTGACCAAGGCTAAGAAGGCCATCGCCGGATTCAAGATCCGCGAAGACCTGCCCATTGGCTGCATGGTCACGCTGCGCGGCGTGCAGATGTACGAGTTCCTCGACCGTTTCGTGACCGTGGCCCTGCCGCGCGTTCGTGACTTTCGTGGTATTTCCGGCCGTGCCTTCGATGGCCGCGGCAACTACAACATCGGCGTGAAAGAGCAGATCATTTTCCCTGAGATTGAGTACGACAAGGTTGATGCCTTGCGCGGTCTCAACATCAGCATCACCACAACGGCCAAGAACGATGAAGAGTGCAAGGCGCTCCTCACCGCCTTCCGTTTTCCGTTCAAGAACTGAAGGCGCAAGATGGCAAAACAAGCCCTACTGCAACGTGAACTGAAGCGCGACAAGCTGGTCGCCAAGTTCGCCAAGAAGCATGCTGAATTCAAGGCAATCGCCAATGATTTCAAGCGCACCGACGACGACCGCGCTCAGGCCCGCCTTGAGCTGCAAAAATTGCCGCGCAATGCAAATCCGACGCGTCAGCGCAACCGCTGTGCCATCACCGGTCGCCCGCGTGGTACGTTCCGTCAATTTGGCCTGGCTCGCGCCAAGATCCGTGAATTGGCTTTTGCAGGTGATATCCCCGGTATCACCAAGGCAAGCTGGTAAGCAATAGGAGAACCCCAGATGAGTATGAGTGATCCTATCGCCGACATGCTGACACGCATCCGCAATGCACAAATGGTTGAAAAAGCCCTTGAGCTGGTGCCTTCGTCAAAAGTTAAAGTCGCCATTGCACAGGTTTTGAGGGATGAGGGCTACATTGATGGCTTCTCCGTCAAGGCCAACGATGGCAAGCCCCAGCTGGAAATCGCCCTGAAGTATTACGCAGGCAAGCCCGTGATTGAGCGCATCGAGCGCGTCAGCCGCCCCGGCCTTCGCGTGTACAAGGGCCATGGCGCCATTCCTCAGGTCATGAATGGCCTGGGTGTGGCAATTGTCACGACGCCCCAGGGCGTCATGACTGATCGCAAAGCACGCGCTACCGGTATCGGTGGCGAAGTGTTGTGCTACGTGGCCTAACGGCGGCATTGAGGAGTAACTGAAATGTCTCGTGTAGCAAAAATGCCGGTCGCCATCCCCCAGGGTGTGGACATCGCAATCAAAGAAGACCAGATCAATGTCAAGGGCGCCCTTGGTGCCCTGGCGCTGACGCAAAATGCCCATGTCGTCATTAAAAGTGAAGACGGCAAGCTGACGTTCGTGCCCGCCAATGATTCCCGCCAGGCCAATGCCATGAGCGGCACGATGCGCCAGCTCGTGAACAACATGGTCATGGGTGTCACGACGGGTTTTCAGAAAAAGCTGAACCTGGTCGGCGTGGGCTTCAAGGCCCAGGCGCAAGGCGACAAGCTGAACCTCACGGTGGGCTATTCCCATCCTGTGGTGATGGCCATGCCTGCAGGCATCACGGTCACAACCCCGACGCCCACCGAGGTGGTCATCAAGGGTTCTGATCGCCAGCGTGTGGGCCAGATTGCCGCTGAAGTGCGTGCAGTCCGACCTCCCGAGCCTTACAAAGGCAAGGGCATCCGTTATTCGGATGAAAAAATCACGATCAAAGAAACCAAGAAGAAATAAGGAGCTGCATCATGTTGACCAAAAAAGCGCAGCGCCTTCGCCGTTCACGCCAGACGCGTATCCGCATTGCCAATCAA
>JAQGMZ010000159.1 GCA_028292045.1 Polaromonas sp. | reverse complement strand
TGCGGGTAAAGGTCTTGCCGGAAAAATCGGCGCTCAGTTCCTTGTATTCGGCTTTCTCGGCTTCCTCGCAGATCTTGGCCATTTCCTCGACGGTTTCCAGCGGGAAGCGGCCAGCGGCGGTCTCGGCGCTGAGCATCACTGCATCGGTGCCGTCGAGCACCGCATTGGCCACGTCGCTGACCTCGGCGCGCGTCGGCACCGGGTTCAGAATCATGCTTTCCATCATCTGGGTGGCGGTGATGACGACCTTGTCAGCCGCCCGGGCCATCTTGATCATGCGTTTTTGCAGCGCCGGCACGGCGGCATTGCCGACTTCGACCGCCAGGTCGCCACGCGCCACCATGATGCCGTCGCTGACCTTCAAGATTTCTTCGAGCTTCGGAATCGCCTCGGCGCGTTCGATCTTGGCGATCAGGCCGGGCTTGTGCCGGTAGGGCGCGGCCGCCACGTTGCACAGCTGGCGCGCCATTTCCATGTCGGTGGCGTTTTTCGGAAAGCTCACCGCCACATAGTCGGCCTGGAAGCTCATCGCGGTCTTGATGTCCTCCATGTCCTTGGCGGTCAGCGCCGGCGCGGTCAGGCCGCCGCCCTGCTTGTTGATGCCCTTGTTGTTCGACAGCTCGCCGCCGAGCTTGACGGTGGTGTGCACCTCTTCGCCGCGCACCGCGTCGATGACCAGCACGATCAGGCCGTCGTTCAGCAGCAGCACATCGCCGGCCTTCACGTCGCGCGGCAGTTCCTTGTAGTCCAGGCCCACGCCCCGGATGTCGCCCGGCTCGGTGCGGGACGCGTCCAGGATGAATTTTTCGCCCGGCACCAGCATGACCCGGCCTTCGGCAAACTTGCCGACCCGGATTTTGGGGCCCTGCAGGTCGGCCATGATGGCGACTTCCCGCCCGACGCGCTGGGCCACTTCGCGCACCACGGCCGCCAGGTTGATGTGGTCCTGCGCCAATCCGTGGCTGAAGTTCAGCCGCACCACGTTGACGCCGGCGCGGATGATTTTTTCCAGCAGCACCGGGTTGCTGGAAGCCGGCCCGAGGGTGGCAACGATCTTGGTGGCGCGAAGCGTCATAAGGGTGTCTCCTGGTAATTTAGTTTCCGGTTTATACACGAATCCGGTTACAAAACAGGTACCGCACCATGCGCCGGACTGGCGGGCGAGGCAGGCCGGCTGTCAGCCCGCTTCTGCAAGATCTCGAAGGCCGGCAGCGTCTTGCCTTCCAGCACTTCCAGAAAAGCGCCGCCGCCGGTAGAGATGTAGCCCACGTCTTGTTCAATGCCGTACTTGGCAATCGCCGCCAGCGTGTCGCCGCCGCCGGCGATGCTGAAGGCGCTGCTTTCGGCAATGGCGCGGGCGATGCCTTCGGTGCCTTTGGCAAACGCGTCGAATTCAAACACGCCGACCGGGCCGTTCCAGACGATGGTGCCGGCGCTTTTGAGCTGCGCGGCCAGACGGGCGGTGGTGTCGGGCCCGATGTCGAGGATCAGGTCGTCGTCTTCCACCTCGCCGGCAGACTTGACGGTGGCGGGCGCATTCGCGGCAAACGACTTGGCGCACACCACGTCGGTGGGAATCGGCACCTCGGCGCCGCGCGCCTTCATGGCCGCGATCACGGCGGTGGCGTCGGCCAGCAAATCGGGTTCGGCCAGGCTTTTGCCGATGTTCAGGCCGGCGGCCAGCATGAAGGTGTTGGCAATGCCGCCGCCGACGATGAGCTGGTCGACGTTTTCGGCCAGCGCCTTCAGGATGGTCAGCTTGGTCGAGACTTTGCTGCCGGCCACGATGGCGACCAGCGGCCGCTTCGGTTGCGCAAAGGCGGCGCTGATGGCATCCATCTCGGCGGCCAGCAGCGGCCCGGCGCAGGCCACCGGCGCATATTGCGCAATGCCGTAGGTTGAAGCTTCGGCCCGGTGCGCCGTGCCAAAGGCGTCATGCACAAAAATATCGCACAGGGCGGCCATCTTGCGCGCCAGCGCTTCGTTGTTTTTTTTCTCGCCTTTGTTCAGGCGGCAGTTTTCCAGCATCACCAGCTGGCCGGGCTCGACTTGCACGCCATCGGTCCAGTTAGCCACAACAGGAATCTCGCGCTGCATTAATTCACCAAGGCGTTTGGCAACCGGCGCCAGCGAATCGGCCGGCCTGAATTCGCCTTCCGTGGGACGGCCCAGGTGCGAGGTGACCATGACTGCCGCGCCGGCATCCAGCGCCATCTGCAAACAGGGCCCTGATGCGCGGATGCGCGTGTCTTCGGTGATGGCGCCGCTGGCATCCTGCGGCACATTCAGGTCGGCGCGGATGAACACGCGCTTGCCGGCCACCTGGCCGCTGGCGCACAAATCGGAAAAACGGATGAAATTCATGGACAAGTTCCAAAACAGGGCAATTGAATGAACCGCCGATTGACGGTGGGCTGAAATTGTAGGCGTCGGCCAGGGTACCCAACAGCCTCTGGCACACGCTACCAACCCAGCCCCAGGTGCAATGACAGGTACACCGCCATGCCGCACACAATGGTGCCAAGCACGCCCTGGCGCCAGACATACCAGGCCACACCGGCTGCGGCGCCAAACAGCCGGGCGTCTTGCCAGGTGGCAATCAGCTGGCCTTGCGTCATGACGATTTCGGGAACGATCACTGCGGCCAGCGCGGCAATCGGCGCATAGTCCAGGCCGCGCCGGGCCAGTTCGGGCAGGCGCCAGGGCTTGTCGGACAGAAAGAAAAAGCAGCGGGCCACCACTGTCAACACGCCCATGCCGGCTATGGTGGCCACCGTCCAGAAATCGGTCTCGTTCATGGCTGCTCCGGCGGGCTGGCGCCGCGCCGGCCCGCAGTTTCAAGCACCAGGCACACCGCAACCGCTGCCGCAATGGCCACCAGGATGTTGAGCTTGAGCGGCAGCGCGAACGAGGCGACGGCCGCCGCCCCGGCCACCGCGGCGGCGGCGATGCGCAGGCGCGAGCTGGCCAGTGAAAAAGAAATGCCCAGCAGCGCGAGAATGCCGGCAAAGCCCAGCCCCCAGTCGGCCGGGATGTAATTGGCCAGCGCCACGCCCACCAGGCTGCTGCCGACCCAGTTGGCCCAGCACAGCCCACAGTTGCCCGCCAGGTAGGCCTGCTCGGCCAGGCGTTGCTCCGGGGTATGGGCGGGCACCGGAAAACGCCGGACCAGCAGCATGTAGCTCAGGTCGGTCGTCAAAAAACCGGTCAGCAGGCGCTGCGCGTAGGGCAAATGCACCAGGTAGTCACGCAGGTGGGCGCTGAACACGACAAAGCGCAGGTTGACGCAAAAGGCGGTGGCCAGTATTACCCAGGCCGGCGCGCCCGCCACCAGCAACGGCATGGCGGCCAGCTGCGCGCTGCCGGCAAAGACCAGCACGGTCATCAAGCCCGCCTCGACCACGCTCATGCCCGACTTGACCATGGCCACGCCGGTCATCAGCCCCCACGCGGCAAAACCCGGCGCCACCGACAGCATGTCGCGCACGCCCTGGCGGAATTCGGCATGGCGGAAATAGGCGGCGCGCAGGAACACCGGGGCTTACTTTGCAAACGCCATGCCGGGCGCCAGCGCAAAGCCGCGCAGGAAGTCGGCGGCGCGCAGGCGCTTGCCGCCGGCGCGCTGGAGTTCGGTCAGCACCAGCACGCCATCGCCGCAAACGACCCGCACGCCTTCGGCATTGGCAGACAAAATACCGCCGTCGGGCATGCCGGGCGGCCGTGGGCAGCCGTCCATTGCAGCGCTCCATAATTTCAGCGTCTCCGGCCCAAGCTGCGCCGTGGCCCCCGGAAAGGGCGTCATGGCGCGGATGTGCCTGTCGATGGCGGCGGCTGGCTGCGTCCAGTCCACCGCCGCCTCGGTTTTTTCAATCTTGCGGGCATAGCTGATACCTTCTGCAGGCTGGCGCACCGGGTTCAGCTGGCTGTTGCCGGCCATTTCCAGCGCCTGCACGATCATTTTTCCGCCCAGCGCGGCCAGCCGGTCGTGCAGCGTGGCCGTGGTGTCGGCGTCTTCGATGACCAGTTTTTCTGCCAGCAGCATGTCGCCGGTGTCCAGTCCCGCATCCATCTGCATGACGGTGATGCCGGTTTCCCGGTCGCCGGCCTGGATCGCACGGTGAATCGGCGCGGCGCCCCGCCAGCGCGGCAGCAGCGAGGCGTGTATGTTGAAGCAACCCAGGGGCGGCAGGTCGAGCACCCACTGCGGCAGGATCAGCCCGTAGGCGGCAACCACCATGGCGTCGGCCTGCGCCGCTCCGATGGCCTGGCGCGCGGCTGCGGCGTCTTCAGGGTACTTGCCGTCCAGGCGCAGGCTCCGCGGCTGCGCGACGGCCATGCCATGCTGCTCGGCCCACTGCTTGACGGCAGAGGCCTGCAGCTTCAGGCCCCGGCCGGCGGGGCGGTCGGGCTGGCTGAGAACCAGCGGGATTTCGAAACCGGCGCCGTGCAGCTCGGCAAGCGCCACACGGGCAAATTCAGGGGTACCGGCAAAAATAACGCGCATGGGGCCTGATTCTAAAGAATGACTGCGCCCCGGCACTGCGGCTCAGGCCACGGCGTCGCGCGCTTCTTCCTTGAGTTGCTTGATCAGCTTGGTCTTGATGCGGTTGCGCTTGAGCGGCGACAGGTATTCAACGAATACCTTGCCCTTCAAATGGTCCATTTCATGCTGGATGCACACCGCCAGCATGCCTTCGGCTTCAATCACCCGGCGCTTGCCGTCCAGATCAAACGCCTCGACCTTCACCGCCAGCGAGCGTTCCACGCCGTCGTAGATGCCGGGCACCGACAGGCAGCCTTCGTCACCGGTGCGCGTCTCGGGACTGGACCAGACGATTTCCGGATTGATCAGCACCATCGGCTGGTCATGGGCTTCGCTCACGTCGATGACCAGCAACTGCTCATGCACATCGACCTGGGTGGCCGCCAGGCCGATGCCTTCGGCCTCATACATGGTCTGGAACATGGCGCCGGCCAGTTCGCGCAGGGGCGCATTGAACTGGACGACAGGCCTGGCGACGGTGTGCAGGCGCGGATCGGGGTAGCGGAGGATGGTGAGTTGGGTCATGGCAACAATAAGGAGAAGTCGCTATTTTCGCCACTTTCCCCCGTCTTTAAAGGCAGCAATCCTCTCAGAATCGGCTAATCATTGCTTAATCAGGGGCTTGGGTACAGAATCGCTGGAAATTTGCGCAGATACAAGCATTGCAAAATGCATCTTCCTGTAGCGCAAAGTAAACACCGCCCGTTCCAACAAGCTCCAAGATGCACACTATTTCTGGTCGATTCCGCCCTGTTTCAATGGCCGCCGCTTTGCTGTGCTTTTCAGCCGCCGTGCAGGCCCAGAACTTCCCTATCACCCCGGCCCAGCAGGCCAAGGCCGCGCAGGTGGCCAGCACCGGCGTACCGCTGGCCGACCTGATGCCCAATGCGCCTGACCAGTACACCGTCCGGTCAGGCGACACCCTGTGGGCGATCTCGGGCATGTTCCTGAAAAGTCCCTGGCGCTGGCCGGAACTGTGGGGAATGAACCTGGAGGACATCCGCAATCCGCACCGCATCTATCCCGGCCAGCAGCTGTTTCTGGACAAGGCCAATGGCCGCGCAACCCTGCGGACCCGCCGCGCGGGCAGCGACGGCATGCCTTCCAGCACAGTCCGGATTTCGCCCCGCACCCGCTCCGATTCCTTGGCAGACACGTCGATTCCCACGCTGGCGCCCCAGGCCATCGAGCCTTTCCTGGCCGAGCCGCTGATTGTCGATGAGCTGACTTTTTCGCAGGCGCCGCGCATCGTGGCCGCGCAAGAAGGCCGGGTGCTGCTGAGCCGCGGCGACCGGGCCTATGCCCTGGGCGGGTATGCGGGTGGAGACGCCCCGGGCCGGCCGCTGACCGATCGCAAGGGCGATGCCCTGGATTACCGCGTGTTTCGCAATGCCACGCCGCTGAAAGACCCGACCACCCAGGAAATTCTGGGCTATGAAGCGCACTACGTCGGCAAGGCCGCACTGGTCCGCGGCGAATCCACCGCCCAGAACACCGGCAAAGACGGCAAATTGCAGGTCGAAAAGGTGCCCGCCACCATCGACATCGTGGCGGCCAAGGAAGAAATGCGCGTCGGCGACCGCCTGCTGCCCGAGCCGCCGCGCGAACTGCGCAGCTATGTGCCGCGCGCGCCTTCGGCGGCCATCGCCGGGCAGATCGTGTCGGTCTATGGCAATGCCGTGGCCTGGGCTTCGGAAAATCAGATCGTGGTCATCAACCGCGGCAGCCGCGATGGTCTGGAGCGCGGCCATGTCATGGCCATCCTGAAGGACGGCGAGCGCCTCGTGGACAAAACGGACAGCAGCCGGCCCGGCATCAAGCTGCCGAACGAACGCAACGGCCTGCTGATGGTGTTCAGCACCTTTGACCGGCTGTCGTATGCACTGGTCCTGCAGGTGACCGATGGCGTCAAGATCGGCGACCGCTTCACCAACCCGAATTAAGCCGGCCAGTGCCCTTTTCCAGAGTTGCAACGGCCGGGACCCGGGCGTGGCCCGGCATAACGCCTGAGCGGTTCCTTTGGCGTTAGAGTTGCCCATGGATTCACAGGAACTGCAGGCCTGGCTGCGGCTGGCGCTGACGCCGGGCGTGGGCAACATCACGGCGCGCAAGCTGCTCACGGCTTTCGGGTCGGTCCAGGCGATCTTTGCGCAAAGCAGCGCCAGCTTGCGACAGCTCGGCTCGGAAAGACTCGCCAGCGCCCTGCGCAGCGAGCCGCCCGGATTGGCGGCCCAACTGCAGACCACGCTGGACTGGCTGCAGGCCGGGGAAGACCGGCGCCTTGCGGTGCTGGGCGATGCGGCGTATCCGGCGGTGCTGCTCGACATCGAAGACCCGCCCTTGATGCTTTACATGCTTGGCACGCTTTGCAGCAGTGCATCAAATGCAAATGAAAAAATAGCAACCAGCCTGGCCATCGTCGGCAGCCGCAACCCCACGCCCCAGGGCGAAAGCAATGCGCGGCAGTTTGCAAAAACGTTCGGCGGCGCAGGCCTCTGCGTGGTGTCCGGGCTGGCGCTGGGCATTGACGGCGCGGCCCATGACGGCGCGATGCTGGGCGGCGGCGACACCATTGCCGTGGTCGGCACCGGGCTGGACCGGGTGTATCCCAAGCGGCACCTTGAATTGGCGCACCGGATTGCCCGGCAGGGCATGATCGTCAGCGAGTTTCCGCTGGGAACGCCGCCGCTGACCGCCAATTTCCCCAAGCGCAACCGCATCATTTCCGGCCTGAGCCGGGGAACGCTGGTGGTCGAGGCGGCGCTGCAGTCGGGCTCGCTGATCACTGCCCGGCTGGCGGCCGAACAGGGCAAGGACGTTTTTGCCATTCCCGGCTCGATCCATTCGCCGCAGTCGCGCGGCTGCCATGCGCTGATCAAGCAGGGAGCCAAGCTGGTGGAAGTGGCGCTCGATGTGCTGGAAGAGCTGCGGCTTGGCTACGGCACGCCCCCCGGCGGCGAGGCTTTGCCCCTCGAAGGCGCCGAAGGCAGCCAGGGCGTGTACGCCGGCGAAGACCCGCTGCTGGCGGCGCTGGGGTTCGACCCGGTGGGCCTGGATGCCCTGCTGGCCCGCACGGGGCTGGACACCCCCCATTTGCAGGCGCGGCTGCTTGAGCTGGAGCTTGACGGACAGCTCGTTCGACTGCCCGGCGGACTGTTTCAGCGCATGGCGGTGGGTTGACCTTATCTGCGTTATATTGAATGCATGTTTGAAGTCCTGGTCTATGTCTACGAAAATTACTGGCAAGGCGCCGCCTGTCCTGAAATTGACCGGCTGGGGCGAAAACTCATGGCGGCAGGCTTCGAGCCCGAGGAAATCCAGGAAGCGCTGGTCTGGCTCGACGGCCTGAACATCGCCGCCAAGGAAACCCAGACCCACCTGGCCAAGGCATCGGGCCCAGTGCCAGTGGACGCTGCCGGGCCGGGCAATCCGTTTGTCTGCATGCAGGCGCAAGCCAGCACCAGCCTGCGCATTTATTCTGTCGCGGAACAAGAGCACCTGGGCGCGCAAAGCCTGGGGTTTGTGTGTTTTCTGGAAACCTCGGGCGTGCTGCCTCCGCACATGCGGGAAATCGTGCTGGACCGCGCCATGGCAGCCCCCGGCGACCCGGTCTCGCTCGACGACCTGAAAATCATCGTCCTCATGGTGTATTGGAGCTTTGGCGAGGAGCCTGATGCGCTGGTGCTCGATGAACTGTGCGACGAAACCGAAGGCCGGCTTGCCCACTGAACAACGGGGCGGGTGCGGAACGCACCGTGTCTTCGCCTGCAGGGCCGGCTCGCCCAGCCGCATCGCCTCCGTTGCCCGGCCCTAGCTCAACAAACGCTCGGGATTGGCTTCCAGTTTGGCCAGGGCATCCCGCGTAGCGCGAACCGTCAGCGCTTCTTCTTCCAAGGGCACCAGCAGCCCTGCCTGCAGGTAGGCGGCCAGCCGGCGCCTCTGGATCAAAAAGCTGCGGCCATCGGCGGCGGCAAACAGGTGCAGCTGCTTGCGTTCGCTGCACCAGGCAAGTTGCACCCGGCTCGTTTTTCCGTTGTGGTCGAGGTTGTACCAGCTTCCTGGCTGCAGTTCCCCGGCCCAGGCCAGCATGGTGCCGGCGGGGTGGCTGTCGCCATCGGCAATCACCTCGATGTCCGCCGAATCAATCCCGATCATGGTGACCAGGCTGTCCGCATCCAGCGGGAAATCGCCCACATCCTGGTCTGACAGGTAGTCTTCGAGATTCGTCAGCCGATTGGCCATCGCCTCGATCTTTTCGAAGGGAATGGCATCGGTTTTGGACAGGAACGCATCCGCCATGGTGGCATTGATGATTTTCAGTTGCGCGTCCTGCTCAGCCTTGCCCAGGCCGAGTAGCGCCATGCCCTGGCGCAGCAGCTGCAGTTGCCGCGGCAGGGCCGCAATGACCCGGGTACGGTCGATGCGGTTGGGCTTGGCGCTGGCCGCCCAGACCAGCTCGGCCGCACCCTGCTTGTACAGCAGGGTCTGCGGATGCTGAGGCCCGTTTTTTATGGCGGCTATGGCCAGCACCTCGGCCCATATCTTGAACAGGAACTCACGTATCGCGTCGCGAACCGGCATGTCGTCGAGCATGGTCCGCATCTCGATGGTGTACTGGACGGTCATGGTTTCTTTTTGCTCCAGCTGCTGGGCCAGGCTGACCGCCCGTGCAACGCTGCCCTGCCCGGCATAAAACCCGGACAGAAACTTGTCGAATTCTTCGTACACCAGCTGAAAGACGCGGCGGCCCGTTTCCGGGTACTGTTCGATCACCTGCACGACGCGTCTGATCTCCGCTTCCAGCACATTGCCATCGACCGTGACATCAAACCCCAGCGCGCAGGAGCCCATGCGGTCGATCAGCTGGCGCGCAGGATGCTCCAAGGAACTGAAAAATTCAGGTTCGGCCAGGGCCACCCGGAGAACCGGCATCTGCAGCCGCGCAAACCATACGCGCACCTGGGGTGCGATGCGGTCTTCAGACAAGATGCTCTGAAACATCAGCGCCACAATCTCGATCGTGGCTTTTTCAGCAGAACTGGAAGCGGCCTTCTTGAGCAGGCTGGTGCGCTGGCGCAGCGCCTGCAGCGCCTGGTCCACCTGCGTTTGCGCAAAGCCCGTGGTGTGCCTGGCGTCGCTGGCCGAGGGTTTCCCGGCCTGCTGCCAGAGCTGCTTCATGGTCTGTTCAAGCCGCGGGGAGGCCTGCTGCAACAGGCGGGCCGGGTCAAAACCTTCGACACGGCTGCTCAGCAGTTCCTTCAAATGCGCAAGCACGCCCTGGGCCCGCGTTCGCATGCGGCCCATGGGTGTGGCCGCAGTCTGCATGCGCGTTTCATTGCGCAAGGCATTGTCCGGCGCCTGGTGCCTGGTCAGCAACTGGCTGCTATCTGGCCCCTCTCCGTCGGTTGACTGGGCGCCCGCTGCCTGGCCCGACGGCGCGGCATGCGCTGAATTGTTGGGGTTTGGTGTCTGGGAAGGGGCCGGCTTTTTGGCCTGCCCGGTCAAAGTGGCGGTTTTGCCGGTGCCCACCGCAGAAGGCGTTCGCCGGACCAGGGGCCGCAGGTCGATTTCCGCCATGACGCCGCGCTCGATCAGAAACGCGTTGGTCGCATGGTAAATATCGAGCATCCAGGCCGACATGTTTTTATGGATCGGGTCTTGCGCCAGCATCCATACCGACTGGGGCAACCCGGCCCGCGTCCATTGCTCGACCAGGTGCTGCGCAATCACTTCCGGGCGAAAAATGTCCTGGCGGCCCAGTTCGGGCAGGCCTTCCAGGCTCTGGACGCGCAGGCGCAGGTCGTTGAGCTCCCAGCTTGCAAAATCCAGCAGCCGCAAAGCCAGGCGGGAAGCAAGAATCCGGTGCTCGACCGTGTCGTTGCCGACGAGTTCGAGCTTTGCGAGGTCTGCAAGCCCGGCCGTGCCTGCTTTGGCAGACGGGGACAGCGTGTCGCGCAAGGCAGCCAGGACGCTCCGGACCCAGGCGGGGCTGTTTTCACGGTAGAGCCGCAGCGCGTCTTGCAGATCCTGCATTTCCCGGGCATTGCCCGGCTTTTCAGCCTGTTCGGACAGTGTGCTGCCGATCAGTCCCGCCAGCTGGGGAACGACGGCGGTGACGCGCTCCATGAAAAGAGCGCGGGCCTGCCCGGCCAGGATGCTGCGTGGGGGAGGTTGGGAAGGCACGACTGGCTGTGACAGGCATGAAAGCCGCTAGACCATCGCACCTGCGTTGGGGTCGTTCGGGTCTTCGTCTTTCTTCGACGGGCCGGGCCCCTTGATGAGGTCTTCACGCTTGATGCCCAGCCACATGGCAATCGATGCGGCCACGAAAACCGAAGAATAAATGCCGAACAGGATGCCGATGGTCAGGGCCAGCGCAAAATAGAACAGCGTCGGGCCGCCGAACAACAGCATCGACAACACCATGATCTCGGTCGAGCCGTGGGTGATGATGGTGCGGCTGATGGTGGAGGTGATCGCATTGTTGATGATTTCCTCGGTGCTCATCTTTCGGTAGCGCCGGAAGTTCTCGCGGATCCGGTCAAAAATCACCACCGACTCGTTGACCGAATACCCCAGCACCGCCAGCACGGCCGCCAGCACGGCCAGTGAAAACTCCCACTGGAAAAAAGCAAAAAATCCAAGAATGATGATCACGTCATGCAGGTTGGCAATGATGGCCGCGACCGCATATTTCCACTCGAACCGGAACGCCAGGTACACCATGATGCCGAACACGACCATGGCCAGGGCCTTCAGGCCGTCCTGCGCCAGCTCTTCGCCCACCTGCGGGCCGACGAATTCGGTGCGGCGCAGTGTGACATCGGGGCTGGCGGTTTTCAAGGCCGCCATCACCGTATCGCTTTGCTGGGCGGTGCTGACGCCTTTTTGCGCTGGAAGCCGGATCATCACATCGCGTGACGTGCCAAAGTTCTGCACCTACACATCGTTCAGCCCCAGCCTGGCCACGGTGTCGCGAATTTTCCCGACGTCGGCCGCCTGGGCGTAATTCACCTCCATCAGCGTGCCGCCCGTGAACTCGACGGACAGGTGCAGGCCGCGCGTGAACAGGAAGAGCACCGCAAGCGCGAAGGTGACGAAGCTGATGATGTTGAAGATCAGCGCATGCCGCATGAACGGAATGTCACGCCGGATTTTGAAAAATTCCATCTGGGGTCCTAGGAAAGCAGCTCAGGAAAATAAACGTTGGTCACTTGGCGAGCGCGCCTTCCGCAGGCCCGCGCCACACGGTGCCAATGGACACCGTCTTGAGTTTTTTCTGGCGTCCGTACCAGAGGTTGACCAGCCCCCGAGAGAAAAACACCGCAGAGAACATGCTGGTCAAAATACCGATGCAATGCACCACTGCAAAACCGCGAACCGGTCCCGAACCAAAGGCCAGCAGGGCCAGCCCGGCAATCAGGGTGGAAATATTGGAGTCCAGAATGGTGGCCCAGGCGCGCTCGTAGCCGGTGTGAATCGCCGCCTGCGGCGAAGCGCCGCCGCGCAATTCCTCGCGGATGCGTTCATTGATCAGGACATTGGAGTCGATCGCCATGCCCAGCGCCAGCGCCATGGCGGCCATGCCCGGCAGCGTCAGGGTGGCTTGCAGCATGGACAGCACCGCCACCAGCAGCAGCAGGTTGACCGCCAGCGCAATGCCGGAGATCAGGCCGAACAGCATGTAGTACACGGCCATGAAGGCCACGATCACCGCAAAGCCCCAGGACACGCTGTTGAAGCCCTTGCTGATGTTTTCAGCGCCCAGCGTCGGGCCGATGGTGCGCTCCTCGATGATTTCCATGGGCGCGGCCAGGGAGCCGGCGCGCAGCAGCAGGGCCAGGTCGCTGGCCTCGGCAACGCTCATGGAGCCGGAAATCTGGAAACGGTTGCCGAGTTCGCCCTGGATCACCGGCGCGGTCAGCACTTCGCCCTTGCCTTTTTCAAACAGCAGGATCGCCATGCGCTTCTTCAGGTTTTCGCGGCTGGTGTCACGCATGATGCGGCCGCCCTTGGCATCGACCGTCAGGTCCACCTTGGGCTGCTGGCTTTGCGAATCGAAGCCCGGCTGGGCGTCGGTCAGGTTTTCGCCGGTCAGGATGACCTGCTTCTTGACGATCACCGCCTGCCCGTTGCGCTCGAAAAAGCGCTCGGCCCCAAAAGGAACCGGTCCGCTGCCGTTTTCGGCGGCGCGGGCCTCGGCGCTGTCTTCAACCAATCTCATTTCCATCGTGGCGGTGCGCCCCAGAATATCCTTGGCCTTGGCCGTGTCCTGCACGCCGGGCAGCTGCACCACGATGCGGTCGATGCCCTGCTGCTGGATGACCGGCTCGGCCACGCCCAGCTCGTTGATGCGGTTGTGCAGCGTGACCATGTTCTGCTTGAGCGCCTGGTCCTGGATGCGCCGGGTTGCCTCGGGCTTGATGCGGGCCGTCAGCTTGAATTCGGCGCCGTCGGGCGCTTCGGCCAGCTGAAGGTCCGGAATCTGTTCCTGAATCAGGTTCTTGGCCTGTTCCAGGGTGGCGGTATCGCGAAAGCGGATGTCGATGACCTGGTCATTGCGGGCGATGCCGCCGTGCCGGATGTTCTTTTCGCGCAGCGACAGGCGAATGTCCCCCGCCAGCGATTCGGCCCGCTTGGACAGGGCGGCCTGCATGTCGACCTGCAGCATGAAGTGCACGCCGCCGCGCAAGTCCAGCCCCAGGTACATCGGATTGGCGTTGAGCGACGTCAGCCAGGCTGGCGAACGCGAAAGCAGATTGAGCGCCACCACATAGGCCGGGTCAGCAGGGTCGGGGGTCAGGGCTTTCTGGATTGCGTCCTTGGCCTTGAGCTGGGTGTCAGTGCTGTCAAAACGGACCTTGATGGAGCCCGCCTCCAGCGTGATGGCATTGGCCCTCAGGCCAACGTCCTTGAGCGCCTGCTCGACCCGGGCCAGCGTCGTCGTGTCTACCTTGACGGCGGACTTGCTGCTGGAAATCTGCACCGCAGGGGCTTCGCCGAAAAAATTGGGCAGCGTGTACAAGGCTGCGATCAACAGCACGACGACGATAAGAACGTACTTCCAGGCCGGATAACGATTCATGAGAGATGTGTTCCTGATGAACGGATAAACAAAAAGCCAGCCCGGTTTGCCCAGGCACGCCCGGGCAAACCGTCTTGATGCAAACGGATTGCCTTATTTGGCGCTGCCGATGGCGCCCCTGGGCAGCACCTGGACAATGGCGCTGCGCTGCAGCTGCACTTCCACGCCGGGCGCGATTTCCAGCGTCAGGTAGCCTTCGCTCATGCGGGTGACCTTGCCCAGCAGGCCGCCGGCGGTGGCCACTTCGTCGCCCTTGGCCAGCGCCTCGATCATGGCGCGGTGTTCTTTTTGCTTGCGCATCTGGGGACGGATCATGACGAAATACAGCACCACGAACATCAGCACCAAGGGCAGCATGCCGGTCAGGGTGGACATCATGTCGCTGCCGCCTGCGGCAGCGGCAGGGGCGGTTTGGGCAAAAGCTGAAGAAATAAACACGGTTGACTCCACAATTTTTAATGAAAATACGGACAAATACCCAGGACAGCTGGCCCCGGGCATGGACGGATGATTGTATGCGTCGGGCAGGGGAGCCCAATACAACCGGCAGGCGTACGGCTATTTACGGCAGCCCGCCGGGCCCGGCGCTTTAAATACGCCGCTGCCCTGGTTTCAACAGGCCGCGAACGGGCCTGTGTTTGCAGCTGAAACCGCTAGGCGGCTTGCCGTTCCGAGGCAGCCGCAGGCTGGCGGTAAGCCTGCATCAGCGCAGCCCACTGCGGCCGGGCCGTGGCCAGGTGCCGCGCCTTGACATGGCCGTAGCCCTTGATGAGCTCGGGAATGCGGGCGATTTCCACGGCGGCGGCATGGTTGGCAGGCGTCAAGCCGGCCAGCACTTCGTCGATGCTGGCCCGGTACTCGGCAATCAGCGCCCGCTCTTCCCTGCGCTCTTCGGTGCGGCCGAACACATCGAACGGCGTGCCGCGCAAGCCCTTCATCCTGGCCAGCAGCCTGAAGCCGGTCAGCATCCACGGACCGAACTGCTGCTTTTGCAGCTCGCCCTTGTCGTTCTTCCTGGCCAGCAGCGGCGGCGCCAGGTGGTAGTTGAGTTTGAAATCGCCCTCGAACATGGCATTGACCTTAGTCAGGAAACCCGTATCCGTGTGAAGCCGTGCCACCTCGTACTCGTCCTTGTACGCCATGAGCTTGAACAGGTAACGGGCCACGGCCTCGGTCAGCACGGTCTTGCCCAGCGGCGCCTCGGCCGTGCGGACCTTTTCGACGAAAGCCTGGTAGGCCTGGGCATAGGCCGCGTTCTGGTAGCCGGTCAGGAAGTCAATGCGCTTGTTCAGCATTTCACCCAGCGACGGCTTTTTGACGAACTCGATCACCTGCGCGGCCTTGAACAGCGCCTGGACCGAAGCCAGGTCATGGGCGCAGCGCCGGCCCCACTCAAACGCCGCTTTGTTGTTGTCAACCTGCACCGCGTTGAGCTCAATCGCCCGCATCAAGGCCGCATGCGACAGCGGCACCCGGCCTTTTTGCCAGGCAAAGCCCAGGATCAGCGGATTGGTGTAGATCGAGTCCCCGATCAGCTGCACCGCGACCTGCTCGGCGTCAAAGCTCGCCAGCAGGCCCGGGCCTACTGCAGATTGCACCGCGCTTTCGCAGTTGCCGCCGGGGAACTGCCAGCCGGGATTGGTGACGAACGCGGCCGTCGGCGCGCCGTGCGAATTCATCGCCACGAAGGTGCGGCCCGGCTGCATCGTTGCCAGCGTGTAGGGGCTGGCGGTGACGATCGGGTCGCAGCCGATGACCAGGTCGGCCTTGGCGGTATCGACCTTGGTGGTAAAAATCGCCTCGGGCCGGTTGGCGATCTGGATGTGGCTCCAGGTCGCGCCGCCTTTTTGCGCCAGCCCGCCCGCATCCTGGGTCACCACGCCCTTGCCTTCCAGGTGCGCGGCCATGCCCAGCAGCTGGCCAATGGTGATGACGCCGGTGCCGCCCACGCCGCCGACCACGATGCCCCAGGCGGCATCGGCCACCGGCAGCACCGGCTGGGGAATCGCCGGCAGGCTGGCCAGGTCGCCCTTTTTTTCTTTCTTCGGCTTCTTGAGCTGCCCGCCCTCGACCGTCACGAAGCTCGGGCAAAAGCCCTTGACGCAGGAATAGTCCTTGTTGCAGGTGTTCTGGTTGATGCGGCGCTTGCGGCCGAATTCGGTTTCGAGCGGCTCGACCGACAGGCAGTTGGACTGCACCGAGCAGTCGCCGCAGCCTTCGCAGACCAGCTCGTTGATCACCACCCGCTTGGCCGGGTCGACCAATGTGCCGCGCTTGCGGCGGCGGCGCTTTTCGGTCGCGCAGGTCTGGTCGTAGATGATGGCGGTGCAGCCCTTGATCTCGCGGAATTCGCGCTGCAGCTGGTCCAGCTCGTCGCGGTGGTGCACCGTCACGCCGCCCGCCAGCTTGGCGCCGTCGTATTTCTCGGGCTCGTCGGTCACGATGACCAATTTCGCCACGCCCTCCGACTCCAGGCTCTTCATGATCTGCAGCACCGAATGGCCTTCGGGCCGCTCGCCGACCTGCTGGCCGCCGGTCATGGCCACAGCGTCGTTGTACAGGATCTTGTAGGTGATGTTCACGACGCTGGCAATGCTCTGGCGAATCGCCAGCAGGCCGCTGTGAAAATAGGTGCCGTCGCCCAGGTTGGCGAAGACATGCGCGTCGTGGGTGAAGGCCGCCTGGCCGACCCAGGTCACGCCCTCGCCGCCCATCTGGGTGAAGGTGGAGGTGCTGCGGTCCATCCAGGTCGCCATGTAGTGGCAGCCGATGCCGGCCACGGCCCGCGAGCCCTCGGGCACGCGGGTGCTGGTGTTGTGCGGGCAGCCGCTGCAGAACCAGGGGGCGCGCTCACCGGTGTCCAGCTTGGTCTCGACCAGGGCGCGTTCGCGGCCTTCGATGACCGCCAGCCTGGAATCCATGTGGGCCGCGATGTCAGCGGGCACGCCCAGCTTCTTGAGGCGCTTGGCAATCGCCTTGGCGATGATCGCCGGGCTCAAGTCGGCCTTGGCGCGCAGCAGCCAGTTCTCGCCTGGATTCGGCCGGCTCCATTCGCCGCCCGATTCGTCGCCTTCCGGCTCGTCGAACTTGCCCAGCACGTTGGGCCGCACATCGGCGCGCCAGTTGTAGAGCTCTTCCTTGATCTGGTATTCGATGACCTGTCGCTTTTCCTCGACCACCAGGATTTCCTGCAGCCCCTGGGCGAAGTCGCGGGTGATGGTCGCTTCCAGCGGCCAGACCACATTGACCTTGTGCAGCCGGATGCCCAGCTGGTGGCAGGTGTCCTCGTCCAGGCCCAGGTCGGCCAGGGCCTGGCGGGTGTCGTTGAAGGCCTTGCCGCTGGCGATCAGGCCGAATCGGTCGTGCGGCCCGGCAATCACGTTGTAGTTGAGCTTGTTGGCCCGCACATAGGCCAGCGCGGCATACCATTTGTAGTCCATCAGCCGCGCTTCCTGCTCGAGCGGCGCGTCGGGCCAGCGGATGTGCAGGCCGCCGGGCGGCATCTGGAAATCATCGGGAATGATGATCTTGACCCGGTCCGGATCGACCGACACCGAGCTTGAGGACTCGACCACTTCCTGGATCGTCTTCATGCCCGACCAGACGCCCGAAAAGCGGCTCATGGCAATCGCGTGCAGTCCCATGTCGAGGATTTCCTGCACGCTCGACGGGAAAAACACCGGCAGGCCGCAGGCCTTGAAAATATGGTCGCTCTGGTGCGGCGCGGTCGAGCTTTTTGACACATGGTCGTCGCCGGCAATGGCCACCACGCCGCCGTGCCTGGCGGTGCCGGCCATGTTGGCATGCTTGAACACGTCCGAACAGCGGTCCACGCCCGGCCCCTTGCCGTACCAGATGCCGAACACACCGTCGTACTTGTTGGTCTGCGGGTACAAATCGAGCTGCTGCGTGCCCCAGACGGCGGTGGCGCCGAGTTCCTCGTTCACGCCCGGCTGAAACACGATGTGGTTGGCCGCCAGGTGCTTCTTGGCGGCCCACAGCGCCTGGTCGTAGCCGCCCAGCGGCGAGCCCCGGTAGCCGCTGATGAAACCGGCGGTGTTCAGGCCCGCGAGCGCATCGCGGGTGCGCTGCAGCATGGGCAGCCGCACCAGCGCCTGCACCCCGCTCATGAAGGCCCGGCCGTGGCCAATGGCGTATTTGTCGTCGAGCGTGACGGTTTCCAGCGCTTTGCGGATGTGCTCGGGCAGCGGTGCGTTCATGGTGTTTGTCTCCAGCAGGATGGTCATGACCCGCCTTGTGGGCAGGCGGTTTCGCCAGCGTCAGGACCGATCGGGCCCGCGCTTTGACTTCAGCCAAAAGTGTATGCCGCGCACCGGGATATGTCTTTGCTTTTTTTGCCCCATTTACTATAGTTGGCGCAAGATTCTTGCTGCAAAATGCCAAAAATGGAAACATTGGACAAATTCGACCTCGCCATCCTGAACGAGTTGCAGGTGGACGCGCGGCTGACCAACACCGAACTGGCCTCGCGCGTGGGCCTGTCGGCCGCGCCCTGCTGGCGGCGCGTGCGGGCGCTGGAGGAAAGCGGCTTCATCACCGGCTACCGCGCCGAGATCAACCGCCACAAGATCGGCCTGGGCGTGCTGGCTTTCGTGCGGCTGGACGCGGCGCGCAACAGCGGGGACGTGCTGCACGCGCTTGAAGAAGCCATCCGCACCATTCCCGAGGTGGTGAGCTGCCACTACATCAGCGGCACCGGCACTTTCGAGTTGCAGGTGGTCAGCCGCGACCTGAACAGCTTCAGCCAGTTCGCCCGCGACGTGCTGATCAACCTGCCGAACGTGAAGGACCTGCACACCAGCTTTTCGCTGGGCGAGGTGAAGGCCAGCGGGGCGCTGCCGCTGGGGCACCTGGCGCAGCCTGCCGCCTGAGGCTCCCGGCGGCTCCGGGCGGTTCCGCTTGCTTGCTTCAGCGCGCCAGCCAGCCGTTGACCTCGTCGATGACCTCGGCTTTGGGCCCGCCCGCGAGCGCATGGAGCCGCACGCGGGAAATCAGGTAGACAAAACGCGCCTGCGCCAGGTCACGCTGGGCCGCGACCTTCAGCTGCTCCGCATTGAGCAGGTCAGGCAAGGTACGGCTACCCGCCTCGAACGAGCGGCGGTTCGAGAGCACCACCTGCTCGGCTGAACGCACTGCCTGTTCAAGGGCCTTGATCCGCAGCACGCCCTCCGTCACCCCGCGAAACTCGCGGTGCAAGCGCACCCCGAGGTCGCGGCGCAACGCTTCGAGCGCCTCTTGCGCCTGCTCTTGAGCGGCCGCGGCCTGCCGCACGGCAGAGCCCGCATAGCCGCCTGAAAACAGGGGAACATTGAGTTGCAGGCCGATGGATTTGTTGGTGTAGCGGTTTTTGACGGCGGTGACGGTATCGCTGTCGCTGCGCGACCACTGGGCAATGGCGTCCAGGGTCGGGTAATGGCCCGCCCGCGCCTTGCCCAGTTCCTGGCGCGCCACTTCCACCTGCGCGGTGTACGACCGGACCTCGGGGCTGCTGATCTCGGCGCGCTCCAGCCAGTCCTCCATCCGGGGGGGCGCAGGCTGGAGCAGCTGCATCTTGAGCGCGTCCAGCGGCGCCAGCTGCCCGACAGGCCGATTGATCAGGCTTTGCAGCTGCCTGTGGGCCAGGTCCAGGCTCTGGCGCGCCTCCAGCTCCTTCGCCACATTGAGGTCCAGGGCCGCGCGTGCCTCATCGATGTCGGTGCGCGTCCCGGCGCCGGCGCGAAAGCGCTTTTCGGCTGCATCGAGCTGGGTGGTGTAAGCCGTTTTTTGGGCAAGGATCAGGGCCAGCTGCTCCTGGGCCAGCAGAGCCTCGAAATAAGCGCCGCTGACCCGGACCGCGACGCTTTGCAGCTCCCGCTCCAGGATGGCGTTGGCATCGTCAACCTGCGCCTGCGCCTGCCGGTAGTCGGCCATCAGGGCCTTGCGAAAAAGGGGTTGCCGCACGGTCAGGGTCTCGCTGCTGCTGGTGTAGCGTTCGTCGGACGTGACCGGCCGGCCGAAGAAATCAGGTGCGGTCCGCTCCAGCGAGTTGCGGTAGCGCGAGGCACTGGCCGACAGGCTGGGCAGCAGTTGCGAGCGGGCCTGCGGCAGGCGCTCGCGCCGGGCGTCTGTGGCTGCGCGCACCGCCCGGATCGTCGCGTCCTGTTCAAGGGCCGCCTGGTAGGCTTGCGACAGGTCAAGCGGCCAGGCCGGCGCGCCGGCCAGCGCCATCGCCAATGCGCCCGCCCTGGCCAGCGGCAACAAAGAAACCGTGGGGGCGGCGCTTTTTCGCATCGCCTCACTCCTCTTTCATCGCGGCTGCAATGCGCTTGGTGAGCGGATGCAGAAGATAGGTCAGCAGCGAACGCTCTCCCGTTTTGAAAACCACCTCGACCGGCATGCCAGGCTGCATCGCATGCCTGCCCAGCTTTTTCAGCCCTTCGCGCGTCACGGCCACCCGCGCCAGGTAGTAGCTCGCGTTGTCCTGCGGGTCGGTCAACAGGTCGCCGGACACCGACACCAGCTGGCCCGGCACCACCAGTTGCGGGGAATGGGCAAAGGACGAGAAACGCACATCCACCGGCATGCCCGCATGCACGCGGTCGATCAGGTGCGGCTGCACCCTGGTTTCCAGCATCAGCGACTCGTTGGCGGGCACCACATCCATCAGTTTTTGTCCGGGGCCGATCACGCCGCCAACGGTCTGCGCCGCCAGCGCCACCACCTGGCCCGAAGCAGGCGACCGGATCTCGGTGCGGCCCAGATCGTCCCGCAAGGCGCGAAATTTCTCGGCGTCTCCCAGCACTTCGCGGCTGACCTCCGCCTGCTGCGTTTCAATTTCCTTGCGGTACTCCTGCTGCCTGGCAATGGCCCGCTGGCGAAGCTCCATGACCGTCCGCTGCGCCCTGACCGTGCTGCCCACCAGTTCGGCAATGGACGCGTTCGAGTCAGCCACCTGGCGCTCCAGCTCCAGCTGGCGATTGCGCGGGGCATAACCTTCGCTGACCAGGCCGCGGGTATGGCCCAGCTCCTCCTTGAGCAGCGCAAGCTGGCTTCGCCGGCTGCCCAGCATGCCCGCGTAAGCCTGCGACAGCCCTTGCTGGCCCCGGATGGTTTCCTCCATGGACTGCAGGTCAGCGCGCAAGGCCGAGCGGCGCGACTGCAGCAACTGCTCCTGGTTCACCATTTGCTGCCGGATCAGCGGGTCGACCGCAGCCGCCTGCAGATCCGAATGGAAGTCGATGGCGCCCTGGCCGGCCTGCTCGGCCTGCAAGCGGCCCTGCATGGCGCGAAACCCCAGGTAGCGCTGCCGCACGGCCTCGAAGTTCGCCCTGGCCGCAGCATCGTCGAGCCTGAGCAGCAGCTGGCCTTCCCGGACCTGGCTGCCCTCGCCCACCAGCACTTCTTTGACAATGCCCCCGCTCAGGTGCTGGACCGTCTTGCGCTTGGTGTCGATCGCGACATGGCCCTGGCTGGGCACGCCCTCGTCCAGCGGGGCCAGCGCGGCCCAGAGCAAAAACCCGCCAAAGCCGAAGGCCAGCGCCCACAGGCCGATGCGCCCGGCGCGGCCCAGGCCCGGACTTTCGTCCGCCGCAGGTTCTTCCTCCACCGGCAGCGCAGGGGTGGAAGTCACGCCTTTGAGAAAACCGGATTTGGCCATGTCTCGCTCTGGTTGGTTGATGAATGGAGGGATGAAGAGGTTGTGCGGCCCCAGGCTCAGGCAGGCTGCGTAAAGACCTTCGCCGGCGCAGCAGGCCGGGGGCGCAGCAAAGTGGCCAGCACGGCGTCCCGGGGCCCGTCGGCCACCAGCCAGCCGTCCCGCAGCACCATGAGCCGGTCCGCCACGGCCATGGCGCCGGGGCGGTGCGTCACCACAAACACGGTTTTTCCTTTGGCCTTGAGCTCGCGAATGGCTCCCAGCAGCGCAGCTTCCCCGGCATCGTCCAGATTGGCATTGGGCTCATCCAGCACCACCAGGCAGGGGTCGCCGTAGATCGCGCGGGCCAGTCCCAGGCGTTGGCGCTGACCGCCGGAAAGCAGGTTGCCGGCCTCGCCGATGGGCGTGTCGTAGCCTTTGGGAAAGCGCAGGATCATCTCGTGCATCCCCGCGCTGCGGGCCGCCTCGATGACCTTGGACGGGTCCACCTCGCCGAGCCGCGCAATGTTCTCGGCGATGGTGCCTTCAAACAGTTCAACGTCTTGCGGCAGGTAGCCCAGATGGGGGCCCAGGTCGGGCCGGTTCCAGCCCCCGACCGGCAGCCCGTCCAGCAGCACCGCGCCCGCCAGTTCCGGCCAGATGCCCAGCATGACCCGGGCCAGGGTGGACTTGCCCGAGCCCGAAGGGCCGAGCACCGCCACCACGGTGCCCGCCGGCACCGAAAACGAGATATTTTTCAGGATGGGGTCGGCTCGCCGGGCAACGCTGGCCACCACGCCCTGCAGGCTGACGGCGCCGGTGGGGCCGGCCCGGGAAAGGGCCGGGTCGTGCGCGGGAAATTCCTCAAGCAGCCTTTCCAGGCGTCCAAAGGCGGCGCGGCTGGTGACAAAGCCGCGCCAGGTGCCGGCCAGCTGGTCGATAGGCGCAAGCGCGCGCGCCATCAGCACATTCGCGGCAATCATGGCCCCCGGCGAGAGTTGCCCGTCGATCACCAGCAGGGCGCCCGCGCCCAGCGCCAGCGACTGCTGGCTGTAGCGAATGAATTTGCTCCAGGCCGTGATGCGGTGCGTGCTGCCTTGCGCAAGGGCGCTCTTGCGCATCCAGTCCGCATGCTGCCGGTTCCAGCGTTCTTGCAGATGGCCGATCATGCCCATGGCCTCGAGCACTTCCGCGATCCGCAGCTTGCCCTGCAGGTCGCCGGTCATTTCACTGCCGGCCTTGGTGGCCTCTTCCGACGGTGCGACGGTGCGGCGGTGCCCAAACCAGGCCAGCGCGGCCTGGACCACGACAAACACCAGCGACAAGACGCCCAGCCAGGGGTGCAGGAAAAAAGTCACGGCGATGTAGATGGGCGCCCACGGCGCGTCAAAGAGCGCAAACACGCCGCTGCCGGTCAGGAACTGGCGGACCAGGATCAGGTCGGCGAAGGCCCGCGAGGGGGTAGGCCCGGGCGTGCCCAGGCAAGCCTGGAAACTTGCATTGAACACCCGCGTACTGAGCTGCCGGTCAAAACGCAAACCCGCCCTGACCAGCACCCGCGAGCGCAGCCATTCGGACAAGGCCAGCACCCCGAAGAGGAACAAGGTGATCAGCGACACCGCCAGAAGCGTCAGCCCGCTCTGGCTGGCGAGCACCCGGTCAAACAGCTGCAGCATGTAGAGGGTTGGGGCCAGCATGAGCAAGTTCGTCAGAAAACTCAGCAAGCCCACCACCAGAAATTCCTGCCGGAAGGCCCACAGGCTGGCCGCCAGTTCGCTGCGCTTGAAAAAATGAGCTTGTTCCATGGGCATCTTTCCGGACATGGGCCAGTCAGGCCGCTTCCGCCACGGCGGCGCCCTGGGTGTGGCGCGCCTGGGCAGCCGCCTGCGCGCTGGCTTTGTTCAGGGCGGCCAGCACTTCGTCCCGGGGGCCGAAGGCCTGCATCACACCGTCGCTCAGCACCAGCAGTTTGTCAGCCACGGCCAGCACGCTGGTGCGGTGCGTCATCACGACAAAAGTGGTGCCGCGCGATTTGAGGTCCAAGATAGCAGACGCCAGCGCGGCGTCGCCCGCCTCGTCAAGGCTTGAATTCGGCTCATCCAGCACCACCAGCACGGGTTCCCCGTAGAGGGCGCGCGCCAGCCCGATGCGTTGGCGCTGGCCGCCCGACAGCATGCCGCCCTCGCGCCCGACCGGGCTGTCATACCCCAGCGGAAGGCCCATGATGAAAGCATGCAGGTCGACGGCCAGCGCGGCCGCCTTGACCTTGGCGGGCCGGACCTCGCCGAAGCGCGCAATGTTTTCGGCCACAGTGCCCTCCAGCAATTCCACGTCCTGCGCAAGGTAGCCGATATGCGGGCCCAGCTCGCTTTTGTCCCAGGTATGCATGTCCGCCCCGTCCAGCCGCACCTTGCCGCTGGCCGCCGGCCACAGGCCGACCATCAGGCGCGCCAGCGTCGTCTTGCCCGAGGCCGAAGGCCCCGCCACGGCAAGCACCTCGCCGGGCGCCAGGCTGAACGCCACATTCTTCAGAATGGCGGGGCCGCCGCCCGGCGGGCCCGCGACCAGGCTTTCGACCTGCACCAGGCCTTTCGGCGGCGGCAGCGCCATCTTGTCCGGCTTGGGCGCAATGGCGCCCAAGAGGCTTTCCAGGCGGTCCCAGGCATCGCGCGCATGGATCACCAGGCGCCACTGCGTCACAAGCTGGACCAGCGGCGCCAGCACCCGGCCGCCCAGGATGGAGCCCACGATCATCATGCCGGCGCCGCCGTTGAGCCGGTTGTTCAACAGCAGCCAGGCGCCCAGGCCCAGCAGCAGCGAACCCATGGCCAGCTGCAAGAACTTGGTCAGGGCCTGGTATGCCCCGGCGCGGTCGGACGCCAGCGCCTGCAGTTCCAAAAATTCGCGCTGCTTGCCCATCCAGCGGCGGCGAACGTTGCGCAGCATGCCCATGGACTCGATCACCTGGGCATTTCGCAGGCAGCCCTGCACATAGTGCTGCGCGGCCATGGAACAGCGATTGGCCGCCACCAGGGGCGGCTGGGTATTTTTCTCGTTCAGCCAGCCCACCAGCACCTGCGCCACCGAGCCCGCCACGGCCGACCAGCCCAGCACCGGGCTGATGGCAAACATCAGCGCCAGAAAAACCAGCGACACAGGCGCTTCCATCAAGGCCAGCAGGGGCGGCGAATACAAAAATTCCCGAATTATCCGAAAGTCGGTGAGCGGCTGTGCGCTGGCGCCGGGCATTCGCCGCAGGCCGGATGCGAACATGGCGCCAAACACGCGGTTGCGCAACTTTCGGTCCAGTTCCTGCCCCGCCCGGCACATGATCTCCGCCCGCGCCCACTCCAGCACCTCCATCAGGCAGTAAGCCGCCAGCACCAGCAAGGTCAGCATGGCCAGGGTCAGGTGGCTGCGGCTGTCGACAACCCGCCCGTACACCTCCAGCATGTAGCCGCTCGGCGCCAGCACCAGCAGGCTGGCGCACAGGCTGAACCAGGCCGCGCGCAAGAAATAGGGGCGAAGCGCCATCACCGCTTGCCGCAATTCGGAAGTTGTCTTGTTGTTCTGCATTCAATTTTTCCAGGTGGCAAAGCCCGCTTGCCAGGCCGGCCGGCGGTGGGGAGCTGACCAGACGAATAGACTGGTGCCGTCCATGGCCGGACCCCAAACAGGCGCTTCGGATGTGCGGCAGCGGCCGATGGCCGGCTGACTGCGCCGGGGGTTACTCAAGGGCGGTTTTCAAGCCGCCCTTGCCTCGCCGCAGGGCGCATGGCCGGTTCAGGCAAAAACAATGTCGGCCGCCAGCAGATCGACCCCGATCACCGTGAGGGTCGTGGCCTGCAAGCTTTCGGTGATCGTCACGATGCTGTCGGCGCTGCTGTTGTCGATGCTGCCGACCACAGCATTGGCGTCTCCGAGCAGCACGATCTGGTCGCGGGCGCCGCTCGTGGTGTCGAAGCCGGTGATCCTGTAGTCGTTGCGCACGGACTGCAGATCGATGTCAAAGGCGTCTTTCGCAAGCAGGCTCCCGAGCAGTTCGTAGTCGAAGGTTGCAGTGGCGGCCTTGTTCGTGAAAAGGTCGGCTGAGAAAGCGCTCGACACGGTGTCGCCGTCCCAGTCGGTCAGCGATGCGGTGAAGTCCAGGCCGATGTCCTTGGCAAGGCTCTCCGTCGTGGTCACGAACTGGATGTTCGGGATCTTGACATCGCCCCTGGCCATTGTCAGCTGCACCGCGTCGATCAGCCGGGTCCCCCCGCCGACCTCGAAGAACTTGGGCGTCCCGGCGCCCGTGTTGATGTCATAGTTGACAAGAACAGGGCCCGAATTGCCTCCGTCCGAGTAATAGGCTGTGTAGTACAGCCGCTCATTGCCGCCGCTTCCGGGCCCGGGCGTGTACTTGTAGCCGCTGACCGAGTTGTCGACGAACACGCGCACCGTGTTGACCAGGGCGCCCGGATTGACGACAAAGCTTTCGTCGGTGCTGCCAGCGCCGCCAATGGCCGCATTGGCATCGCCCTCAAGGACATTGTTGGCCACGCCGATGCCTGACGTGCTGACGTTCATGTTCTGGGGGTCGATGAATGACGCCAACGGCGGCCCCTGCAGGCTCGCTTCCGTGGGATCGGCCTGGCCCTGGATGATGCCCGCCGCGATGTCGGCAACCGTGGCGCCCACTTTCGCCGAAAAGAAGACAACGGTCTCCGCCGGGCTGGCCGCCGTGGAAGGAATGAACAGCGTCTGCACCGGGTCAGGCCCCCCGGCCCCCAGCGCGCCGCTGGCCGTGTCGGTGGTCGTTGACGAAGTAATCGGCGCCGCAAGGTCGAGCGCGTACTTCCCGTTCGCCAGCGCGGCGAGCGTGAAGCTGACGGTCGTATCGGCTGTCGCGGCGTTGTTGTCGAAGTCGCCCTTGAGCGAGCCGCTGAAGTTGTAGCTTCCATTGGCGTCGGGTGAAGGCGCCTGCTCGGTGAGCGAGAAGTTCGCCGCGGCCTGGGCAACGCCGCCGAGCTGGAACCCGGTCAGTGTGACCTGCAGGTCGTCGGCGTTCGGCCCATCGGCGCCCGCAGCCTTGCTCCAGAAGCCATATTGCGCAAGGTCGGTGCCGGTGCCCACCAGGTTGCCGAACGCAAGGTTCGGCGAATCGTCGTCCACCGTGATGGCCACCTTGTCGGCTGCGGCGGTGACGGTGTCGCCGTCCTTGTCGGTGGCCTGCACCACGGTGCCCAGGTTGATGGTGATGTCGTTCTCGCCGTTGCCGGCGGCGTGATCCAGCGGCTTGAACAGCGTGAAGGTGTAGGCGCCGGTGGCCGTGTCGGTGATGGCGAAGGTGAACACGGGGACCGTGCCGGCCTTGGCGCTGAGCGTGTTGCCCAGAACGCTGTACGCCAGCGCCGTGCCGCCCGAACTCAGCGACGGCAATGCGGTGGTCACGCCCGACACGCCGTAGCTCAGCGGCGAGTCGGCACCGGACTGGAAGATGCCGGAGACCGTGCCCGAAACCGTGGTCGCTTCGCCTGTGGCATCGCCCGTGCCGCCCGCAATGCCGTTGGCCAGGCCGTCCTCATCGACGGTGCCGGTGGCCGCGGTGCCGGTGGCCGTCGGCGTGTCGTCATCGACATTGATGCCCAGCGTGCCGAGCGCGGTGTCGCCGTCCTTGTCGGTCACGCGGTAGCCGACGGTGAACACGGCATTGTTTTCGTCACTGCCGGCGGCATGAAGAATTGCCGCGTTCTGGGTCACCGAATAAGCGCCCGTCGCCGCATTGGTCAACGTCACCGTCAGCACCCTGGTCACGCCCTGGTTGATCAGCAGGGTCGTGGAGGTGGACAACGCGTCGTAGCTGAAACCCGTGGGCAAGGCTGCGGTGGTGAGCAAGGCCACCGAACCCGCGCCGTCGGCGCCGTAGGCATGGCCGAGCGTGCCGCTGGTGTTGGTTGCGTTCGCATCGTCGTCGGTGCCGCCGGCAATGCCGTTGGCCAGCGCATCGTCGTCGAGCTGCACGGCCGCATTGGCGCTGACGCCCGGGCCGTCGTCCTTGAAGCTCAGCGCGGCGGTGATGTCAATGGCAGCATCGCCGGTGTTGCTGTCGCCGTCCTTGTCGGTGATGGTGTCGGTGCGCGTGAGCGTGATCAGGTTGGTGCCCACCGGCGAGACCGCATCGTCCGGGTTGCCGGCGTTCGGATGGACCAGCGCCCGCTGCTGATCGAGCGAGACGACGCCGGCGGCGCTGACGCTGACGGTGAAGACGATTGCGCCGGTTTCACTGCCGGCACGGCCGACGACCGCGCCAGCCGCGTCCAGGTACAGCAGCACATTGGCGCCGGTGGCGACGTCGTCAAGCCCGGAGTCGGCGCCCGGGACGCTGACGCCCAGCGCATAGACGCTGCTGACCGTGCCCGCGCCATCGGCCCCGTAGCTCGCCGTGCTGGCGTAATTGTCTGAAAAGTCGGCCGACGCATTGAGGGCCAGGTTGGTCTCGTCGACCGCCACGGCATCGGCGGCGCCCGCTTGGCTGACCGCGACGCTCGGGCCGTCATCCTCGAACACCATGGTCGAGCCGATCTCAATCTTGTCCACCGAGGTCTGCAGCACCTTGAAGCCGCCGATGTCGAAGTCGGCGTGGGTGTTGCCTGAGGCGTTCAGTGCGGCGCCGTTCTGGACAAGCACGCGGTTATGGTCCGAGGCCGTCGTGTATTCAATGGTGTAGCCGGCCTTGACGCCGGTGACCAGGACAACTCCACCCGTGAACGTGAAGACGATGCCGTTGTTCGGTGTCGTTGTGGTGCCGGTGGCGGACGCGATCACCGCACCGGTCGCCGTGCTGGTCACGCTCACCTTGTTGATCGCGACCGTTGCATCGTCGGCATAGCCGTCGATGAAACCCGCGCCCGACTCGTTTTGGTGGGGATCGCCTGCGCTGTTGGCATAGGTCGAACTCGATGCCGTGAGGAGGACCTGCGCGGTTTTGCCGCTTTGCAGCTGCACCACGTCAAGCTGCGCCGTGCGGGTGCCAAAAAAGGCCGTGAAATCGATATTTGCCTCGACGTCCGCTTCGTTCTGGTCCAGGTTGGGAATGGTGACGTTCTGCCGGGCGCCCGTGACGAAGGTGTAGCGGATTCCCTCCAGCTCGGTGATCATCTGGCTGTTGGTGCCGAAGGTCGTCGGCCCGCCGGCCTGGCTGGTGTTGATCGTGTCGCCGCTGGAGATGTTGCCGCCGTTGGACTGGTTCAGCGGATCCTTGCCGGTGGCGATGATCGACACGTCGGTGATGCGGTCGCTGGCATCGACATTCGGATTCGCCTTGCTGAACATGAGGAACAGGTTCTGGCCGGAAGGCGCACCGGCCAGGCTGAACTCGGTGTCCTGGCTGACACCCACGAAGACCTTGTTGAGAAGGCTGACCGAATCGTCGGCGTCGGCCGGGTCCGGATGCCGGAGCGCCTGGTATTGCGTGAGCCATATCTTGCCGCCGGTGATGGCCGTGCCCGTCAGGGTTTCTTCGATATACCCGGCAAACGCGATCGCGCCTGAGGCATTGGCGGTGTCGTCGCCGGGGATGCTGGCGGTGCCGCCGTCATTGCCCACCCGACCCAGCACGACGTTGTTGTTCGTGTCGGTGTACAAAAAGATCCTGGTGCCGTCGAGCGTGAGCAGGCCGCTGTCCAACCCGGCGAGCGGTTGTCCGTCCGGGCCGACAAAGCTCACATCGGTGATGGCGCCGCCGGTGCCGGGGCTGAGCGTGAAGGCGTTGCTGCCGGTGTTGCCGGCTGCACCCGTGTAGCCGCTCAATGCCGTTTTGGTGACGGTTCCGAAGGCCGATAGCACCTGGAACACCGACGGGAATGTCGCCGCGCTGAGGAGGATGTCGTTGTCGTCAGCGTCCGCCGAAGTTAGCGGCGTGGCGGATGCGTTTTGCAAGCCCGATGTTTCGTCAAGCGTCACCTTGACGTTCGAGCTGGGTGTGATGAGTGCCATGGCTGTTCTCCCCCCTGTTCATTGATTCCCCGTGTGGATGTCGGGTTGGAGCGAACCCATCAAAAAAGTCCGCCCCTGTCCCGATGCAAGGCCGCCGGAGCGACGCCAGGGACTGAAATCAAATGACTTCATGCTGCAGCGTCGGCCAATAAGCCCGAAGTCAGTTTGCGGCCGGAAACCCCCGCCAGGAATACCCTAAAACTGGCGGTTTTCTGGCGCCTGAACGGTTTGGCCCCGAGATTGTGCAAACGTGTTTTCTTCGGCTGTCAGAGCACGTTTCTTGTTTGGACGACGTTGCGCAGCGAAAAATGACGACAGGAAAACAATGTGTTTTGCCATGTGAAAAGTGGTCTGCGCCAGAAAGTTTTGTAAAGAAGTAGGACTTGTCCGGCAAGCGTCAGATGGCGCGTACATAAGCCTGAAGCAGGCTTTCCCCGAAAAACATGGCCTGCGGTCGAGCTGGCAATCACGAAGCGGGCCGGCAGGCGCGGAGATAACGCCCCAAAAAGAAAAAGCCCGGCCTCCAAGGAGGCCGGGCGAGTGGCTGAACCCGGAAAAACTTACTGGTTTTGCCGGGTGCGCAAATGGCCTAGCTGCCGATCAGGCCGCCGTCGTTCTTGGTGACGACGATGGTGGCCGAACGCGGGCGTGCCGTGCTGGCGCCGCCTGCGCCGTAACCGGCATTGGCCGGCCAATGGCTCAAATACTTGGCGGGGTCCGCGACATTGGCCTTGCTGATGGATTCGCCCGGGTGCTGGATGTTGATGAACACGGCTTTTCCATCGGGCGTCTCGGTGCAGCCGGTGATCTCGCAGTCCACCGGACCCACCAGGAAGCGGCGCAAGGTGTCTGCCGTGGGCTTGGCGCCCACACGGGTCTTGACCTCCACCTTCGAGCCATCGGCCTTGGTGTAGCTCAAGGTCGGCGTGGTGCCGTCGCCGACCTGGCCGGGGCGGCCGATCAGCATCATGCAGTTGGTGACATCGGTGTAGGCGCCGTCATCGGTCTGGATGAAGCATAAGCCGGTTTTCGGGCTGAACCACAGGCCGTCCGGGCTGGAAAAGTCCTGGTCGGTGCTCAGGCTGGAGAGGTTGACCAGCGACGGGTCGGCATCGGCCTGCGCGCCGAACAGGTAAACATCCCAGGTGAAGGCAGTGGCGGCCGGCTCGCTGTTCAGTTCGCGCATCCGCAGGATGTGGCCGTTGACGTTCTGCGCGGCCGTGGTCGCGGTGGGCGCGTCAAGGTAGGAGCGCGGATTGGCCGCGTCCAGTCCCTGCTGCGCCGATGGGGCGCCGGCTGGCTCGAGCTTGCGGTTGGCGTTGTTGGTCAGCGTGTAATAGATTTCACCGTTGACGGGGTTGACGGCGCACCATTCCGGGCGGTCCATGCGCGTGGCGCCCACGGCGTCGCCTGCCAGGCGGCTGTTCATGGCGACATCGCCGTTGTCGGCAAACTTGTAGTTGGTGGCGGCGGCCAGCGCGCCGTTGGCCATGCTCAGCTCGATCCACTGGCCCGTGCCGTCGGCGCTGAACCTGGCGACGTACAGCTTGCCGCTGTCCAGGTATTTGTCGCCCGTGGTGATGCGGTTGGCAGGCGCTGCGTCGGCCTCGGACCAGTTGGCGCTGGAGACGAACTTGTAGATGTATTCGCCGCGCGAGTCGTCGCCCATGTACACCGCCAAGGGCTTGCCGGCGTTGACCTTGCCGAAAACGCCGCTTTCGTGGGCGAAGCGGCCGAGCGTGGTGCGCTTGCGGATGGCGACATTCTTGTCGTAGGGGTCGACTTCAACCATGTAGCCAAAGGTGTTGAGCTCGTTGCGGTAGTCGCCGCTGGCGTCCAGGGCTGTCTGGCTGATGTTCCAGCGGGCGTACTTGTCGTCCGTGCCCGAGGTTTCCCAGCCGTGGCGGCTGGCGGCGCCCTGTGCGCGGCCGTTGCGGTTCAGCGAAATCACGCTGCTGGCCGTGGGGCCTCCGCGCGCTGCATCGTCGGTGGCCGCGCGGGTGAAGTAACCGGCCCAGTTTTCCTCGCCCGTCAGGAACGTGCCCCAGGGGGTGTAGCCGGTGCCGCAGTTGTTGATGGTGCCGCGGCAGTCAGTGCCGGTGGCCGAGTACCGGGTCTTCATCAGGGCGTTGCCGCGCGCGGCGCCGTTGATCTGCATCGGCGTGAGCGGCGTGATGCGGCGGTTGAAGCCTGAAGACTGCTGGTATTCGAACCTGCCGGCCGCGCTTTTGCGGACTTCGACCACCGACACGCCATGCGCGGGCACTTCCTTGTCCGACTCGGCGGCAGGCCGGGGCCTGGCGCTCACGCCGCCGGCATGCAGGAACTGGTCGGTCAGCGCTTCATGGTTCATGACCAGCAGGCCGCGCTCATTGCCGTTGACGTCGCGGGCCGTGCCGCCGGCGTTCAGCGGGAAGTACTCCATGCCGTCATGGTGGTCGCCGGCGCGGTTGTCGAAGTCGGTGTCGGTGCCGTCGTTCTTGTAGGCCGGGGTGCTGGCGGCCAGCGGGTCGCCCAGCGCGTAGATGACGGTGGCGGTGTAGCCGGCGGCCACGGTCACGGCGTCCAGTTTGTTTTTGGCAACGGCGGTGAAACCCAGCCTGGTGGCACGGGGATCGGGAACGGCCGGGACGGGCGCCGGTGTGTCGTCTCCGCCACCGCAGGCGGCAAGGCTCACCGTGCTCAGCACGGCCGTGCCGGCAGTGCCGAAAGCCGCCTTGAAAATGCCGCGGCGGCTCATGCGCGCATCGATGATGTCGTTCAGGGAAGGATTGCCGCTGGTGTTGCAATTTTCTTCATCATGGGCCTGGAGGGCGAGTTGCTCGGGGCGGGAAATAGCGGTCATGAATGGCCTTTCGGTGACAGGTTGAGATTGTGCAACCCGTGACGTTAAGGCGTTTTTATGACACTGTCGTGGCAGTTGAATGACAACGGCGTGAAGCTTTTCAGCCACCGGTTCGCAACGCAGCGTCTCAGTCGCGCTGGCAGCGCACGGCCAGCGGCGCAGGCGGCAGGTACTGCAGCACCGCTTCGCGGCCGCCGGCGCCCAGGCCAAACTCGGCGCGCATCCGCGGGTTGCTGTACACCGTCTGCGTGCCCTGGCCGCCAGCGTCGCGCAGCAGCACATCGTCGCCGCGTGCGCCTTTCAGCACGGCGGTGTCGTTGGCAAACCTGACCGTGAATTGCAGGTTTTGCGCGCAGCGGTAGGCCTGCTCCGACGACGCGTCCGGCGGCTTGCCGCCGGTTGTCAGGCCGGCGCAGCCCGCCAGTGCCGCAGCGCCCGCCAGCGCCACCAGAAGGGCCATGCTTGCCCGGGGTTGTTGGTGCATCTCGGTGTTTCCTTCCATGTTCATTTGGGCCACAGCGCCCACAGCCGCAGCGGCTGGCTGACGCGGGAGGCGAGCTGGCCGGCATCCGCCCCGGTGCCGGCGAAGTAGTCGGCCCGCACCGCGCCCACGATGGCGCTGCCGGTGTCTTGCGCCAGCACCAGTTTTTGCAGGTTGGCCGCGCTGCCGCGCGACGCCAGCCAGACCGGCGTGCCGTACGGAATGCTGCCCGGATCGACCGCGATCGAGCGGCCCGGCGTGAGCGGCACGCCCTGCGCGCCCCTGGGGCCGAAGGCGGCGTCAAGCTCGCTCAGGGGCTGCTCCTGAAAAAAGATATAGCGTGGGTTGCTCCAGAGCATTTGCTGCACGCGCTGCGGGTTTCGGGCGGCCCAGGCCTTGGTCGAGTCGACCCAGGGCGCGGCCATGCGGCCTTCGCCCTGGTCCACCAACCACTGCAGCACGCTGCGAAAGGGCTGCTCGTTGGTGCCGGCAAACGCCACGCGCACCATGCGCTGGGAGCCGTCCGGCTCGGTGATGCTGAGCCGGCCCGAGCCCTGGATGTGCAGCGACATCACCTCGACCGGATCGTCCACCCAGGCAATTTCGCGTCCCCGCAGGGCCGTGCGGGCTTCGGGCAGGGTGTCGATTTCCTGGCGCGAGAACCAGGGCTTGCGCAGGCCCAGGCCGGCCGGCGCGCGGTACAGGGGCACCTCGAAGCCGTTGCCCGGCCGCCGGCTGGCCCGCAGCACCGGCTCGTAGTAGCTCGTCAGCAGCCCGTCGGCGCTGCCCTGCAGGGATTCGACGCGGTAGGGCTGCAGCCGGGCCACCATCCAGTCGCGCTGCTCCCGGGGCGAGGCAATGCTCAGGCGCCGCACTTCGCCGCACAGGGGCGCAAACACCGGACCGGGCCGCTCGCAGCTCTTGATCCAGGCGTTCCAGGCTTCAAACAGCGAATCTTCTTCAAAACCCGGCAGTTCGGACCACGGGACCGGCACCCAGCGGCTCTTGGCCAGAAGCCGTGGCGCGGGCAGCGGCCCCGGGTCGCCGGGCTGCACGCCCGCCGGCGCCTGCGCGCCCCCGGGGCTGGAAACGGGCGGCGGGGGAAGGCTGGTGCAGGAAGCCAAGCCCGCCGCGATGGCGATAATCGCGGCTTTGCGCCATGACGGCAACGACCGCGTCAGGCTTTCCAGCGTTTTTTGGAAACAGACCATGACCTTACTTTTACTGGAAGCGCTGGGCGCGCTGCTGCTGCTGGTGTTCATTGTGTGGTGGACGATGTTTTCGGGCCGTCAAAAGGGTGAACTGAAAGACCCTCCGGCGCAAACCGCGACCGATGAGGAACATGAAGAAAAAAATAAGGGCCCCATGCGCTGAAGATTGCGCGCTACAGGCTGCGCAGCAGGTTGGCCAGCTCGACCGCCGACTTGACGCCCATTTTCTCAAAAACCCGGGCCCGGTGCACTTCGACGGTCCGCACGCTGATGTCGAGCTGGTCGG
This sequence comes from Polaromonas sp., assembly GCA_028292045.1. GTDB lineage: Bacteria > Pseudomonadota > Gammaproteobacteria > Burkholderiales > Burkholderiaceae_C > Polaromonas. The sequence continues at coordinate 8,924 of JAQGMZ010000159.1, read as the reverse complement.
CGACCAGCTTGTTGGGCAGGCCTTCCACCACGCGTTCCATGACCGCGCGCTCGCGCTCGGTCAGGCTGTCCAGCTGGGCGCGCAGGCCGGTGGCCTGGCTTTGCAGGACCAGCGCGGCGGCCGACCGGGCCAGCGCCTGCTCGATGCGGTCCACCAGGGCGTTGTCTGAAAACGGCTTTTCAAAAAAATCGAAGGCGCCGCGCTTGACCGAATCGACGGCGGTCGGAACGTCGGCATGGCCGGTCAGGAAAATCACCGGCAGGGTCGGCAGCAGGCCATAGGCGATCAGCTTTTCAAACATGGCCAGCCCGCTCAGCCCATTCATGCGCACATCGAGCAGGACGCACGAGGGCGTGCGCACCTCAAACCCCTGCGACACCCGGGCATCGAAGGCTTCGCCGCTGTCGAACGACTCGCTGGGCAGGCGCCTGGAGCGCAGCAGCCAGGCCAGGGCGTCGCGCACGCCCTTGTCGTCATCGACGATATAGACGGCGGCATTGTGGATCGGTTCCATGTCAGCTTTCTGCAAGCGCCGAGTTCACCGGCTCGCCGGCCGCAGGCGCCACGGCCACCGGCAGGGTAAAGCTGAAAATAGTACCCTGCGGCTGCCCGTTTTCATAGCCCAGGCAGCCGCCGTGCTGCTCGATGACCGTGCGGCACAGGCTCAGGCCCAGGCCCATGCCTTCTTTGCGGGTGGTGAAGAAAGGGGTGAACAGCTGCCGGGCGACTTCGGCGGAAATGCCTTCGCCCTGGTCGATCACGGCAAACTCGACCCAGGCGCCGTGCGCGCCCGGCAGCGCCGGCCGGATGCGCAAGGCCAGCACTTTTTCAGGCTGCGCCAGGGAGGCGGCCGCCGGCTCGGGGTCATCGCCGCCCTGCATCGCCTGCATGCCGTTGCGCGCCAGGTTCAGCAGCACCTGCTCGACCATGGTGCGGTCGCACAGCACGGGCGGGCAGGCTGCGTCGACTTCCAGGCTGATGCGCACCCCCAGCTTGCGCGCCTGCAAAATGACCAGCGGCATGATGGCTTCGAGCAGGGCGTGCGGCTCGACCGCCTCGCGCACCCGGTCGCTGCGGCGCACAAAGTCATGCACGCTCCTGATCACCTTGCCGGCCCGCTCGGCCTGCTCCGCGATGCGGCGCATGGCCAGCTGCAGGTCACCGGACAAGCCCGGCGCATCCGGCGCGCCGCTGCCCGCCGATTCATCCCGCAAGAGGTTGAGCGACCCGGTGGCGTAGCTCGAAATGGCCGCCAGCGGCTGGTTCAGCTCGTGGCTGAGCAGCGACGCCATTTCCCCGACCATGGCCAGCCGGGCGCTGGCCTGCAGCCGGTCCTGGCTGGCGCGCGACAGCTCCTCGGTGCGGCGCTGCTCGCTGACATCGAGGATGGCGCTCATCCAGCCGGTGTGCTTGCCCACCGCGTTGATCAGCGGCGCCTCCATGATGAGCACCGGAAACCGGGTGCCGTCCTTGCGCATGAACACCGACTCATGGCCTTCCCTGGGCAGCTGTTTGCCGGCCAGGCGCATTTCCTGGCGGCGCTGGTAGACACCGGCCAGCTCGGGCGGCCAATAGGCCGACGGCATGCTCTGGTTGAGCAGCTCCTGCGCCTCGACGCCCACCATTTTGCAAAACGCCGGGTTGACGTAGGTGATGCGGCCCTGCAGGTCCCGGGCGCGCAGCCCGGTCAGCAGCGAGTCTTCCATCGCCTTGCGAAACGCCAGCGCCTCGCCCAGGTCGTGCTCGACCTGCAGGCGCCGGCGCATGTCCCGGCCCAGCAGGAACAGCACGGCCATCAGGGCCAGCGACATGGCCGTGACCAGGGCGGTCAGGATATTCGGGAACAGGGCCGGCGTGCCCAGGCGGCTTTCCATCCGCAGCACAAAGGTGGTGCCGGTCAGGTCGAGCAATTGCCGGGCCACGAACGTGCGGCTTGCGCGTGCCGGCGCGCCGTACAGGGCCAGGCGCGTGCCGTCCGCCTCGGTCAGGGACAGGCCGATGCCGTGCGACAGGGTTTTGCTGACCAGGTCGCTCAGCAGGCTCTGCAGCGAATAAGTGACCACCGCGTAGCCCGCCAGGCGGCCCGCCTGGGTCAGGGGCAGGCACATGTCGGCCACCTCCAGGCCCAGCCCGTCGGTCTGGGGCAGGAAGTAGCTGCTTGAGTAGGTCGCGCTGCTCATGCGGCGGGCGGCGTTGCAGGACAGGACCACATCGGCCTGCAGGCTGGCGCGGTCCAGCTGTTCAAAGACCGGCGTCCGGTACGGCGTTTCGACCAAGCCGAGCATGTTCAGGTTTTCATCGCGCCACTCCAGCCGCAGGATTTCCCGGTGCTCGCGCAGCAGCTGGGCTGCCGGCACGCGCCAGGCCAGGGCGCTGCGCTCGCGCACATGCAGCGCCTGCACCGCCTGGAGGTTGCGGTTCAGGCCGGAGCGGATGTCGGTGACGGCCAGGGTCGCGTTGTCTTCCAGCCGGCTTTGCACCAGGCTGGACTCGTAGCGCCCGGCCAGCCAGACCAGCAGCCCCAGCAGGGCCACGACCAGCGCAAGCAGCAGCAGCCACAGGGCGCCGCGCCGGCCGGCCGGGCCGGCCGGCCCCGGAAAGTTCAGCCGCATCGGCTCACAGCACGCGGTGGTTCAGCGCCGGCAGGCGCTGGCGTACCTCTTGCAGCCGGCTGGCCTGCAACTCGCCCATGACCACGCCTGGCCCTTCGGCCTGCTCGGCCATCACCTCGCCCCAGGGGCCGACGACCATGCTGTGGCCCCAGGTGCGGCGGCCGTTCTCATGCGTGCCGCCCTGCGCCGCGGCCGCCACGTAAGCCAGGTTTTCAACCGCCCGGGCGCGCAGCAGCAGCTCCCAGTGCGCCTGGCCGGTGACATAGGTGAAGGCGCTGGGCACCAGCAGCAAGTCAGCCTTCAGGGCGCGGTACAGCTCGGGGAAACGCAGGTCGTAGCACACGCTCAGGCCGACCGTGTAGCTGTGGCCGTCGCGCGAAGCCAGTTCGAAGCGCACCGGCTGCGAACCGGCGTCCAGCACGCGGGTTTCGTCATGGGCTTCATCGCCCTGGGCAAAGCGGAAGAGGTGGATCTTGTCGTAGCGCGCAATGCAGGTGCCCGAGGGCGCATAGGCCAGCGAGCTGTTGAACGCACGGCCGGACTTGCCCGTGGCCGTGGGCAGCGTGCCGCCGACGATCCAGAGGTCGAGTTCACGCGCCGTACGGCTCAGGAAGTCCTGGATCAGGCCGCTGCCCGCCGGTTCGCGGACCTTGAGCTTGTCGGTGTCCTTCAGGCCCATCACGCAGAAATATTCCGGCAGGACGGCCAGTTCGGCGCCCTGCTCCGCAGCCTGGGCCAGCAGCAGGCGCGCCGCGTCCAGGTTGTCCTGCACACCGGCGCCGGACACCATCTGGATGGCAGCTATTTTCATGTTGTGTCCATGGTTAACGGGTCTGCAGCGAGGTTTCGCCCGCCTGGGCTTTTGCCCGCGCCTTGCGGTCGATGCGGGTGATTATCGGGTCGTGCCAGCTGCCGTCAATCTGGAATTCCTGGGTCGCCGCCTCCATCAGCGGCCGGCGCAGGAACATCTGCGCCAGAAAGCTGCCCAGGCCGACCACCGGGTTGATGGCGGTGGCAATCAACGAGGCGGTTCCGGCGTTGATCTCGGGCACCACGACCACCTTGAGATGTTGCGTCTCATCGGCCAGGCCGGCGCTGCCTTCCATCAGCACGGCGGCATTGACGCCGCTCATCTGCAGGTTGTTGGTCTGCGCCACGCCCTGGCGAACCGACACATCGCCGCGAATGAAGTCAAAGGCGAAGCCCTGCGAGAAAACATCGCGGAAATCCAGCGTCAGCCGGCGCGGCAGCGACTGCAGGCTGAGCACGCCCAGCAGCTTGGCGATGCCCGGGTCGGCCTTCATGAACTGGCCCGATGCCACATCGACCCGGAATTCGCCGTTCAGGCTCGGGTAGTCCAGGCTCAGCGGCGAACCCATCCAGGCGATCTGGCCTTCCATCGCGCCCTTGCCGCGCCGGATCACGCCCTTCATGCCGAAACGCGCCAGCAGTTCGCCCGAATCGGCAATGTCGAGCCTGAAGTTCATCAGGGCCCGGCGGCGTTCGCTCAGCGGCCGCGGGGCGCGGGGGCCGGCAGGCACGGCCGCCCAGTTGCCGGTGGCGGTCAGCACGGCTTCGGGGAGGATGATGTTGAACTTGTTCAGCCGCCACTCGCGCACGCCGCCCTCGGCAAGCGCCCCGACCCGGTTGACCGCCTCGATCTCGACCCGTCCCAGCTTCTTGCCGCGCAGTTCCAGGTTGTCCACCACGATGTCGAGCGCCGGAATGCTGGCGGGCTGCTGGTCCAGGATCGCCTCGACCTCGCTGGCTTCGCTGGCGGCCAGGTTCAGGCGGGAAAGCCGCGCATAGACCAGACCGGCGCCCTGCGCGGCAGGCTGGCGAAACTCCAGGTAGCCATCGAGTTCGGCGGCTTCGACATTGGCGCGCCAGTTCAGCCCTTCGCGGCTGGCGCCCACCACCACGTTGTGCAGGGTGCGCCCCTGCACTTTCAGTTCTTTGGCGCGTATCGCCATGACGCGGGGCAGGTAGGCCAGGGCGGCGGCCTGCCCGGCGGGAGGGCTGGCCGCGGCTGGCGGCGTGGCGGCGCCGGTGGCATCGCCCAGCACGCTTTCCCAGGCATCCAGGTCCACCGCCGCCAGGTTGACATGGGCGCCCACGCCAGTGTCCGGCGCGGGCGCCGATTCGCCGGTATCCAGCCCGACGCCCACGCTCCCCCGGATGACGCGGGCTTCGGCGCCGCTGAGGTCGCGCAGGTAGCTGACCGCGACCACCCGCCCGATGCTGACCGACAGCTGGTCCCGCAGCGCCTGGCCGGCGTCCATCGAGCCCGGCACCAACTGGGTCTCGAAACGCAGCGGCAAGGCGCTTTCGGCCGGCTTGGCCAGCGGCGCTGGCAGGTCCAGCGCCAGGCCCTGCAGGCTGCTGGACACGATCACTTCCGGAACGCCCTGGCGGAACAGGAGGGCGGCGGTGTAGGCCGCGCTGCCGCTGGCATGCCGGGCCATGCGCGACACCGGCCCCAGTTCTGGCGACTGGCGCAGCCCGTCTGCGGTGACCGTGCCCTGGGCCCTGAGGGCAACGCTGGTCTTTGCGCCGGACGCTGCGGCCTGCGCCTGCGTTCCGCCGTCGATGCGGATGTCGCCGCCCAGCAGCCGCGCCTGGGCGCCGGCCACGCTGAAGCCCAGGTCGGTCACGTTCACCACGCCCTTGAGCTGGCTGAGCAGCGGCGCCTGGGGCGCAAAACGCAGGTCGTTGCCCGGCAGGCTGACCGTGCCCTCGACCGTCGAGCTGTCGATGTCGTCAATCGGCAGGCGCAGGCGGAAACGGTAGTCGGCTACGCCGCCCGCGGCCACTTTGGCCAGGGCCTGGCCGGTCATCTGGCCCACCGGGGAGGTGTTGACAAAGCCCAGCGCGTCGGACAAGGCACCCTTGATCTCCACCGCCGCCTCCACCGTGGGCTGATGCTCCAGGTTGGCGATGCGCGCGCTGCCCTTGACCAGCTGCAGGCCCGGCAGGCCGGCGACCCGGCCGGCGGCGCCCTTGATCTCGAATGAAGCGCGGCTGAAAACCAGCTCCCCGCCGAGGTCGGTCAGCGCCGGCCAGGGTGCGGCGCCGGGCGGCTGCAGCGAAGCCGGCACATAGGCGAAATGCGCGTTTCGCACCTTGGCGGACACTTCGAAATCCCCCAGCGCCGGGTTGGCGAAAGGCAGGTGCAGCACCGGCCCGTTGATCTTGAACCTGACATCGCTGACCTGGCCCTTGGTGACCGCCTGCCGCACATAGTGCCGCGCATCGTTTCCCAGCACCAGCGGCAGGTAGCGGTGCACCCGGCTGGCGTCGCCCCGGCTCAGGCTGCCCTGCAGGTTCAGGATGCCGGGGAAGCGGCGGTCCGCCGGTTCGCCCGGCCCGGGCGGGCCGGCGCTGGCGTTGTCGGTGCGCCAGCGGACCTGGGCCTGGCCCTGGACGTCGGCGTTTTCAAACTTCAGGTCGCGCAGCTGCAGGTCGATTTCACCCCCCGCTTGCTTCCATTGCGCCTGCCCCGACAACTGGTCGAGCAGCAGCCTGGATTCTTCGAAAACACCGGGCAGCTCAAGGCCGCCCCGGGCGATCTTCACGCTGGCCTGGCCGCCGTTCTGGGTGAAGCTGAAGTCCACCGTGGCGCCGCTCACGCCGGGCCGGCCGGGCACCGGCTGCGCTGTGCTGGCGGCGGCGGGCAGCGCGGCAACAGCCAGGGCCGACACACGGCCTTTGGCGCTAAAGGTTGAAGGTTCGTTGAGCGGGCCCTGCCAGCGGGCGTCCAGCGTTTCCACCAGCCCCCGTGGCGCGAAGGAGGCCACCAGCGCGTGCGCGTCCGGGTCCAGCGGCAGGCGACCGGCCACCCGGGCCAGGGCGGCCAGGTCCAGCTTGTCGGCCTTGAGGGTGGTGTAGGCGGCGGCACTGCCGGACGCGCGGGCATGCACCAGCGCCAGGTTGCCGCCCGGCCACCGCAGGCCGTCCCGGGTGCCGAACTGCAGGCCTTCGGTGCTGAAATCAAAGCCGCCGGCATGCTGGCTGGCGGCCACGCGCCCGGCCAGGGTGTCGAAGGCCAGCGGCTCGAGTTCGGCGCCCAGCCGGGCGTCCACGTCCCGCAGCGCCACATCGACCAGCGCGCCGGTCACTTTTCCCTTGTGCACATCGGACCAGGCGCGCAGCGCGCCCTGCCCCCGGTTCAGCGCGATGCCGAGCTTTTCCAGGCCGGCGTACTGCTGCACGCGCGACACGTCGACCCGGCCAAACTCGCCATACACCTGCCCGCTCCAGTTCAGAAAATCGCCGCTGCGCCGCGACAGCAGCGGCTGCCTGAAGATTGCCCGGACGCTGAAACGGTCGCCCCACTCAGGCGGCGGCGTCGCGTCCAGCCGCATCTGGTGGCGGCGCTGGCCATTGCGCATCACGGCGTCGACCTGGGCCAGGGCCAGCGGCGGCGCCGGCCGCAGCTCGTCGGTCCAGCGCACGGTGCCCCCGCGCACGACAAATTCGGTCTGGGCGAACAGCCAGTCGGCCACGGCGCTATGGCCGGTGTCGGCGTCTTTCGAGACATCCAGGCCGCCGATGAAGATTTTCCCGTCGGCGGCGCGGCGGATGTCCACTTCCGGCCGGTCGATCACCAGCTGCTCGAAGCCAAGACCCCACAGCGAGGAAGGCGACAGCGCGCCCTGCACATGCGGCAGCCGCACGGCTTCGCGCCCCTGGGCGTCGAGCAGGCTGACGTCATGCAGCTCGAAAGACGGAATGGCGCCCCGCGAGCTGCCGGTGATCCGGCCGATGCGCACCGGCACCCCCAGCGCGTGGCTGGCCCGGGCTTCGAGCTGCGGACGGAACTCGGCAATTCGCGGCACAATCCAGCCGTGAAGCGCCCACCAGCTCAAGCCGAACAGCAGCCAGGCCGATGCCACCAGCCACAGCAGGCCGCGCAGGGCCGAGGCCACCCATCGCAGGCGCCGCGACGGTGGGGAGGGCAGGATGGGGTTGGGCTCCATGGAGCCGAGAATTATGACCGCCGACGGTTTGACCGGCCGGCGCAGAACCACGAAGTTTGTGAAGTAGTGTGATGACTGATTCCTCAACTGGCTGTTCAAAAACCCCCTTTTCCGCCGGGCCGCCCGCCCCCGACGCCGCGCCCGATCCATCGTCCTCTTATTCGCGCTATGTCCAGCGCATTCGCCGGCGCTATGCCGACCAGCTGCCGCTGCTGGCACCCGGCGTGCCGTTGCGGCCGGCCATGCAGGCCACGCTCGATGCCCTGCAGGCGGGGGGGCTGGACACCGGCGCAGCGCTGCGCGTGCTGCGCCAGCTGGTCCTGGAGCGGCTGGCCGTACTCGACTGCGATGGCCCCTGCACCCGGCAGGCACCGCTGGTGGTCGTGACCCGCGCCATGACCGAACTGGCCGAACTGGCGCTGGATGTGGCGCTGCGCCATTCCTGCGAAGCGCTCGATGCCCAGCATGGCGCGCCCCGTGACGCGGTCGGCGCGCCGGCCCGGATGTGGGTGGTCGGCATGGGCAAGCTGGGCGCGCGCGAGCTCAATGTGTCCAGCGACATCGACCTGATCTATGTCTATGACCACGACGGCGAGACCGCCGGCCGCGTTGACGGCCGGGGGCAGATTTCCAACCACGAGTATTTCGCCCGCCAGGTGCGGGCGGTGTTCAGCCTGATTGGCGATGCCACCGAGCACGGATTCGTGTTCAGGGTCGACCTGGCGCTGCGGCCGAACGGCAATTCAGGCCCGGCCGCCGTTTCGCTCAATGCACTGGAAGAGTACTTTCAGGCGCAAGGCCGTGAATGGGAGCGGTTTGCCTGGCTCAAGAGCCGTGTCGTGGCGCCGCTCGCATGCATTGAAGACCGTTCGGCCCAGGCCTTGCGCGGCCCGGTGCTGCCGTTCGTGTTCCGCCGCTACCTGGACTACAGCGTGTTCGACGCGCTGCGGGTGCTGCACCGGCAGATCCGCGAGCATGCGGCCAAGCGCTGCGCCGGCCATCCGGAACGGGCCAACGACGTGAAGATGTCGCGCGGCGGCATCCGCGAGATTGAGTTCACGGTGCAGGTGCTGCAGGTGGTGCGCGGCGGACAATGTCCGGTACTGCGAACCCGCTCCACGCTGCAGGCGCTGCAGCGCCTGGCGCATGCCGGCCTGATGCCGCAGGACACCGCCGACGCGATGGCCCGGGCCTACGGGTTTTTGCGCCGCGTCGAGCACCGCATCCAGTACCTGGACGACCAGCAGACGCATGTGCTGCCCACCCGCGACGACGACCTTGCCTGGATTGCGCAGACGCTGGGCTACAGGGACTGCTGCCTTTTTTTGCATGA
>JAQGMZ010000149.1 GCA_028292045.1 Polaromonas sp. | reverse complement strand
GCATCATGGTGATGGTCGAGGGCAAGGTCATGGCGATCGGCACGCCGGCCGAGATACGCGGCAACAAACAGGTGCTCGACGCCTACCTCGGGAACTGACATGGCAAACGACGACATCTGCATTGAATTCGACAACGTGGTGGCGGGCTACAAGGATTTCATGATCCTGAACAACCTGTCGTTCAAGGTGAAGACCGGCTCCATCACGCTGCTGCTGGGCCCCAACGGCGCGGGCAAGTCCACCGTGCTCAAAACCCTGTTCGGCCTGCTCAAGCCGCGCCAGGGCCGCATTTTGCTGAACGGCGAAGATATTTCCGGCGCCAGCCAGAAAGCTCTGCTGGCCAAGGGCATCGCCTTTGTGCCGCAGGGCCGCAACCTGTTCGGCCAGCTCACGGTGTACCAGAACCTGGAACTCGGCGGCATCACGCTGGGCATGAAGACCACGCACGAGCGCATTCCGGAGGTGCTGGAATTTTTTCCGCGCGTCAAGGAACGCATGCACTCGATGGCCTCGGCGCTGTCGGGCGGCGAGCAAAAGCAGCTTGAAGTCGGCCGGGCGCTGCTGCTCCGGCCCAAGGTGCTTCTCATTGACGAGCCGTCCATCGGCCTGTCGCCGCTGGTGGTGCAGGATGTGTTCAAGCTGCTGCAAAAGCTGGCCGCGCAGGGCACGACGGTGCTGATGGTCGAGCAGAACGTGAAAAGCGCCTTGAAGATGGCCGACGACGCGATTGCGCTGGAGTCGGGCCAGCTGGTGCTGCACAAGAAGGCGTCCGAGTTGCTGGCCGACCCGAACATCGAGCGGCTTTTTCTGGGCGGCGGCCATGTGCCGGGCGCGGCCACGGCCTAGGCTCTTACACTGGGGCGGTTGCAACTGACAAGCCCTGGATGAAGCCGAATGGCAAGCCGTGAAAAAATTTCCCATTGATGCGCGTGAAGTCGAGCTCAGTGCCATCCGGGCGCAGGGCGCGGGTGGGCAAAACGTCAACAAGGTGTCCAGCGCGGTGCATCTGCGGTTTGACATCGCGGCCTCGTCGCTTCCCGACGAGATCAAGGAGCGCCTGCTGGCGTTGAGCGACAGCCGCATCACGCAGGAAGGCGTGCTGGTGCTCAAGGCGCAGCAGCACCGCACCCAGGACATGAACCGGGCCGATGCGTTGGCCCGGCTGCAGCAGGTCATCGACGGCGTATCCAATCCGCCCAAAACCCGCCGCGCCACCAAACCCACCTACGGTTCCAAACAGCGCCGGCTGGAAAGCAAAAGCCAGCGCTCGGCCACCAAGGAACTGCGCGGCAGGGTAGGCAAGGATTGAGGTGTTTTCCGTGCCCGGGTTCGCCCGGCTCGCTTGACTGGCAAGACCTTCCAGAATTGCAGGGTCAATCGCTAGGGATGTATCAAATCATTAAAGTATCAACTTATGGTTTGCAGCACGGGGCGCATTGATTTTAATAATTAAGATTTGTGAACGTAAACAGCCCGGGACAAGGTTGTCGTGAGACTGGAAACGGCCTGCGAACAATTTTCAACCGGGCTTGCGCTGCGGTTCAGGCAAGGCGGCATCAGTATTCGGGCTCAGGGCAGAACCCGCTGAAGTCAGCTGTTTACCAGGGGATGAATGCGTGAGCATTGATTCTTGCCAGCCAGGTATTCAAGGCAGCCGACAGTCTGCTGAAAGGTCCGCCATGGTGAACTTACTCCAGGCTGCTTGCCTGCCGCGTGCCCCAAGCTTCAGCACTGGCTGCTGCAAGCTGGCATGGATGGCAGGGGTTGCCGCCTGCCTGCATGCCTCGCCATTGATGGCGCAACCCCGGGCAGGTTATACCGCCATCGAATACGCAAGGCTGGACAACCCGGGCGCGACCACGGTGATTCGCAGCATGAACTCCGCCAATGAAGTTGCCGGCGGGTTTCAAAGGGACCGCCGAAGGGCCTCGTCGGCGCTGGTGTTTTTTCCCAACAACGCGGTCGAGGATGTGGTGGGCAACCAGGGCGCGGGCAACAGCGTTCTGTACGGCATCAACGACCAGGGCGAAGTGGCGGGGGCCTACAACACCAGTGTCGCCATGCGGCCTTTCCGCGCCGTCCGCAGGGCGGGGCTGCAAGAGCTGGCGCTGCCCCCGGGCGGGACGGGCGGCGTGGCCTACGCCATCAACGAGCTTGGCGAGGCGGCCGGGTATGCCAGCGGGACCGCCGGCGTCCAGGCCGTGTGGTGGACCCGGCAGGGAGCCGTCCGCCTGCTGCAGAGCGCCGGCAATCAGACGGCCCGCGCCCTTGACCTCAATGACCGGGGCGATGTGGTCGGCGTGTCCGGCGACGCGGTCAGGACGGCCGTGGTGTGGCCGCAGAAGGGCGGCATGGTCAGCCTGGCCCCATTGCCCGGCTTCAGGCACAGCGAGGCGGTCAGCATCAGTGAAAACGGCACCATGGTCGGGGTGGCGATCGGCGTGGGCGAGTTTTTGAACCGTGCGCGGGGCGTGCTGTGGCCTGCGGGCGGCGGCGCTCCCCAGGACCTGGGCGTGCTTCCCGGCGGAGTCGATACCCGCGCGCGGGATGTCAACAGCCGGGGCGAGGTGGTGGGCACCTCTAGCAGCACCAGCGGGGACCGCGCTTTTGTCTGGACTGCATCGACCGGCATGCTGGACCTCAACACACTGGTCGCCGTGCCGGGGCTGGTGATGACCGATGCGCTGAGCATCAACAGGCGGGGCGACATTGTCGTCATGGGCTACGACGGACAAGCCGGTGCCCATCCCCATGGGGAAACCGATGAGCATGTGGACCACCATGCAGCCCGCCGCATTTTTGTTCTGCGCCCACTGCAATGAGCCCGATCATGAAAAATCAAATCAGTTTGACGGGCCGGCTGCTCTTGCGGCTGGCCCTGGCCCTGTGCGCATTGACGGCGCCCTGGGCGCTGGCGCAAACGCCGCAGGCAGGCGGGCAATGGCAAAACGGGCCGAACCTGCCTTACTTCCCCACGCACATCCACGTGCTTGCCGACTCGACCGTCATGGTCTGGCCGGGCGATGGGGTCAACGGCGACGACCCCCGCGTCTGGAACCCGGCCTCCGGTAGCGTGACTTCCCTGGCGCGGATCGGGTTCGATCCGTTTTGCAGCGCGCATACCTTCCTGCCCGACGGCAGGCTTTTCGTGGCCGGAGGCCATATCGACAACTGGGTGGGACTGCCCGAGTCCGCCATCTACAACCCGGCAAACAATACCTGGACGCGGCAGGCGCAAATGAATCTGGGCAGGTGGTACCCCACCGCCACCGGCCTGCCCAATGGCGATGTGCTGGTCGTCTCCGGGGCGATCGACACCCCCAACGGCACCAATCCCTTGCCGCAGGTCTGGCAGTCGGCCACCGGGACCTGGCGCGACCTGACAGCCGCGCAACTGACGCTGCCCATCTACCCGTACATGTTTCTGGCGCCCAACGGTTCCGTTTTCAATGCCGGTCCCGAGGTGGTCACCCGGTACCTGAACACCAGCGGGGCGGGCGCCTGGACCAATGTGGGCAACCGCACGTTCAACGCCATGCGCGACTACGGCAGCGCGGCCATGTACGAACCTGGAAAAATCCTGATGGTCGGCGGAAGCGACCCGCCTACCAACACGGCTGAAGTCATCGACCTGAATGCAACCACGCCGGTGTGGCGCGCCGTGGGCTCCATGAGCGCTGCCCGCAGGTCGCTCAATGCAGTCATGCTGCCCGACGGGAAAGTGCTGGCAGTCGGCGGTACGCGGGGGCCCGGTTTCAACAACGGCAGCACGGGCATGCCGGTGCTGACTGCCGAGATGTGGAACCCGGCCACCGAGGCGTGGAGCGTCATGGCGGCGGGCACAATGGCACGCATTTACCACTCCACCGCCGTGCTGCTGCCTGACGCGCGCGTGCTGGTCGCCGGCGGCAATAACATCACCCAGACCGAGATTTACTCGCCCCCCTACCTGTTTGCCGGCGCCCGCCCGTCCATTGCATCGGCGCCCGCCGCAGTGGGCAAGGGGCAAAGCTTTTTCATGGGAACGCCCGACGCCGCCTCGGTCAACGGCGTGAGCTGGGTGGCGCTTCCGTCGGTCACGCATACCAACAACATGCACCAGGGGTTTTTCCGCTCTGCCAACGTGACGCAGGCTGCAGGCGGCATCAATGTCGTTGCGCCCAACGACACGACCGTGCCTCCCGGGTTTTACATGGTCTATTTGTTGAGGAACGGCGTGCCTTCCACCGCCAGGATCATTCAACTGGGCAACCAGGCGAACAACCCGTCGCCGGTCCTGTCGTCCATCGCACCGGCCAGCGCGACGGCGGGCGGGACCGGCTTTTCGCTGCTGGTCAATGGATCGAACTTTGTGAACGGGTCTGTCGTGCGCTGGAACGGCGCAAACCGGGTGACCACCTATGTCAGCCCCACGCAGCTGAGCGCCGCGATCGGTGCCGGCGACATCGCGGCCGCCGGGTCTGCCCAGGTGTCCGTGTTCAACGCGGCCCCTGGCGGCGGCACGTCCCTGTCATTGGCTTTTTCCATCGGCGCCGCGCCGCCGCCGTCAAATAACCCGGTGCCGGTTTTATCGTCGATTTCGCCGACCGGTGCCGCAACGGGCGCCGCTGCCTTCACCTTGAGCGTGACCGGCACCGGTTTTGTCCCGGCCTCGGAAGTGCGCTGGAACGGCGTGAAACGAACCACCACCTACATGAGCGCCTCGCAACTCACCGCAGCCATTCCGGCCAGCGACCTGCAGGCCGCCGGCACTGCCCAGGTCACCGTGGCGACGCCGGCGCCGGGCGGGGGAACATCGGTTGCCCAGACCTTCACAGTCAGCAGCACGCCCGTGCCGGGCAATCCGGTTCCTGCGCTGGCGTCGTTGTCGCCGGTGAGCGCCGTGGCTGGCGGCCCGGCGTTTGCCCTGACCGTGAACGGTTCGAACTTTGTTTCCGGCACAACTGGCTCCAGGGTGCGCTGGAACGGAAGCGACCGGCCCACTACCTTTGTCAGCGCCACCCGCCTGTCGGCCGCCATACCGGCAACCGACATCGCTGCTGTCGGGACGGCGCAGGTCACGGTCATCAACCCGACGCCTGGCGGCGGTACATCGGCCAGCCAGTTGTTCTCCATCGCGTCTGGGCAAAACCTGACAGCCCTGGGCAGCGTGATCGCCAAGGTCACGGCGCCCCTGGGCGGCGGCTCGCGCAACCTGGAGATCATCCGCGACGGCGTCATGCCGCCGGCCGGCAGCACCGACTGGGCAACCCAGTACGACACCTACGACGGCGCCAACACCTCGCCCGACGACTGGGTCGGTTACCAGTATTCCTCACCGCAGACCTTCAGCCGGGTGGTGTTCCAGGAGGGGCGCCATTTCACCGACGGCGGCTGGTTCGCCAGCCTGACGGTGCAGG